>MGST01000215.1:8475-8634 GCA_001798605.1 Deltaproteobacteria bacterium RIFOXYA12_FULL_58_15 | reverse complement strand
CAAGCTTCTCCATGTATTCGACAACGACATCAGCCTTCCTGACGGAAAACGGGTGAAGACCGGTGTCTCGTTCAGGGACAGCACTTATCAGCTGCTCATCGCCGCCATCAATGAAGGCGCGGAATATAGCGGGACATTCGACCTGGACAAAGCGTTGAG
>MGST01000215.1:0-8262 GCA_001798605.1 Deltaproteobacteria bacterium RIFOXYA12_FULL_58_15 | reverse complement strand
GCGACGCTGCGCCGTCGGCTACGGCAGATCTTGGATGAACGGCGCCAGATCCTGGAGGACCACCGAGTTTTGGTCCAACAACTCAGCGAACAACGCAGTGCCATGTCGGATGTGGCCGGGCGACAAGGCGAACTGCGCAGCAGAATGGAAGCGTTGCTATCATCAACCATTCAACGGTCCAATGTGCTGACCATGAAGGAACTGCAGAATCGCATCATGGAGGAGATCGAGAAGAACCATCGCTATCAACATCCGGTGTCCATATTGGTACTGCATGGGATCGGCGATCCCAACGACAGCGAGGAATCCTTGCTGGATTTGGCGCGACTTGCGTCCGACAGAGTGCGGCACATTGATTTGGTCGCCGCTGACAGAAACAGGATCGTCGTGCTCATGCCCGTAACCGATCGAGAGCAGGCGAAGACTGTTCAACAAAGACTGGTAACCGGATTGGAAGAGGAACTCGTGGTTGTGAATATTGCTAATCAGCAGCTCATGTCTTATCCCGATGACGCTGACCTATTCCTGAATTTGGCGAGAAGGCCCGTTCCACGGCACCGTCACTCGTGAACACCCAGTTCTCTTGTTGTCCACGGTTTCCCAACGCTCAATGAGGCGACATGGACCCCGACGAACTGTGTCCATCCACCATGGCGCTGTCATCAGATCCGCCGTCAGTTGCCACACTGCTGTTTTGCACCCAGACACAAATGTGCCCTACTCCGCCTTGCGGCGTAAGAATGCAGGGATGTCGTACTCGTCTTCCATTGTATCGGCATTGTCGGGCAGGCGAATCTTCGTAAGCCGCTCTTGCTCCCAGCGATTGCGAATGATCGTGGGGATGTCATGCGCCTCTTTGGCTATCGGAAGATCGTTTAAAGAATTGCGACGGCCTTCGGCTCGATCAAAACCGGTGGCAATCACCGTCACCTTCATGGCATCGCCCATGGCCTCATCAACCACTGCGCCAAAAATGATGTTAGCGTCCTCGTCGGCGGCCTCGTGGATAAGCGCCGAAGCTGCGTTGATCTCGTGCAATGTGATATCAGGCCCGCCAGTAACATTGATCAACACACCGGTCGCGCCGTCGATGGAGATCTCCTCAAGCAGCGGCGATGCAATCGCTTGCGTTGCCGCAGCGACAGCGCGGCCTTCGCCCGAGGCTTGTCCTGTTCCCATCAAGGCCATGCCTTGATCGGTCATGATGGTTCGCACGTCGGCGAAGTCAACATTGACGATGCCGTGGAAGGTGATGAGATCAGAAATACCCTGCACTGCATTGAGCAGTACCTCGTCGGCCTTCTTGAAGGCGTCCATCATTGAGGTACTCTCATCAGTGATCGACAGAAGTCGCTGATTGGGAATGGTGATCAGTGTGTCGACTGACTCCCGGAGCGCAAGTATGCCCTGCTCAGCATGGCGACGACGGCGGTTACCCTCAAAGAAGAATGGTTTGGTGACGACACCAACGGTCAACGCTCCGAGCGAGCGGGCGATGCTGGCGATGACCGGGGCCGCGCCGGTACCAGTACCACCACCCATTCCCGCTGTTATGAACACCATGTCGGCACCTTCGAGTGCGGCCGCGATCTGCTCGCGGTCCTCGAGCGCAGCTTCCCGACCAATCTCGGGGTTCGCACCCGCGCCGAGCCCTTTGGTGAGGGATTGACCGATCTGCACCTTCAACGGTGCCAGGTTGTTCCCCAATGCCTGGCGATCGGTGTTCGCGGCGACAAACTCCACACCATTGATGTTGCCGGAGATCATCGTATTGATGGCATTGCCACCACCGCCGCCGACACCAATGACTTTGATCAATGCACTGGTCGAAGCGACTTCGTCGAGCTCTATCATGGAATTCCTCCTCAATACTTCTCGGGCGCGCAGCCCGTTCCTTATAGTCTGTTGTCAGTCGTGATCATTCACGGCCCATGCATCAAAAAATCTCTCCGAACCAGGACCGCATGCGGCTCTTGACCTTGGAATAGACATTCTCTTCTCGTACCTTGAAGAACCTATTGCCCTCGTGACTCGCACCGTACAGAACCAGTCCGACGCCTGTCGCGAAAATGGGACTCTTGACGACATCAACGAGGCCGCCCATTCCCGTCGGCATGCCGAGACGAACAGGCACGCCGAGAATGTCTTCCGCGAGCTCCGGCATTCCCTTAAGGAGTGTCGCGCCACCCGTGATCACAACACCACTGGCCAAGAGGTCTTCGTAACCGGTGCGGTGAATTTCTTGCTGTACCAGAGAAAACATCTCTTCGACTCGCGGTTCGATGATCTCGGTGAGAATCTGTCGCGACAGCGTTCGGGGCTTACGACCACCTACGCTCGGAACATCAATGGTCTCGTCTTGTTCAACCAGGCCACTCATGGCACAGCCATGCTGGCGCTTGATTCGTTCGGCGTCATCCATTGGCGTACGCAGGCCGACAGCGATATCCGAGGTTATGTGGTCCCCGCCAACCGCCAAAACCGAGGTATGAACGATGCTGCCCTCGCTCCAGATGGCGATATCCGTAGTACCACCGCCAATGTCGATGAGCGCAACTCCGAGTTCTTTCTCGTCTTGGGACAACACCGACTCCGACGAAGCAAGCTGCTCAAGAACGATGTCAGCAACAGTCAACCCACAGCGTTGCGCACATTTGATGATGTTCTGGGCGCTGGTGACGGCACCCGTGACAATGTGCACCTTTGCTTCCAGGCGAACTCCGCTCATCCCCAGTGGCTCACGAATGCCGTCCTGTTCGTCGATGATGAACTCTTGCGGCAGAATATGAATCACCTCCCGGTCGAGGGGAATGGCGATCGCGCGGGCGGCATCAATCACCCTATCAATATCAGTTTGGACCACCTCGCGTTCCTTGACTGCGACGATCCCATGGCTGTTGAATCCCTTGATGTGACCGCCGGCAATTCCAGCGTAGACATGCGAGATCTCACACCCAGCCATGAGCTCCGCCTCTTGGACGGCGCTCTTGATTGAATTGACTGTGGCTTCAATGTTGATGACCACACCTTTGCGCAAGCCCTTGGATGGATGCGTGCCAATTCCGACGATGTCTATCTGACCATCTCGGCTCGCCTCGCCAACAATTGCGCAAATCTTGCTGGTGCCGATGTCGAGTCCTACGATTAGCTCTCCCATGTTTGCCATATCCTCACCTCGCCTCCGCAATGAGTGTCTCATGTTCTTCTTTCGGTTGTGCAACTTTCAGAAGTGATGCAAAAACCCGACGGGGGTCCTTCACACCATCGACCCACAACGTCACTGGCCTCTGACCACGTGCCGTGAGAGTTGCCAAAGCTGTCTTTGCGTGATCAATGCGACTCAATCCACCAAAACCCAGATGGGTCTCGAGAATCTGTTGGGCACGCGCAGGTTGGGTTACCGCTGTCCAGCCAAGATCCTCGTCCCAATGTAGCTCCTCGAGCCGCCCAAGGTTGTCTCCATCGTTTTCAAAAGCCACCGCCAACGCGACCCCAGCGCTGATAATTTCAGCCACCGCTGCGGGCGTATCAGTTGCATCACCGCGGTGGACGCCGGTAATCACGGGCAACACAATGGCATCACGCGACGACAAACGCTTGAACAACTGCCCCGTGGCATCGGCAAGATAGAGTTCACCGAGTGCCACCACGATCGCCGGCTCAAATTCGTCGACTGTAATAATGATGCGATCCGGAAGCTTGCGCTGCAACCGTGCCGTCTGAATCCAGGGGTGTCGACGCAGGCTCAGCGCCGCAGCGTCGAGATCGACCTCCAGGATAGAATCCCCAACACCGATGTTGGTGTAGGCTTGGATCTCCCCTGCCTTGACACGAGTGGCCCCCACGAGCTCAATGGTTTCCACATTCAACCGGGAAGAAGTGCGCAAAGACTGCCATCCATAGTGAACCACCATGACCAGAGCGGCAGCGGTGGCCAACGCCGCCGCAAGTCGGGCAAGACGCCACACGCCGCCACCGTGTGCTGATTCGCCTGATGCCATCGCAGGGCTGCGCCGATTGCGTCCCGTTCGGTGTCCGCGAGTGATTCTCATGTCAGCCAATCCTCGTTTCTGCAGCCAACATCGGCGTCGCCACGCAGATAGACGAGAAGTTCCTCGCCCGCCTGCCAGATATTCCCGGCCCCAAGTGTCAACACCAGATCCCCAGGACGAACGATCTCGGCCAAGCGGGTGCCGACCTCTGCCACTGGGCCCACATACTCGACATTGCTGTGACCGCGACTGCGAATAACCTCCACGAGCTTCTCGGCCGTAACTCCCTCGATGGGAGTCTCAGAGGCCGCATAGATGTCGGCGACCAAGAGTACATTCGACGCATTGAATGCTGGCGCAAACTCCTCGAGAAAATCTCGCGTCCGCGTGTAGCGATGCGGCTGAAACGCTACGACCAACCGACGATTGTGGGCCTCTTTGGCCGCCTCCAACGTTGCACGAATTTCAGCGGGATGATGACCATAGTCATCAGCAACGAGAATATCTCCCGCCTGGCCCTTGATTTCGAACCGACGACCAATACCTGAAAACTTGAGGAGCGCCGTCACTGTTTTTTCAAACGGTACTCCAACTTCGTCAGCGACTGCGATGGTCGCCAGGGCGTTGGCAACATTGTGGCGACCGATCATGTTCAGCCGGACATCCCCCATCAACTCGCCACGAACACGCACAGCGAAGGTAATCGCGCCTTTGCCCACGCGCAAATCTTCAGCGACATAGTCTGCCTGCTGAGAGAAGCCGTAGGTGACAAAACGCTTCTCGATGCGCGGTAGGATTCCTTGGACCGTGGGATGATCGAGGCAAAGGACCGAGACACCGTAGAATGGCACCTTGTTGACGAAATCGACGAAGGCATCGACAATCTCGGGCAAACCGCCCGTCCAGAAGTCGAGATGCTCCGCGTCGATGTTGGTGACAACGGCGATCGTCGGCATCAATTTCAGAAACGAGCCATCACTCTCATCGGCCTCGGCCACGAGGTACTCCCCCTCACCGAGCTTGGCATTGGTGCCAAGCGAAGCGAGGCGGCCACCAATGACGATGGTGGGATCGAAGCCTCCCTCACCGAGAACCGTTGCGACCAGAGACGTCGTGGTGGTCTTTCCATGAGTACCAGCCACCGCGATACCGTATTTCATCCGCATGAGCTCAGCGAGCATCTCGGCCCGTCGAATGACCGGAATGCCGCGGCGTCGTGCCTCAACAACTTCCGGGTTGTCAGCCCTGACTGCCGTCGAAACCACCACCACATCGGCATCACCGACATGCAGAGCGGCGTGCCCTTCGTGCACCGTGGCACCAAGTGCACTCAAGCGAGCCGTGACCAACGACGGTTGCACATCGGACCCACGCACGTCGTAGCCAAGATTGATGAGCACTTCAGCAATACCACTCATGCCAATGCCGCCCAGGCCGATGAAGTGCAAACGATGGGCACGGTCTCTAAACATGTGTCACCTCATCCTGGCCATCGCCACATCGCTTGCTGCCGTCGTCTTCACCATTTCTCCAACCACCCAACCGCGCCTCTGCTTCCAGCACGTCTGCAATGTCTTTCGCCGCATCAGGTTTGCCATGGCGACGGGATTCCGTAGCCATACGTTCGAGCCGTTCTCTGTCAAACGCGAGTTCGCGAACAAGCGCAACCAACCGCTCGGGGCTGAGATCTGTTTGTGGCAAGTGTATTGCTGCACCTGCCTCCGCCAACGTCGCAGCATTCGCACTCTGGTGATCATCCACAGCGAAAGGATAGGGAACCAAGATCGATGGACGGCCACAAACTGTGAGCTCGGCGATAGTCATTGCGCCAGATCGGCAGAGGACCAAGTCGGCGTCTCGATAGGCCGCGGCCATGTCATCAATGAACGAATGGACTTCAGCATCCAAACCTGCGGCGTTGTATGCATCTCGCACCCTGTCATGGTCGGCCTCCCCCGTCTGGTGCACAATGGACAATTCCAGCGCTGACAAGTCGACTGCCGCTGCCATCATTGCTTCATTGATTGCGCGCGCGCCTTGGGAGCCACCGAAAACGAGAAGCCGCGGCGGTGTGGCTGGTGAATATGAGGCTGCGCGCACGGCAAGCAGATCCTGACGTACGGGATTGCCCACCACTCGCACTTTGCCCTCGGGCAGACCTCGGGTGGGCAAGCCGGTCAGAACCCGGCGCGCCAAACGCGCGAGCACCCTGTTGGTGAAACCGGGCACGGCGTTCTGTTCCATCACCACACATGGGATGCCCAACAACCGGGATGCCAAAACCGCCGGTCCCGCCGCATAACCACCAACGCTAACAGCGACACTCGGCTTGAACCGACGCACCAACGCCAATGCCTTGACGATAGCGAACGGCAACCGCAACAAACCGATCACCATGCCGATGACGCCCGTGCGCCTCAGGCCAGAAACGGGTAAGAGGGCGAGCTCAAAGCCGGCCGCCGGCACAGCGCGAGTTTCGATGCCACGGGCAGTGCCGACAAACAGTATGCGAACCGTCTCGGAGCGCCGCCGCAGCTCTTGTGCTAGAGCGATGCCGGGGAACAAATGACCGCCCGTTCCACCCCCTGCTATCAAGACGCCAATCACTTCGTAGACTCCTCGGCGATGCCGTCGCGCGCTACTCGCAACAGAAGTCCCACTGCAACGAGGGTCGCCAACAAATTGGAGCCACCGTAGGAGACCAAGGGTAGCGGCAGTCCCTTGGTGGGAAGCATGCCGGAGGCCACGCACATGTTGAAGACGGCCGGCACAGCAACCAGTGCGCCCAAGCCAACTGCGAGGTATCCGTCGAATGAGCTCACGGCACCCACCGCCGCCCTCAAGGCCCGGGCAACGAATAGTGCTACAACACAAAGTACAACCATGACGCCAATGAAGCCGAGTTCCTCTGCCAGAAGCGCGAAAATGAAATCCGTGTGCGCAGCCGGCAAAAAGAACAGTTTGTGTTTGCTCGCGCCGAGCCCAACGCCCCACAGTCCCCCAGAACCAATGGAGATCAATGACTCGCTAACTTGATAACCAGTGGTCGAACGGTAGGCCCATGGATCGATCCAGGCGAGAATCCGTTCGATGCGCCACCTGGTACCCATGAGCTGGTTGTAAAACACTGGCAGGGCCGTCAAGCCCACGAGCGCGAGAGTGCGCAGTCGCAACCCCGCAGAGAAGACCATCACGGCAACCACCAATTCGATGACCAACGCTGTGCCGAGATCCGGCTCCTTGAGGATGAGAGCCACTGGGATCTGTGCAATCAACACCGGCACCAACAAACTCGAACGATCCTTTTTCATGTTCGCGTCGCGATTGGCGAGAATGCCGGCGATCGCCACCACCACAGCCACCTTCGTCAACTCCGAAGGCTGAAAACCTACACCTGCAAAGGTTATCCAACGACGAGCGCCATTGGCGAGATGGCCGATGCCCGGAATCAGAACCAAGACACACAGCACGACGCAACCAAGAAATAACAAACCAGCACGTTTCTGCAGCCACTCTCCCGGAACATGTGCGGCCATAACCATGCCGATGAGGCCCAACACCGCCCACCCGAGCTGTGCCTTGAGAAAATACTCGGCGTCGCCGTGGATGCGCGCCGCAAACACCGAGCTCGAACTGTAGACCAACACAATGCCGAGCCCGAGCATGATCATCACCGAGGCGATTAGGAGGGCGTCCCAGCTGCGTGGACCATGGACTGCCGACCGTGCCGCGGGGTGATCTCGAGTGACCTCGCCCGTGCTACGTCGCGATCCCAATCCGATGCTACGCGCCGCACTGCTGTCTGGGCGACCTGACCGCGTGCGTTTTATCGACACACAATTGTTCACAGCTGTCGCTCCTCGGCTGCTGACGCGCCGGAGTTCTCCAGCTCGCCGAATAGATCCCGGAACACCTGTCCACGCGCCACGTAGTTGTCAAACTCGTCGAAACTCGAACAGGCGGGGGCCAACAACACGACATCGCCCCGCTCACAGAGAGCCACCGCTCGCGCGAAGGCGGCACGCATCGACACCAACCGCTCGACCCGGCCGTGATAGGAAAGTGCCGCAGCAACTGCCTCCTTGGCCTCGCCGTACGCGAGCACGGCCTTGACATTCTTGCCCACTGCAGTCGCGAGCCGCACGTACCCGGTGCCCTTGTCACGACCTCCAGCAAGGAGAATCACCGGCTTGTCCATCGCGGCAACTGCCACCCTCGCCGATTCATCGTTGGTCGCCTTGGAGTCATTGATGAAGGTGACTCCATTCCA
>MGST01000214.1:1277-8726 GCA_001798605.1 Deltaproteobacteria bacterium RIFOXYA12_FULL_58_15 | reverse complement strand
GATAACTCATGCCTCTCGGAGCCGGCAGCAGGATGCACGGGGCACCGATGATCTCCACCGCGGCAGAACGTCCACTGGTGTGCGCGGCCACAGTGGCGATGGCCCCTGAGGTAACCAGATAGCTCCCCGAGTCGAAGACCGAGCCATCGCGCCAGCACTGCGGCGGCTCTTTGCGGCTCCTACTGCGCGCGGGTTGCCAATGCGGTTGGGTGGTAACGCGAGCTCGTTGGGTATTCTTATTGTGTGCGTTCATCATGAATGGCAAGCTACTCCTGCCAGCAGTAACGGCAAGTTGCGCTCAGAACCGCCTGTTCCTGCCTATGTGCGCGCGATCACACTGGCATGACGGCACCTCGCAAACGGACAAAAGGCAGTCGTTTGCGCAGCCGCGGTGACAACAACGGTGAGCTCCGTTATTTCGAGATGGTCCAATAGGACTTGATGAGGTCTTGCCAATCCTCGCCGGCGATGAGCTCAAGCTTGGCGACCCGTTTCACCTCCACCTTGTTCTTGAGCACAGTAACCAGACCACGCCGATGCCAGTTGCGCAAAATGCGGTTGACGGTTTCGCGGCTAAGGCCGGTGGCGCAAGCGATCGCCAACTGTCCGAGCTCAACGACGTTGGGGTTAGCAACGCCGGCGCGCTCAAGCACTGCTGCTACGGCGCATAGATACCGAGCGATCAAGCCGTCAGGTCCGAGCTCCGGTTGATGGCGCCAGGTTTCGATTGCGAGCAAGAAGCGACCAGCGAGCTCAAGATAAAGGCGTCGGGCAATCTCGTGGTTGCGTTGCAATAGTTCCAGCCAACTGTCGCGTCCGAAACCGAGAGCCTGCAGCTCGGTCAAGGCAACACCTGTGCCACTCCAGGGTTGCCCTGACAACACCTGACACTCCCCGAGAAGCGCGGGAGCCACCAGCAGGGTGGCCACTTGTCCCCGAGTCTCGCCCTCTACGGGATACTCGATCTGCATGCCTCCGTGCAACACGACAAACACCATGTCAGCTTGCTTGCCGCTGGTGTAGAGGATGTCGGCGGGTGCGTGGTGCAACTCACGCACGGCTCTCAGAGCCCAATCGATGTCGGTGGGATCGATGGCCGCGAACAAAGGGTGGTTGCCCACCAACTGCGACAACGACTTGGGCATTTGCTCCAGGTACCCCAAAAATTCGTGATTGTTGACGTCAATCACGATATTGGGAGCGCGTCCACGAGGCAACCATGGCGGACCCAATTGATCTTGCAGCGTGCATCGACTCGCTGAACTGCGGCGTATCCCCACAAAAGCTGTGGGATAGTTGGGGTGCGCGATCAGTGAAAACCCGTAGCAGCCAACGGGTCTTTGATGTCGGCGATCCCGCTGACGACGCCTATCTTCTTCTCGATGGACTCCTGGCTGTCACCACCGCCGGTGACAAACCCCAGGTGCTTCTCATTCTCAGATCGCCGGTGTTGTGGGGTGACATCGAGCTCGTCGCTGGTGACGAGCTTCGTGCCACAGCTCTGCGCTCCGTTGGAGAAGCCCGCATGCTCTGTTTTGACGCCGACGACCTGCTGCAAGCCCGAGAACAGCTGAGCTTTTTGCGTTGGCACGAGCAGGATCTTGCAAAACGTCTCGCCCGCATTCTTGCGAATGGTTCCATTGGGGTTCGGACGTTGGAGCAACGCGTCGCCGCGGTACTCGATGCCCTCGAGCTCGGAGCTCATGAGATCGATCCGACACAGCTCGCCTTGATGACCGGTGCCTCGATCAAGGCTGTGCAGAGAACTCTGCGACAGTTGGAGGAATTCGGTCGTAAGAGTGCGCCTCTGCGGCAACCGACGACCATGGTCTATGGCATGTAACATCATCACCGTCCTGTGCCACCCGTCGCGGCCCTATAGAAAAACAAAGGTTGACATAGCCTGAAGTTATACGTATCAGTATAGCGATATGACTACATCCGTAGGCGGAAATCTCAGCAAGAATCCCAAGGCGGTGGCCGAGGCGGCCGAGATACTCAAAGCCGTTGCGCACCCAGTGCGCTTGTCGATCATTGCCCTGTTGGTCAATCGTGGGGCGATGAATGTTGGTGCGATGGCTGAGGAGCTCGGCGTCCAGCAACCGATCATCTCGCAACAATTGCGCATTCTACGGATGCGCAATCTCGTTCTTGTGCATCGCGCCAATGGCTCCGCCACCTATCAGCTCGCCGAACCGCACTTGAAGCAACTGATTCGTTGCATGGAAGATTGTTGTCCCACTCGTCGTGGAGAATGAGCATGCTCAATCGTCGACAGTTCATCCAGATTGGTGCCGGTACTGCGGGTGTCGCAGCGCTCAGTGGTGCCAGCACAAACTGGTGGGGTCTGGACAAGAACCCCCTTCACGATCCCGGCACCGAAGGTGAGAAGATCATTCCCACTTTCTGTGAGCTGTGCTTTTGGAAGTGCGGCGTGCTCGCCCATGTCAAAGATGGACGGGTCACCAAGCTCAAGGGCAACCCCGCGCACCCACTCTCTCTTGGCAAGCTGTGCCCACGCGGCGTGGGGGGAACTGGCCTTCTTTATGATCCGGATCGCCTCAAGACGCCTTTGATTCGCCGACAATCGAAACGAGGCGAGCAGCTCTTCGAGGAGGCCACCTGGGAAGAGGCCCTCGATTTGATGGCCAACAAGATGGGGCAGGTTCGCGAGAAATATGGTCCCGAAGCCATCGCCCTGTTCTCGCACGGTTTTGGTGGCGCATGGTTCAGTCACTTTTTCAAGGCAATCGGCACGCCCAACATTTCCGCCCCCTCCTATGCGCAGTGTCGTGGTCCGCGAGAGGTTGGCTACTACCTCACCTACGGTCAAGGATGTGGTTCGCCGGAAAACATCGACATCGAGAACGCTCGTTGCATTACCCTGATTGGCTCTCATCTGGGTGAGAACATGCACAACACCCAGGTGCAGGAGTTTGCGGACGCAATGGCCAATGGCGCGCAGTTGGTGGTCGTCGACCCACGATTCTCCACTGCGGCGGGAAAGGCGCGCTATTGGTTGCCCATCAAACCAGGCACAGACATCGCCCTTTTGCTCGCTTGGATGCACGTCATCATTATCGAGAAACGTTACGACATCGACTACATTGACAAGCACGCCGCAGGTTTCACTGAGCTCAGAGAGCACATTGCCGACAAGACCCCCGAATGGGCACACGTCCTCACCGGCATTAGACCCGAGCTCATCCGTGAGACCGCGCGGTTTATTAGCTCGTTCAAGCCGGCGTCGTTGATTCATCCGGGTCGTCGCACCACTTGGTATGGTGATGACACCCAGCGTGCGCGCGCCATGGCCATCTTGGCGGCGCTTCTCGGCAGTTGGGGTCGTCGCGGCGGCTACCTCAACACGTCGAAGCTCGATGTGCCAGGGTTTCCCTACACCACTAGCTACCCGGAGCATCGTCCTCAGGTGGACCGCCCGAAACCCAGTCTCTACCCGCTTGCCGACGAGGTTCTGGCCTCGGGCGTATGCGATGCCACCATTCCAGGAACGTCGTCCTACGACATCAAGGCTTGGGTGGTGTACGGGACGAACCTCATACAATGTCTCCCTAACCCACGGCAAACCAAGAAGGCCATTCAAGAGCTCGACTTCATCGCCAGCATCGATGTCTTGCCCTCTGAAATATGTGGTTGGAGCGACGTCGTTCTCCCGGAGTCGACCTACCTCGAGCGCTGTGACGAGGTGTGGACTCCTGATTATAAGGTTCCGTTTCTCGCAGTACGTCAGCCGGTGGTCGAGCCGATGTACAACTCGAAGCCTGGTTGGTGGATCGCGAAGGAGCTCGCCAAGCGCTCCGGACTCGAGGACTACTTTCCGTGGAAGGACAGCGTCGAGTACGCCAAGTTCCGGGTTACGGCCGCCGGGTATGACTGTGATGAGCTGCAGCGAACTGGGGTCATCGTCGGCCAAGGGGCACCCACCTGCGAGGAGGAGGGATTGGCCCTCTCCTTCAGCACCGACAGTGGCAAGATCGACCTCTACTCCAAGCCTCTCGCCGCGCTCGGTTTCGATCCGCTACCGCAGTACACTCCACCGGACGAGGCACCGGCGGGGATGTTCCGTCTGCTCTTTGGACGGGCACCGGTGCACACCTTTGGTCGCACCGTGAACAACAGGTTCCTGTCTCTGATCACCAACGACAACGAAGTCTGGGTCAACGCCAAGGTGGCTCGAGATCTCACAGGCGTTGGCATTCTTAAAACCGGCGACCGTGTCGTCTTGATCAACCAAGATGGCGTGCGTTCCGAGCCCATCGCCGCCAAAGTCACAGAACGAATTCGCGGCGATTGTGTCTACATGATTCATGGATACGGCCATTCGGCCAAAGGTCTGCGCTTCGCGCGCGGCCGCGGTGCCTCCGACAGTGAGCTGGTCACCCAATACAAGGTCGATCCCATCATGGGTGGCACCGGCATGAACGTAAACTTCGTACGCATCGAGCGCGCTACCCAAGCAGACGAAGCAGGCGCAACGCGTGTGCGAGAGGGTGCAGCATGAAAGCCAAACGCTATGCCATGACCATGGACACCAAGCGCTGCGTTGCGTGCCAGGCCTGTGTCCTCTCCTGCAAGGCAGAGAACGATCTGCCCGACAAAGGTTTTCGTGATTGGATTGTGCAGGAAACTCGAGGGGAGATGCCAACACTGTCGCAAGAGAACCGCTCCGAGCGCTGCAACCATTGTGACAACCCCTCGTGCGTAAGCGCTTGCCCCACCGGCGCCAGTTATGTCGGTCCTGGGGGAACGGTGTTGGTCAACCAACACAAGTGCTCTGGCTGCAAGGCGTGCATTGCGGCCTGCCCCTACAATGCGCGCTATGTGCACGACGAGGGCTATATCGACAAGTGTACTTTCTGCATGCATCGGGTGCAGAAGGGAGAGGAGCCGGGTTGTGTGGATGTTTGTCCGACCCGCGCGCTTCACTTTGGTGATCTTTCTGATCCCCAAAGTAACGTTTCAGAAGATCTGAAGAAGCGCAGACACAAGGTGCTCGAGCCTGAGCGCGGTCTCGATCCGCATCTGTTTTTCTTGGTGTAGTGATGAAGAACTCGGAGGTTCTGATGCAGGTTCAGCAGGAGCAGAGATTTTGGAATCCGTACATTGGCGGGGTTGCCCTGGGCCTCGTATTGCTCACCTCATTTCTCGTGATGGGCCAGGGGCTCGGGGCATCTGGGGCGGTGTATCGCTACGGCGTCGCTGCATTGCATGCAGTTGCCCCTGCCCACGTTGAAGCGAATGGGTACATGTCGACGATATTCGCCAATGGAGCGAGCCCCTTTGACGACTTCTACATCTTCATGGCCATCGGCGTGTTTCTCGGTGGCGTCGTGTCATCCTATGCCGCCGGTCGCATGCGCATCGGTGTCGGCAAAGGCCCACGAATCCAAGTCCCGTTGCGCCTCACCTTGGCTTTCTCTGGCGGCATCCTCATGGGTTTTGCCGCACGCCTGACCCGCGGCTGCACCTCTGGGCAGGCGCTCAGCGGCGGTGCCATGTTGTCCGTGGGTAGTTGGATCTTCATGCTTTCCGTGTTCGCCGGCGGCTATGCGCTGGCATACTTCGTCAGGAGGCAGTGGACATGACATTCCCTATTGAATCTCTAGTGGGTGAATTTCGTGAATTTGGCCTCTTCGTCGGCGCGCTGATCGGTTTCGGTTTCGGGTTTGTGCTCGAGCGATCCGGTTTTGGTCGTGCTCCCAAGCTCGCAGCACAGTTTTACCTTTACGACATGACCGTCTTCAAGGTCATGTTTGGTGCCATTGTGACCGCCATGCTCGGCACCGTTGCCGCGGCAGGCATCGGCCTCGTCGACTTGACGGCACTGGCCCAGGGAGCCGTGTCAGGCACCTTTGTGTGGCCGATGTTGTTTGGTGGATTGATGCTTGGGGCGGGATTTATCATCTCTGGTTATTGTCCTGGCACATCGTTGGTAGGTAGCGCATCCGGAAACATCGATGCCATGTTTACCATTGCCGGTGTTGCTGTCGGCTCCGTTCTCTTTGGCGAAGTGTATCCGTTGGTGGAGGGGTTCCATCTCAGCGGCGAGCAGGGGCAGATCTTCCTCTATCAACTCTTTGGCATTCCCCCAGCCGTAGTCGCCATCGGCGTGACTCTCATGGCGGTGGGCGGCTTCATCGGTGCGGAGAAGGTCGAAAAGATCATGACCAAACGCATCACGGTCGCTGCCACCGTTGTCGATGAAGAGTTGCGCTCGCGTCCTTCGTCGCGTCGCTGGGCGTTCGGTATCTACGGTGCCGTCGGTGTTGTCACCATCGTCACCCTGTTCTTCCCTGTCGCCAAGCAGGCCGAAGCGGGTGCTCGCGTAGCGACGCCGATCACCGCAGCCGATCTAGCCCGCGATGTCATTGATGCGCCCTGGAGTGTGCGGATCATCGACATTCGTGACAATGCTTTGTGTGCCACAGAACGCGTGACGGGTGCGGAGTGCGTCCCCGCGGCACAACTCGAGCAACTCGGCCTTGCTTTCAGCACAGGAGCCCGCAAGCTCGTCATCGTCAACGATGGGTCGGCGACGCCCATTCCAGCGGCGGCCAACGCATATCCCGGAGAGCTTAGAGTGCTCGAGGGGGGTCATGCTGCATGGCATGCCTACGCCCTGGTCGCGCCCGAGCCCCCCGACCCCGCGGCAACGAGTGAAGTCCGAGATGCAAATCTGTTCCGTGCGGCAGTCCACAGTGCCCTCACCGGAGTGGCGGCACCGCCACCCGTGGCCGCAGGGCCCGTGGGCGCGTTTGTGCCGAAGAAGAAAAAGGGTGGCGGCTGCAACTGAGACCCAAGGAAGTGATGGCGGCTGCAACTGAGACCCAAGGAAGTGATGGCGGCTGCAACTGAGCTCAGGTGAGCGAACGAGAAGTCCAACAGTAGAGCACGTTCATACGTGCCAGGAGAGAAGCGAATGGTCGAGATCGACATGATTCGCCACAACAATCAGATCGACCCACATCTCGCGATTTGGGGGTGGGAGATCCCGGTCTATCTGTTTCTCGGCGGCGTTGCGGCAGGGCTCATGATCCTCACAGCTGCCATGCGCATTCGCAACGAGGGTCAGGCTCTCTCGAGTTGGACGCGACGCATGCCGTTCGTCGCTCCACTTGCCATTTCTCTCGGTATGTTGGCTTTGTTTATCGACCTCGCCAACCGCGAGCATGTCTGGCGGTTCTATGCGGCCTTCCGGGTAACCTCGCCGATGTCGTGGGGCGCGTGGATTCTCCTGGCGATTTATCCTTTGACGGTGTTTCTCGGGCTCGCGGGGTTAACAGATTCCGACCTCGACCGCTTCATCGACTGGGGACCCATGCGCCGCCTCGAGAAGATCGTACGCTGGGCGCACGAGCTCGCGAGGAAATTCGATCGTCCTATTGCCTGGCTCAATATCGTTTTCGGCATTGGGCTCGGCGCCTACAC
>MGST01000214.1:0-1250 GCA_001798605.1 Deltaproteobacteria bacterium RIFOXYA12_FULL_58_15 | reverse complement strand
GCGACCAGCCTGGAGCTCAGTGGTTCTTGGCCCGTTGTTCTTGGTGTCGGGCCTGTCGACGGGCGCTGCCCTGTTGATGCTCTTCCCGCTGCAAGAGCGGGAGCATCGCGTGCTGCGGCGTTGGGACATCATCGCTATCGTCGCGGAAATCCTCTTGGTCGCATTGTTCTTCCTTGGTCTCGCGACCACCGGCGGAGCCTCCGGCGCTCGGGCAATCGGTCTCTTCTTCGGGGGGCGGTTTACGGCGGCGTTTTGGACCCTCGTGGTCCTGGCCGGTTTGGTCGTCCCTCTCACTCTCGAGATCGTCGAAGCAAAACGAAACCTGCGACCGACTCTCATGGCACCCGTGCTCATTCTGGCTGGTGGCTTGTCATTGCGGTGGATAGTGGTGTTGGCCGGGCAGGCGTGATGACCTGCCGTTGGTTAGCCACACACGCCACTGCCATTGCAGGTGCTGCCACCATGGCAATCACCGATGTCTTCGGCGCCAGGTGGAAGGAGGTTGGTGCAAGCTCCCCAAATTCCGTATTTGCAAATGCAGGGATCGGTGGCGGTGGAACAGGCACGGCTGCTGCAGTCGACGTTTGTGCACTCGCAGTTGCCCGAGGCGCAGGCGCTATCATCTGTGCACGCAGGGGCAAAGGAAACTCGGAGACCGCAACAATTGGTGCCGCAGGGAGGCATTCCCGACGCCGGACAAGTCGACGCGGCGCCTGCGGCGTCTGTCACCGTCAGGGTGAAGGTGATGTTGGTTGGGGCGCCAATACCGGTTACCGTTGCCCACATCTCTTCTGCATCACTCGGGTCATAGGTCACAGTGACGCCGGCACCGGCGTCATGAGTCCAGGCGTAGCTAAGGGATGTGTCCGTGGGATCGCTGTCAAAGCTCCCCGTGCCGTCGAGTGGCAAGGGTACGTTCTCATCCCCACGGTTGTTGGCAATGGCGACCGTGGCGGTGGGGGCGAAGTTCACGCTGTCGATGGCAATGCAAGCGCTGTCGGAGAGCTCGCCATCGTCGACGGTGAGCTTGAAGGCGAGTTTGCCAACGGCGGCGGGTGCCGTGTATTCCCAAACGTTGTCGGTGCTCGATTCCTGCAACAATGCCACATTGTCGCTGATGGTTGGGCAATCGGCGATCGGCAAATCAGGGCACTCGGTGGCGCATGCGGCCGGTAGCACCTGGCTCCAACTATGGGTAAGGTCGTCGAGATCGGGGTCGGTGCTAAAGCGGCCATCCAGTTGATTGAATG
>MGST01000213.1 GCA_001798605.1 Deltaproteobacteria bacterium RIFOXYA12_FULL_58_15 | reverse complement strand
GACTCGGCGGTTACATCACCATGTGGCTCGCCCTCGCCCTCGCCGCCCTGCGCGGTGCCCGTCGTCGAGAAGACCGCTTGATCCACCTACGCCGCGGCGAGCATGTCCGCGCCGCGGGTACTGCCCTGCTCTGCACAATCGGTGCCTTCTGGACCTTGGGCATCACCCACGACGTCCTCTTCCACAAACCCGTCGCCCTTGCTTTTGCCACACTGGTTGGCGCGTTCATGGCGGAGTTGCACCGGGAAACCTCGGCCGACGCAAGACCGGCGGCCCGATAACCCAATGGCTCCTCAAGTCGCCATATGCATCATCACCTGCAAGCGCCCCGATGGCTTGGCGCGGCTGCTGGATGCCCTCGGCCGACTCACCTTTTGCAAAGACCGTCCCGAGCCATTGCGGATCATCGTCGTCGACAACGACTCGTCCGCCTCGAGCAAGAGCGTCTGCGAAACGCAAACCACCACACTCCCTTGGCCGCTCGACTATGTAACCGAACCGAAGCGAGGCATCCCCTTCGCACGCAACACCGCGTTCGCCGTCGCGGTCAACGACAAGAACGATCTCGTGGCATTCATCGACGATGATGAAATCCCTGAGCCCAACTGGCTCGACGAGCTGCTGCGAGTCCAGAGAATCTACGACGCCGACGTCGTGGCCGGCCCTGTGCTCTCCGACCTCGGCCCCAGCCCACCAGCGTGGGCCGTCGAGGGTGGCTTCTACGAGCGGCGGAGGTTTGCAACCGGCTCACCCATCGAAAACGCATTCACAGGCAACGTCCTGTTCCGCACAAGGACTGTAACGGCAGCCCTCGGCTCGCGCCCTTTCAATGAAGAGATGGCGTTGACCGGAGGAACCGACGCCTACCTCTCGAAAGAGCTCCTGCTGCGCGGCGCCAAGATGATCTGGGCCGACACCGCCATTGTCACCGAAACCGTTCCGCCCAGTCGGATGTCGGCGCACTGGCTCCTACGCCGGGCGTTTCGCGCCGGAGTCAGCCGCGCCCTGACGACCCGACAACTGTCCCCCACGCGCCTCGACCGCCTTCGCTGTGCAATGCTTGGCCCACTGCACATCGGTCGCGGCATCGCTCGCTTGCCATTGTCTGTCATTCGCGGAAAACACCGGAGTCTCGCCGCAGCACGGGACGCCGCCTTCGGCGCAGGACTGGTCGCCGGTTCCCTCGGATATCACTACGACGAGTACACTACCGTGCATGGTAGCTAAGCTTCCGCCGACTGTGCCACACGCGCAAAATCAACACCCGCTCATCCTGGACCTCATACACGATCCGGTAGGGGGCAACGATCGCCTCGCGATACCCGCGCTCGCGGAGCTCGGGAACATCTCTTCCCGAACGGGGTTGCGTTGCAAGACGGAGCACGCTCTTACGAATCGACTGTGCGAGCTTGCTCGCGGCCATCGGTTTGTCTCGGCTGACGTACTCACGAATTTCGCGCAGATCGTCGAGTGCTGGTCCGCTCCACAGCACATTGCGCTTCTTAGGCATCGCCGAAGCTCTGCAATATGTTCTCGGCCTCTTCTTGTGGATGCAAATCACCCCTGGCAGCAGCCTTGGCCCCCACATCCACGGCATCAATGAAGGCTGCCCTGTCCACTAGGCTTTCGTATTCGTCCAGATCAAGCAAAACCGCGACTCCACGACCGCGCCGAGTCAGAAGAACGGGCCTTCGCGAACGGTTGACGTGGTCAATAAGGGTGGAGGTCTTTGTCTTCAGTTCAGTGATCGGATGAACATCTTCGCTGAACTTCGTTGATGCCATGGTTGCCTCCGGCCATAAGGACCCATTAAGAGTATCACAAATAGGACCTTTTAACATCACCTCAATAGGCCCTTTTAACAGCACCTCAATTGGGCCTTTTAACAGCGTCTCTGGATGGCCCTCGTTGTTCGGGGCAGCTCGTTCGGAAAGAAACCTTACTTCGACTCATATTGAGCGATGACTTCGTCGGCGGGGCCTTCGGCGATCAGTTTGCCCTTCTCCAACCAAATGACGCGCTTGCACAAGGAGCGAATGGTCTCCATGTGGTGGGACACCACAACCAACGCCTCGCATTGGTCGACCATCTCGTGCATGCGGGCAGTGCTCTTTTCCATGAAACTGCGATCACCGACTCCCATGAGCTCATCGATGATCAGAATTTCCGGCTGAATCGACTGGGCGATACTGAAGGCCAGGCGCGCTCGCATGCCCGATGAGTAGGTGCGAACAGGCATACGAATCGCGTCACCAAGTCCCGAAAAGGCAACGATGTCATCGTATTTCTCTCTCACCTCATCGAGTTGATATCCCATATACACCGCGTTGAGAGTGATGTTGTCCTGCCCTGTGAGATCGGTGTCAAACCCAGCACCGAGCGCCAATAACGCGGAAACGCAGCCCGACACTTCGAGGACACCACCGGTCGGCTCCATGATGCGGGAAAGGATGAGACACAGAGTCGACTTGCCGGCACCGTTGTTGCCAATGATACCTAGACCATCACCGCGACCGAGATTGAATGTGACGCCATCAAGGGCACGTACCTCCACAGATTCGTCACGGCGGAACAACGTGCGAAAGGCCGACTCTCGCAAAGTCCGACGCTTGGACTTGAATGTCCGGTAACACATCGACAAATCCCGGACCTCAATGACGTTTCCCGGCTTCATAACTTCTGCACGATCCGTCCTTCAACGCGCCAAAAAATGGTGAATCCAGCAAGCAATGACGCCACCGCTATCGCCGACGCAGTTCCCAAATGCTGCGCCGATGGCAACTCGCCACGCATAATGATTGCGCGATAGCTCTCGAACAATCCCGCAAACGGATTGAGCATGTAAAGGTCCCTGAACCGCTCGGGGATCATCGACACACTGTAGAGACCCGGACTTAGATAAAACCACAGTCGTAGGAGGTGTCGTATGATGTTGCGGACATCGGTGTACCACACGCCAAGCACCGAAACGATGAGGGCCGCGCCGACGGTGAATGCAATCTGCACCGCAATAACGACAGGCAACATGAGATAGGCAGGAGAAGGCCAGGTCCCGTATTGAGGCGCATACAACAAGGCAATGCAGATAACGACGAGCAACCCAAATCCGAAGTACGTCGTGTTCGCCAACACCCCTCCAAGGGGCAGCACCGCTTTGGGGAAACTGATGGCTTTGATGATTGCAGCTCGAGCCTGCATGGCACCGACGGCTTGCCCCAAGGAGTCAGAGAACGCTTTGAAGGAGAAAAGTCCAATGACGAGAAACAAGACAAAGGGCTGATTGCCCTTGCCACGAGTAAACAAGACGACGACGATAGCGTAATACACCGCCGTCATCAGCAGCGGGTCCAAAAACCACCAGAGGTATCCCAACAACGAGCCACGGTTCTGACGTTTGATCTGGGAACTGACCAACACACTCAGTAGATGGCGCCGCTGCCACAATGTTGAGACGGAGGACCGCATGGCGACACGGTTTACCACAGCTTTGGGGCAACACAACAGCTCGGTTTGCTTGAGCGCGACGCAGAAGCTCGGTTAGAGAGCCTCGAAGCACGGTCTTCCCGAGTGTCTTGGAAGTGTAGAATTTCTTGCAAACCTCATGTATGAACTTCATTCTTCGCCTCTACACCAGCCTCAAAACCTTTGGCAGACCGTGACATGCACAGATTCTGGAAAACCGTTACTCTCCCCCTTTTCGAGGCAATCGGCGCTCATCGCGTCATGGAGATTGGCTCCCAAAGTGGTGCCGGTACGCGCAAGCTCATCGAGTATTGCCGTACCCATGACGCTCGATGCCACATCGTCGACCCGTTCCGTCCCCCTGGGTACGTCGAGCTCGAACCAGAGCTCGCAACAGTAGGTAAGTTTCACGAAGCTCTCAGTATCAATGTATTGCCTGACATCGAGCCGTGCGATGCGTACCTCATTGATGGGGACCACAACTTCTACACGGTGCGCAAAGAGCTGGAGATCATCCATGACGTGACATCGAACAAGGCTGCCTCATCTGCCTCGTCCCATGGCCCGCTCTTTCTCCTTCACGACGTCTGTTGGCCCTATGGTCGCCGCGACATGTATTACCAGCCCAGCAATATCCCTCCCGACCACCGCAATCTCTGGGCGCGACTTGGCTTAGACCTCGACAAGGATGAGCTCGTCGACCATGGGGGTATGAACCAGCATCTGGCCCAGGCTCTTTGCGCAGGCGGCAACAGCAATGGCGTGCGCACAGCCGCAGAGAGTTTTGTCTCAGACCATGGCAAACAATACAGATTCTACGTGATACCCATCTTGCATGGCCTCGGCATCATCATTCCAAGCAAGGACGAACAACAACCCTATGGGAAGATTGTTCGGGAGCTGTGCGAGACAACCGATCGCCAACGAAACCTGCTCGAGCTCGCCGAACGTGATCGCCTCAAGCTGTTGGTGAAGTTGAGCTCAATCCACGGCGACACGGCAAAACCCATTGCCTGACGATGACCGAGCGACATTGTCACCCGCTTGACACCTGGATTTCCATCTCGTATTGCCCTCATCCCCATGTCCCGACACTCTTCCACACCCCCTCAAGAGAGCTTGTCCGAATCCGCCGAGAATGAGGTTCGTTTGGACGCTCTCGCGCGTGAGGTCGAGGATCTGAAACGTGAGCTTGGGATACGGGACGACATTCTGCAACAGGTCGCGGACCACGCAACGACGGTCGTGAAGTCACGCAGGTTGCGAATCGGCAACGCCATCGGCGACCTTCTCTATCGTCTGCGCAGGCGCCGGTCGTCACATGTCGCAGTGCATTTGAATCGCACCCTCGAACAGATCCGAAAACTGCAACGATCGCCAACGGGACGCCGATCGCATGCAAGCACGAGGCCCTGGCAAGGCATCGGCTTGGCAAATAACCCCATCCAACAACAGCGCAGCGTGACAGTCGTCATACCGGTCTACAACGCACACGACGATGTTCGCGCCTGCCTCGAAAGCGTGGTCAGACACCACGAGCGCGGCTCTCGCATTTTGCTCATTGACGACGGCAGCACCGATACCAACATCTGGCCGTTGCTTCACCAATACGATGACGACCATTCGTTCATCACCGCAGTCCAGAACCCCGCGAATATGGGTTACACGCGAACCATCAACCGCGGCATTGGCATGACCCAGAATGACGTCATCCTACTCAACAGCGACACGAAAGTGACTCGTGGATGGGTTTCCAAGTTGCAACAGAGCGCATACAGCCGCGATGACGCCGGAACCGTGACTCCGCTCTCAAACGCTGCGGGTGCCTTCTCGATACCGCAACAGAACGTAAACAACCCAATCCCCTTGGATTTGTCTGTCGAAGAAATGGGGGAGCTGTTGGCTTTTGTCTCCGAGAGGCAGCTCACGGTGACCCCCACGGGCAACGGGTTTTGCCTCTACATCCGCCGCGACCTCTTCGACGAAATCGGTGTCTTCGATGAAGAACACTTCCCGCAAGGGCACGGCGAGGAGAACGACTTTTCGATGCGTGCCGCCGCGGCCGGGCGAGTCAATCTCATCGATGATGGTTGTTTCGTCTATCACAAGCGCAGCGCGTCGTTTGGCGAGGGGAAGGGCAAAGCCCTCGAGGTAGGGAAGAAGACCCTTGAGACGCTGCACCCAAGTTACAAACCACAAATTCAAGAATGGCTGCAAAACGACCCCTTGGCCGAATTGCGGGCATTTCTCAAGACTCTGCCACAACACCGCCAAACCAAAGGGGGCCGGCCTACTCTTTTATACATCCTCCACGACGGACGCGGAGGCACACGTCTCACCTCTTTTGATCTCGCACGAGCCGCCGAAGCTGATTTCCATGTGCTTCTCCTCACCACCGGACGAAGGACCTGGACTCTCAACGAGGTGGTCAATGGGGATATCAAACCACTCGAAGAACGCGAGCTCGAAACGGAATGGTACATCCACCAGCCGCTGGCACATGACCGTGCGCGTTTTCTCGTCGAGATCCTCACCAAGCACAGTGTCGGACTCGTGCACGCCCGACATTTTCTCGGAAACGCCCCGGAAATACTCCACCTCTGTAGTGTGTTGGATGTGCCAACGGTGGTGTCCTTTCATGATTTCTACTCTGTCTGTCCAAACACCCAGCTCATTGATGACCGTGGCCGATACTGCGGCGGCGATTGCAACGATGGACCACGTGGATGCTCTGTCAACCGAGGCTGGATCTTGGAGATACCGCCGCTCAAAAACGCTTGGGTTCACGTTTGGCGCCGACGCGTCGAGTCTGCCCTTCGCCGTGCAAGTGCGTACGTCACCACCAGCCAGCACACCCGCGACACGATTGCCAAACACTTTGCGTTTGCCCACGACCGCGAGTTTTCTGTCATTGAGCACGGCCGCGACCTCGGTCACCTGCCTGATGTTGCTCGGCCACCGGTACCAAACGAGCCCTTGCGAGCCATCGTCCTTGGTGCCCTCAACTTCCCAAAGGGCACGGGCCTGTTACAGTCCATCCTCGAACGCGATGGTGAACACCGCCTGGAACTGCACGTCCTCGGCGTCTGGCCCAGCGGCTTCGAGGACAGCGCGGGTAACGCTGTCTTGCACGGACGCTATTCCCAGTCTGATCTCGCAGACAAGGTACGCAAGATCGGTCCCGCCCTCACGATCGTTCCGTCAATCTGTCCGGAGACCTTCTGCCATGCGTTGACAGAGTCTTGGGCCATGGGTCTGCCAGTGCTTGGTGCCGACTTTGGCGCAGTGCGAGACAGAATAACAAAATACGGCGGTGGTTGGCTGCTGGATCCCTACAGCCCAGAGCTCTGGCTCGAGAAGCTGCATGCCATAGCAGAAGATCCCGACGACTACGACGCTCGTCGTCGCGAAGCGCTCGCCGCAGCGCAACCAACAGTCGCCGAGATGTACACTGCATATCTTCGCATTTATCAGCGGGCAGCAGAAACCTCGAGCGCAACGACGGTTTCGTAGCGACGATGTTGCGGGATTGACTTCTGACGGCGATTCTTACACATCACCGCATGGCAAAGAGATCCGATTTCGAAGCCGATCTGCCTGTGGACTGGAAGACAGTCATCCAGCGCTTCGAGACCCGCCACCAGAGCCAGAAACACGAATTTGCGAAACGTCAGGTTAGAGTCCGCAGATTCCGCGGCGATGTCGTGCAACGACTGAGCAATCGAGTGGGGGCAGCAATGCGCAATGGCCGCGTTCGCGCTTGGCTCGAAAAGCCTGACCGCCTGTTGCAGCGTCTGGCTGCATCCGCACCGATAGCGCGAAAGACACCAGGCCGGTCCTCTAGCACAGACCAACGACTCCTCAATGCCTGGCGATCACGAGCCAACGAACAGAACAGAACAAACCCTCCGCCGCATTGTTCTGTAGCGGTTTCCCAGTGCACCCTCGTTGTGTGGGGAATGAAATGCGGCCCAGCACTCGCCTTGCCGTTTGTCTCGGTGAGCGGGGATGATGGATTCGCCCTTGGTGCCAACCGCGCCGCAAAGAATTGTCAAACAGAGTACATCCTGTTCATCCACGGTGGCGTGGAGATCACGCCAGGCGCTATCGAACAAATGCTTCAGGTGTTGGGCAATCCCAAAATCGGTCTCGTGTCCACACGGGTGATTCGACCCGATGGCACTGCGCTGACCGCCGGTATGAAGTTTTACGAGGATCTCCGCTCTCAACGGTTCACACCACAGGATCTCGCCTCAGTCGTGACGGTCGAAGCCGTCGGCAAAGGCACCGAGCTTGTGGCCGCCCTCGATCGGTGGGTGCTTTTGTGCCGGCGCGAGGATTTCTTCAAGCTCGGCGGTTTTGAGACGAGTTGCGCTGCGGCTCTCACCGGAGTCGATTTGAGTCTGCGTTATCGGCTCGACCTCGGTCTTGATGCCGTGTGCCTCCATGATGTGACAGCGAAGCTCTGCACGGAGACAAACGACGGTGACCACTCTAACGACGGTGACAACCCTGATGGAGGTGGTGTCAATCGGCGCAGCCCACCGAAGCCGCTGTTCAACTCTGATCTGAGTTTCTCCCTGCGAAAAACTCTCCTTCGCGATCGCCTCCATGGCCGATGCCTGTGGGAAGACCAACCGCTCACCTTGGGAATCATCGCAAGCAACACCCACCGCGACCTGAAGGCGCTACTTTCCAGTAGCTCGGACTGTGAAATACGACGATTGTTGCCCGACGAGAACGGCAAAGTGGATTGCTGTGGTCTACACGTGCTCGTCGATACCACAGGCCAATTTGATTTGGACAGTGCGAGCAACAAGCGTCCGACTCTGCTCACCGCATCCTTCCCGCCAACAGGTCACAACCCGACAACAGGTCACAACCCGTCGAGAAACGACAACTACACTCTTCGGTGGTCCCCGACAGCTTCGAAAACTCAGACACCCATTCGGCAACTGCGCGATGCCCTTGTCGAGTTTGTCGAACATCGATTCCAGTTTGCCATTAAGGTGGCCGCGCCGTCCGAGAGAGCCGCACAATCATGGGGGGACTATCACTTTGCCAAGGCCCTGCAACGGTGTCTCATCGAACGCGGGCAAGCGGCGCGCGTTGATATCCTGCCACAGTGGTACCGACCGGAGAGCCTGGCCGACGATGTGGTCATCGCCTTGCGGGGAGTCAAACGCTATATCCCCAATCCTGCCCACATCAATATCATGTGGCACATCA
>MGST01000212.1 GCA_001798605.1 Deltaproteobacteria bacterium RIFOXYA12_FULL_58_15 | reverse complement strand
ATCTACCGGGCCTGGTTGAATATGCCGCTCGGGATGCTTCCACTTACGTGCGGGTGGACAACCTCGCCCTCGACTTTGCCGACAACAAGGACGGCACCCGCCTTCACGCGAGGTTTGATGAGATCGCGGCGGATCTCAACTTTGGCAACGATGTCTGCCAAGTGACCGGCGGTCTGGTTCGCTTCGACAAAGTCGGTGGAACGACCACCTTCGAGGCCTTGGCCGAAACGGCGCACATCTCCTTGGCAAGTGGGCTCACGGTCGATCTAGAAAAGGGCATGCGCTTGTTTGTCGAGCAGAAGGCAGACGGCAGCCTCATCGCTCGCACCGACGTCGGCCAGCTCAATATTTCGATCGATGGTCAAACAGGGGCGCTCACTGGAGTCGGCACCTACGTTGAGCTCGGGGCCAACAAACAGATCATACAGGCATGGGCGGAGCAGGCGTCATTCGCAACTGACGTCGGCAATCTAGAGGTCAAAGGTTTCCGTTTCGACAGCGCCACCTTGGTGGATGGAGCGGACACCTTGAGCTTCAAGGTGGATGGTCTCAAGTTTGCGAGCACAGATCCTCTCGGTAACGACCATGCTCTGAATCTCGACGGTACCCGGGTCAACATGGTCACCGGCACCGACGGCAACACAGTCCTTTCGTTGGCTACGCGCGCCAATGGCGAGTTCGCCCTGGGAGACTACAAAGGCAAGATCGATGCGCTGCCCGAGGGGGTTGAGCGTCAAATCGAGCTGCAGCTCAACGCTGACGGCACGGTGGGGAATGCCCGTCTGTTCTTCCCGGAGGGCGTGGAGCTCAAGAACGAGGCCGACGGGTACACGGTGCACGGCGCTGACATCAAGGCAAGCTACGCCCAGCTGGGCTCGCAGTTGTCGCTTTCGTTGTCCGAGGCCGGCGGTACCTGCAAGATAACCGAAGGCATCAATGGTCTCCCTGGCGTGGTCGAAGCCAACATGACCGATGCCTCCTTTGAGGCCAGCGAGAAGTACGTCAACATCAACATCGGCGGCACCAAGGTTCAGCTTACCGACGACGAGGGCAACGTCAGCGACCTTGCCATCAAGGGTTTCACCTACTCCCTGGACATGACCGACGAGAACGGCGGCATCGTGGGCCAGCTCACACTCGAGGAACTGAAGGCCCATGTGGGCGACGTCTACATGTGGTTGGAGACGAAAGACGGCGGCGAAATGCCGGTGAAGCTCGAGCTTGTCCACAACGAAGAGGGGACCTGGTTCAAGTTTGAGATGCCCAAGGAGAGCTCCCTCACCGCCGAGATGGGCAACAACCGGGTAGAGGTTGGGCCAATGATGGTGAAGGCGTCAGTCGTAGATGGCGTCTACAGCTTCCAAAGCACCGACATCAACGCCAAGGCAGACCTCGACAAGATCCAAGCCTCGGTGACCAGCGGAGCACTGGATGTTGATATGGACCCGACGCTCGGTGGGGTCATCATTCGCAAGATTGAAGACCTCCATGTCGAGGGCACACTCAAAGAGGACCAGACATTGGCTGGGGACCTTCCCTTGGGTCTCTCTCTGACCGCCCCATCGGGGAGCAAGGTCACCTTGGATGTGAACCACATCGAAAATCTGTTGGTTCAAGCCGGAGCCTTCAAGGGCGAGAGGGAAGGCGGCGTCCAATTTGGTTTGGTGCCCGTTGGCGACTCGAGAATTGATGTCGTGGCGCACATGCAGGCTGGCAACACCCACGCCATGTTGCGCCTCGGTGATCTGGAGAAGCTCTCCGCCAGCGCGCAGTTCGGCGACAACTATGTTCGCTTCTATGTGGGCGACGGTGGCGCACCCGGCGGTTATCTCAAGCTCGAAACTCCCGTCCTGACGTTCGAGGGCGACGACGGTGAGGTCGGAATTACGGGCTTCCACAAAGGGCTCGACCGTGAGGGCAATCGCGAGGTGCATATCGGCTTCAATCAGGTCATGGGCAATCTCGAACGTGCGATTCCCACCGGCCCGGGCAAGCCTTTCGAGCTCCACTCTGACAAGAGGACCCTGAATTTTCGCACCAAGGGCGGGCCCAACGGATGGCAGGCCGAGGCCACTGTTGGGCTGAAACGTGACGAGAGCACCAACGGATTGTACGGTGTCCCCGATAACACCACCGACCCGGGCGGATTTGTCAGCTTTTCCGTGGGCAAATACACGCCCAAGGCGGGTTTTGGCGTTACCGCTGGCGCATTGTCGGCACCCGCCTACATTGGCATCCACAACACCGAAGGTCGGGTGTTGGTGGATGGAGATCCCCTGCGCCGGGAATGGGGAATCCCCATGTCACCCACTGCGGCGGCGCACTGCTACAGTCAGGTGGGCAAGGGCAACAAGGGCATACTCAGCGCCATGGCGTTCTACTCCGATAGTTTCGCCAAGCTCCTGCCTGCCGATGGCATCATCCACGACGAGGGTGACGGTTGGTTTGGCGGCCGCGTCGATTATTCCGGCCAGCGTGTCGACGTTGAGGTGAGCGGCGTCTCCATGGGCGATGACTACTCTGCCCGCGTGTCGGGGGCCTACAAGAAGGCGCTCAACGAGACCAGAAGCGCCGTAGAGCTCAAGGATCGGGCCGAGAAATTTGCCAAGCAAGAGGGCCAAGAAGTTCCCAAGGATGGCAACACCGGCCCCGATGTCGGCGTGTCGGAGTCCGAGTCGGTGGTAACCAATAAAGCCATCACCACCTGGATAGATCCCCTCGGGCAAGACAAGTCCATCAATGGGCTGCTGCAGAGGTTGCCAGAGCTCGACGATGCCACGTTGCGAGATGTCATGGTCGACCTGGCGTCGACTGGGGATTTGCCGCGCACCTTGCGTTTGGCCAAGGGCAACCAGCGCCAAGCGCTGTTCGTGCAGATCCTCCGCTCTGATCCGGCTCTGGTGGCGGGACTCGTCGGGAGTCTTGTCGAAGCAAAGCGCTACGACCTGATCGACGACATGTTGGCCTGTGCGCCCGAAGACGCGGCAACCCGGTTGGTGTTGGGAGCGAGCGCCCTCGCGGGTCTGCCGCGAGAGGAGATGGACAGGACACGGCGCGCGGTTATCAATCGGCACGTGTCGACAGTATTAGCTGCTACCGATGACCAGGCCCTCGGAGCGCTACGCGCCTTGTGCGCGAGTGCAGTTGGTCCTAAGACCTTGAGGTTCTTGAGCTGTGCCCAGCAAACACGCATGCTCGATCTCGCGGTCAAGGACGCATTGGCCGTGGCTTACGGTGAGTCCAACGGCGTGCTGTTGCAGGGGCTCGTGGCTCAGTGGTTGGACAATGATCCCGCCCTGATTCGTTCGCTGTTTGCGGGGTTGGAAAAGGCGAAACCGGGGAGTACGGCACTGGTCGCTACGGCACTCGGTGCTGGCAACGCCATGCGGGTCCTCGATTTGACTGAAGCACACGAGGACATCAGACGAGAGGCTGCGCGGTTGGCATTGTGGCCGCAGCAGCGTCACAACGTTGAGCGGGGCATCGACCCCACGGTGGTCGACGGCAACCCACCCGCGTCGTACACCCGTCACGTGTTGGACCGGGTTGCAGAGATCGGCAAGAATTACCGCGTTCGAGTTGGCATTGCTGTTCCACCAGAGCTACTCGTCTCGGATGCCGGTCGACAGATGCTCGACGCCAAGCTCGATGCCATTGAGGGCTACGTGCCCGGCGGAAGCCTCGAGATTAGAGCCGTAGAGGGCGAGCTGGTCATTGTCTCCTTGGCCCATGCGGACACGCGGCCATCGGCGAATGCGGCGCGGGCCTATTGGTTGTGCGAGGAGCTGGAAGGCTCGGGCACGGCTATACCCGCCGATGTGTACGCGGCCGTTGCCGCCAAGGATCCCGAGTTGTTGGCCGGGACTGTCGGTGTGCTGTCCTTCCTCGTCGAGCACACCGATCAACTGCGGGCTCGCGCCATCTCCGAGATCCAGTTTGGCGACCGCGACGACGTCCACGATGTGAAACTCGGCGTCCAGGTGGCGATGGGTGACGCCGAGGAATCGACGAAGTCCGAGAAGTCCAAGAAGTCCAACAAGGTCGATGTCGAGACCCGGGTGTTGACCCTCAATATTGGCAAATGGGCAGCACGCTTTGGTGACCCGAAACGTCTCGCCAAGGCCTCAACTGATCTCCACAGTACAATCCTCGAACAGCCACAGCCGAGCCGACTTTTGGTGGGCCCGAACGCCAGCGTTACCAATGGTGAGCTCGGTTTGGGTGCCATGGTCGCGGTGCAAACGGGTAAGGGCCCACGGCTCACCGCCAGCATCAACACCACGACAGGTGGGTTCGTAGGGGTGCAGCACAACGTTGCGAAGAAAGACGTGGTGGTTTCCACCTCTGCCGGTGCCGGGTTGGCCGATGGCTCGCCCAATGCCCTCCCGGGTATTCACCTGGGCGGATCGGTCACCGTCAACCTTCTCGGTGAGCCGAGCGATGACACCTACGCCTACGCTCGTGTGCACATGCTGCTCGGGCGAAGTGTCAACGGCGGCGTGACGGTGTACGGTCGTCATCGTTTTGGCAACCAGGAGGTTTCCGGCTTTGCCCAGGCGCGGATGCTCGACATGATGATGGGTGGGCCGTTTCTTCGTGCCCAACTCGAGTTTTTCAAGAACAGCAAGTTCCACGCCGGAGTTGCCGTTGATACCAAACTCCTTGCCAGTTTGATGGTGGGCTACGGGAAATGGAAGCTCCGTCTCGGCATGGGGGGCGCTGTTGCCTACGACGACAAGATCGAGGTGGGTGTGCGGTTGGTGGCGGGCGTCCCAATCCCTTACGCATCGCTCCTGCCCGCACTGAATCCCGACTTCCGATACATGGTTGTAGATGGAGAAGTGAAGATCACTGAGATCGATACCAACGATCCCAAGTCATTGAGCAACATCCACCCGTTGGTGTTGGCTCAGGCGCTCGATGATATGTTGGCGCGTGACGGTTGCAGCGTCGACCCGACAGAGATCGGTCCCGGTGACGATCCGATGGACTTTCTCATTCGAGAATACCTCAGTGGTCGCGGGGAACGAATCAACGAGCCGACCACCGGCGAGTTGCGACGGTATTTCAAGGCACACCAACAGGAATTCGCATCGGCGGAAACCGAAGAACTGGAATTTGACACGGCGGACAAGCGTCAGGCGGCTCTTGCCAAACTGCAGGCCGCAGGCGCAACAGCCGGCAAGTGGGAGGTCGACGAGTACGACGAACCGATATTCGACCTGTCCGGTGCCCAGATCGGCAGCGAGAAGAAGTTCACCCTGGTGCGGGTCGTGAGTGTCACCACCCCGGACTTCGATGATCTCGATGCCGACATTCGAGGCCGTATCGCCAATGAAGTGAGATGCGAACAGGAGCGTCAGCTCTTCAACCGCGAGTTCAATCGCTACCTGGCGCAAAACCAAGGTCTATTGGAGCAAGGAGCACGCATCTATCGTGGGCTCGAGCTGTCGAATTCGCAGAACAGTCAATGGAAGGCTGTCGCCAAGGCGAAGGGTGCGCACAGAATAGAAGGGCCTATCACGGAGAGCAAGAAAGCCCTGACAAGCCGAATCAAGACGACTCAGGATGGCATGGGTGCCCTGAACACCGAGCTCGGACTGTTGGCGACTTCCTTTGAGAAGGCAGAGCTCGGCGATGACCCGGGCATGCGCCGCCTTGTCAAAGATGCCACCAAGGAGATTGAACGGTGGCAGCGGCGTCTGCAGTCTGTGCATCAGGACTACGCCCGTCTTTTCGACAACGTTGGGGGCGCGTCCCAAAGAGAAGCGCTCGAGCGCGTCGAGAAGAAACGGCAGAAGGTCAACGCCGACCTCAGCTTGCTCGTCGACGGATTTATCGGTGCCGAATCGTTGTTGGAAGAGATCCTCTTTGATATGCGCGAACGCCAGGAGAAGAAGAGCAAGGAGCACGGTCCAGAGCAGATCGCCACCCGAGAAAAGCTCGAGAATCTCCTAGGAGAGCTCAAGCTGTCGCCCACGACCCTGGTGCTGTCATCATTCGTATTGGCACCCAACACCACCGATCTTCGGCAAAAAGAGCTCGTCGATGGTTTCGCCTTGGAGGGTGTGGTCAAAGGTGCGCCGGATGGCACAGACGTCGACGTCGACGTCGACGTCAAAGAACCAGATCCAACGGTCCATAGATGAGACGACGGGTCGCTCTAGGACCCACAAGGCTCTCGACGACGCCATTCTTCGATTGGCTATGTCTTCCCACTGGAGTATGAGCACGGAGCCGAGAGGCGCGGTTGGCGGCATCATCCCCTGTCCACCAATCCGGGGCAAACGCCCAAAGCCTTCTGATGGTTGAAGGATTTCTACGAAGAGAAAAGGAAAAAAAGATTTCTAAAAATCCAGACCCGGCGACCGGTAGTTTCGATGCATTGCAGTTAGATCCTCGCGTACGCGAGGGTGTCCTTGACATGCGTTATGAAACAATGACACCGGTTCAAGCCGAGGTTATTCCGTTGGCAATCGCCGGAAACGACATCATTGCCGCATCCCAAACCGGAACGGGCAAAACGGCTGCCTTTCTGATCCCCCTGCTCCAGCGCCTGATCGACAAGGAGAGGACCAAGACACGCGCCTTGGTGCTGACACCGACCCGGGAGCTGGCAATACAAATTGACGAAACCTTCGTTGGCTTGGGTTACCACAGCGGCATGAGCTCCGTCTGCGTGGTCGGGGGGATGCCGTTTTATCCGCAGGAAGAGGCGCTCGTAGCCAAGACCGATGTTGTGATCGCCCCCCCCGGCCGGTTGTTGGACCATATGCGTTTCGGAACTTTCGACTTGAGCTCGATCTCCTATGTGGTGCTCGATGAGGCCGATCGCATGTTCGACATGGGGTTCCTGCCGGACCTGCGGCGCATTCTCAGCCAGTTGCCGAAAAAGCGTCAGACCCTCCTCTTTTCCGCCACCATCGGTCGCGATGTTCTGCGTGTGTCGAAGGAGTATCTTCGAGATCCGATCAGTGTCCAAATTGGTCGACAGGTACCGGTAGATGCAGTCGAACAACGTTTTTTTGCCGTCAGCCAGAGAAACAAGATCGATCTCATCATGGATATCTTGGACGACAGAGCGGTCGAATCGGCGCTGATTTTCGTGGCCACCAAACGCGGTGTTCAACAACTCGACCGCACGCTTTATAAGGCGGGTTTTTCTTGCGATGCGATCCATGGCGATCGCACCCAGGAGGAGCGCGTTGTCGCGTTGGAGAAGTTCCGGCGCGGGGAAATCGATTTCTTGGTTGCCACCGACGTGGCCTCACGGGGGCTCGATATCGCCAACGTCTCACATGTCATCAACTACGACATTCCCCGCGATCCCGACGACTATATTCATCGGGTGGGTCGGACCGCGCGGGCAAAGAAGAAAGGTGCGGCGATCACCTTCGTTACATCCGACGACGGCGACATCGTCAGGAGGATTGAGCACGCCCTGGGCCACAAGATAGAGCTGCAACAAGAGGGCTCAGGCCGCCGCCGAAGACCGTTGCGTTAGCGTCACCGTGGGATGCGAAAATTTGTTTGGCCCTACGGATATCAGCAGGCCACCTGAAAACCAAGAGCCACATCCAAGAGCTCTTTTTCCAGACGTTTCTTGCTGTTCTCGTCCACCGACACCGTGATGTGTGTGGCTATGCCGTCGTCCACGCGAAACAGGTGGCACTGAGCGGCCCGATAATTGCCGATGGAAAACGCAAAGCTGGCGAAAACCCCAACGCTGCCGTCGACGAAGGTGGCATCACCGTCTCCAAGTCTTGAGAAAGCCTGAGTCGATGAGGCGTAACCAGAAACAAAATTGTCGAGCTCCCCACGGGCGGTTTGATGCAGAGCTGGCTCTCGCACAATCATAATGTTGGCACCCGGCAACCGGGTGTCAGACTTTCCCGCCAAGGGTACAGCCAAACCCACTCGGCGCGGCTCTGTGTACTCCAAAGTGGCAGCCATGCCCCAGGTGTCTGGCACACTGAGGCAACCGGCGCCAAAACGGGGTTGGGGCATTTTTGCTCTCACCAACTTCCCAACGGACCCTAAGCCATGCACGCCTTCAACGCCTGCTGCAGATTGCGTAGGTTCGTGACACCCTCCTTGCCGATTTGGCCTGCGAGGAGCTCGAAGCCCAAACCACCACGGGTTGTGGCGAAGTTCAAAATGTTCATCTCACCGAGCGCAGCGGCGTACTTGGAGCCGATGCCCTTGATGGCAGCGATGGGCGCCTGTTTGTTAAACTCGAGGTCAGCACTCCACCCGACGTTGCCTTCCTCTTTGGCCTTGGCCTGCATCTTGTCCATTTTCTTTTGGTAGGACTTGTCGACCAGACCGGACTCAATGGCTTTGTCATAACCAACCATGTTGCTGGGATTTACGATACCGATATTCATGAGCTTCTCCGTGCGGTTTTGTTGTGAGCATCCCCTGCGGCAGTATCGGAGAACGGGAGTAGATGTTGCGGAGAAGTGAACTCACGAAGGCACGAAATCACGGAAAGCTTTGGCAGCGCTACCCGCAGAATTCGCTGTCCGGCGATGTGCTCATTTCGGCACCCATGTCATAGGGACAACGATGTGGACGTGAGTTGATACAGCACGCTCACTTCGGCCCCAACAGCAACCGTGGTAGTGTCGGTCGCTCGCCGAAAGGATGCCCCATGCTTAATTCGTTGTTGTTCATCTCAATATTGGCCGCCCCCAATGGGCCCTTGAGCGAAACTGTGCACGCCCATCTCGAGCAGCACCGTGCTCTCTATCGCAAGCTTCACCAACATCCGGAGCTTGCATTTCACGAGGTCGAGACCTCACGCCGACTCGCCTACGAGCTCGAGACCTTGGGGTTTGTGGTCACCCGTGGCATTGGAGGCCACGGTGTCGTCGGGTTGCTGCACAACGGTGCGGGCCCCACCGTCATGCTGCGCACCGACATGGATGCTCTGCCGCTGGTGGAGAAGACCGGTCTCCCTTTTGCCAGCACGGTCGTCGTTGGCGAAGGAAACGCGCGCACGGGTGTGATGCACGCCTGCGGACACGACATGCACATGGCGGTCTGGTTGGGCGTGGCCACAGCGCTCGTTCGGCACAAAGATCTCTGGCGCGGTACCTTGATGATGGTTGGGCAGCCAGCCGAGGAGACTGGGCCGGGTGCCGAAGCCATGCTCAAGGATGGCCTGTTCAAACGGTTCGGTACCCCTGATGCGGCATTGGCCTATCATGTCAGCGCCGAGTTGCCCGCGGGCAGCATTGGTTATGGGCCTGGGCCTTTCTTCGCGGGCGTCGAATCCGTCGACATCACGGTCGTTGGCGTCGGTGGCCACGGTGCCATGCCTCACCGAACTATCGATCCCATCGTGTTGGCTTCGCGCATGGTGCTCGCCTTTCAAACTATCGTGAGTCGCGAACTAGACCCCACGGAACCCGCAGTGGTGACGATAGGCTCGATTCATGGTGGCACCACCCACAACATCGTTCCCGACGAAGTGACCATGCAACTTACCGTCCGTTACTATTCCGACGGGGTGCACGCGCAAATCCTGGAGAGTATTCGCCGAATCAGCGCCGGAATTGCCCGATCGGCGGGCTTGCCAGAATCCAAGACACCCAAGGTCGTCGGTCATGGCGAGGTGGCAGCCCCGCTGGTCAACGACGAGACATTGACCCAAAGGGTCGCGGCGTCATTTGCCGACACCCTTGGTCAAGACAAGGTGGTCAGGACCCCGCCGGTCACCACTGGTGAAGACTTCGCGTACTATGGGCGCACCCCCGAACGCGTACCGATCAGTCTGTTCTGGCTCGGCTCGGTGGAGCCGAGCGCCTATGGCCGGCAGCAAAAGAAGAAGACGCCTCTGCCGTCGTTACACCACCCAGGCTTTCATCCCGATTTTGACTTGACCTATGAAACGGGCGTGACGGCGATGGCTGCTGCGGTGATTGAGCTTTGCCCGTTGAAGTAGTGACGCAACCTACGTCGTGTCGGGCCGATAACTGACGCATAATGGAGATTCTTCCAACTCTAGGATGGCAAGTGGTGGGTGGCTGCGAAGAGCCACATTCCATTGTCGAGTATGGGTCGTGTGGACCGGGGATCGTCGACTCCTACAACGATGCCGTCGACCATGCACCTGCCATGCGCTACGAGCAACCGTCCCCTGCCTCTCCCATCTCCTATGCTCACGTAGAGAAGATAAACCCAGAGCTTTTTGCCCTCTTGCATCGCTTGGATGTTCAGTTGGAGCGCCTACGTGGGGAGCAGACGGGTCTTCCGGGCCGTATGAAGCGAGGTCTCGGCAACTTTGATACCGTTGAGCTGGAGATCCTCGAATTGGCACGTCCCGGCATGAAAGAACTCATTCGTGAGGTCGTCACAACGAGCGCTGGGACGGTTTCAGAGACTTTCAGAAGACAGATCGACAGCCTAATCGAGGATTTCACCGTGTCGCTGCCGGGGGTGGGTCTGCCCCGTTGGGTATCCCAGTCCGTTTTTGACGAGCGCATGGCGAGGAGAACCTCGGAGGGCGTGGGTCGCATCCACATTACGCCCCGGGATTTCGCCAAGATCAAACAGGTTCTCAAAATCGACGCGACATTTTTGCAGAACTTGCAACATACTCGCGTGATCAGCATCGGCGAAGGTGGCAGCAACTTCGCTCGCACCCTAGAGACGGAATTTGGTGCCAAGGCAACCGCTGCCGATTGGTGGTATGGTTTGAGCGCGACCGAGATGCAATCGCAGATTCTCATTGGCGATCGATACGTCGGCCAACGACTGGCCCGGGTCATGGGCCATGAGGAAGCATTGGCGCGCCTTCCAAGCAAGGTTGTCGTGGCGTGGGCCGAATCCCTGCCCTTCGCCGACCAGAGCTTCGATCATGCCTTCTTAGCCAATTTCTTCATCTGGTATTTCTCAGCCAAACATCGTGAGAGCGCAGGACTCGACGAGGAGTCGGGTTTTCAAATTCTTGCAGAAGCCCTGCGGGTGGCCAAGACCGTTCGTTTCAATATGGGCGGTAAGGTGGTTGCCAACCAGATCATGGGCTCCCTTGTCATGCGTTTTGCGGCCACCCACGACATCATCATTGATGACGACGTCATCGCCATGACCCGCTAATCTAGCGTGAGTTTCCTACTGGTGCAGGCAAACAGGGCTAAGTGATCGCGA
>MGST01000211.1 GCA_001798605.1 Deltaproteobacteria bacterium RIFOXYA12_FULL_58_15 | reverse complement strand
CCGTAGACGACGGATACATGGCTCGCGGCGGCGGTAGCTGTGCGGCGCTCTGCACGCCTGGGGATGACTCAACTTGCGGGGCTGCCGACGACTGGGAATGCGCGCCCATCGTGACGGCAGGTTTCATTCGCACCGATGCCGGGGTTTGCACCAACTTCGCAATCAGACAAGAAGGCGAAACATGTGCAGAGCACACGGATTGTGGCGGTGCCCTCGCGTGCATTGATGACATCTGCAGCCGCTACCCCGAAGGCTGGGAATGCGGGGTCGATGACGATTGTGCGGAAGGGTTGCAGTGTTGGGATACGAGCTATGCATGTGAAGAGTTCGGTGGGTGCTCACATGGTATCTGCCGTGCTCCAGGCGATGGCGGCCAAGGCGACCCTTGTACCGACGACTTCGACTGCGGCGATGACTTGTGGTGCATCGAGCTTGTCTGCGATGTGCCGGAGGCCCGTCAGTAGATAACCGTTGGAAGTCAGGGGGCTCAACATGCGTACGCTCTTGCGCCCTCTGTCTTCCTATGGTTTGGCCAAAGCCAATGAGCCACAAGCTGTTCACTTTGCACACGGCCGCTCTGCTCGCGACCCTGCTCCTACATGTGACACCGCTTCAGGCTCAACCAACGCGGGATTCCGAAAATCCCTTGACCCTCTCGATTTTTGTGGCACCGCAGGTACCTTTCACTGTGGAGGAGCTGCAAAGAGCTCTGGCCGTCAGAACAGTCGATTTTGTCTTCGGGTCCCTCGATTTGCCAAATGGTTGGAGTATTCGAGCGGACGCATCGGACACCCTGGTAAGAGTCGAATTGAGGGGTGGGCGGGTTCCAAACACCTTCCATCGCGTTGTCGACGTGGGCAGCACAGACGGGTCGGCAGCAGCGCGCCTGGTGGCGCTTTGTTTGATCGACGACTTGAAGGCCATCGCCCGCGGCGAGACGCCGCCTATCGAGCGTCGACCGATCACGCCCGCACCTGCGCCTGCGCCCGGCGAAAAGCCGCCGAGTTTGCCGCCCGTTTCGTCACTTTCCTTGGCGACAACAGCGGGGCCGATGGTGTTGCTTCAAGATGGCTCAGTTTTGCCCGGCTTTCTGCTGGGTGTCCATCTCCTGCCAATGCCATCGCTGCAAACGAGCTTGTCCACAGCGCTTTTTGTGCGGCAAAACATCGACACGGCAGACGAACGGTTCAAGTTGCGACGAATTCCCGTTTGGGTCGCGGTGGGAACAGCGTTTCCGTTGACCTCGAGCGTATCCCTCGAGGGCGAATGCCATCTCGGATTGGATTTCCTTGCGGCTGGAGAGGGCGGCTTCCTCGCCAAGGGAAAGAGCAACCTGGTTCTGCCGCACACAGGGATTTCAGCCGGCATGACGTACCAGATATCGGATTCTCTCTCCCTGTCAGCGCTGGTTGGCGCGACCGTCCTGTCCCGACGTGTGGAATACCATTTCAATGGCAGTTTTCTCCATCGCACGGACTGGGTGCGAGGCAGATTGCTGGTAACCGTAGATGTACGACCATGGCAATGGTAGCGTCACGATCCATGCATCTACGCGTTGTCGACGAACAACACGACGAGAAGGCGCTCATCGAGCGTTGCTGCCAGGGAGATCGGCGAGCTTTTGATGAGTTGTATCTTCTGCACGTAGACTTTGTGCACAAGTGTCTCGTGGGCCTGGTTGGACTTCGTGCCCCTTTGGATGACCTGATTCAAACCGTGTTTCTGGAGGCCTTTCGTTCTCTTCATCATTTCAAAGGAGATTCTGCGTATAGGACCTGGCTCTATCGAGTCACGGCGAATACTGCTTTTCAGTATCTCAGGAAGCAGAAACCGGAAAAGCGAGATGATGATGCCTTGCTCCTGCTTCCATCGACCGACCCATCCCCAGAACAGAAAGTTGACGAGCAGGAGGCTCTGTCAACAGCATTGGAATACCTCGACGCTCTGAAACCTAAACACCGCATTGCCTTTGTACTCAGGGTCGTCGAGGACCTTTCGCTCAAGGAAATCGGCGCGATTGTTGGGGCCACTGTCCCGACCGTGGGTGCGCGGATACGAACAGCCGAAAAACGCTTGCGGACGCTGGTCGCGCGCGACCGAGGCCATGATTCAATAGTTGAGCGGAGGCCCTCATGACCGGTGAGAAGCAAGGACAAGTCAATGGTGGCTCCACAGACCAACCTGACGTTGTGGGAGCGGTTCGTCGTGCTCTGCAAAGTGCTCCACCCATTGCTCCCGAGGTCCGCGACAGCATCATGCTGCGTATGTCGGCTGACGTGGATGCCATAGCGCGTGAACATAAGCTCCGTCGGCAAACGCGAGGGGCATGGTGGACGACGTGGCTCCAGCCGATTCGTTGGCGATTCGCTGCTGCTGCCGCGGTGTCTATGGCTGCTGGTATCGCCTTGGTCTGGTTTGATGCGTCTACCAACAATTCGACGATCAGCGAGACCCAACCCGCGGTGGCTGAATTGAGGTTTCTGTCAGGCGCACACTCCCGGGCGGGTTTGGTACTCGAGAGGGAAGACACTGCCGCGGGCGAGCTTTTTCACGTCCCTGCAGATGCAATCGCCAGGTTGGACTTGGACAATGTCGTGGATATGTCCTTGTTGGGCCCAGCTGAGCTTTCTATCCAGGGTTGGATTGGCAAAGACCTGACCACAAGACTCTCGTCGGGTCGACTCATGGCAACCTACCATCATCAGGCGGGCACTCGGCTCGTTCTACACGTCGAAGGCGTAAAGGTGGTTGTGGTGGGAACGTTGTTCAGTGTCGAACGGCCATCTCCCGGCGAAGTGGAAGTCGGGGTCCTTTCCGGGCGGGTACAGGTTGAATGCGAGAGCGGCACGGCCATGGTGACGGCTGGAATGCAATGGTCAGGGGGAATTCGTGGTGGGGAACTGGCTGCGTTGACGCCGGACGTGCGACGGCGGCTACTTAGTCACCAAGCGGTCTTTCTGCCACGGTCGGGCACAGAGGGCAACCTTGTTGTCGATGGTCAGCCGCTAGAGGCGCGCGTCACAGTCGATGGCATTGCTCTTGGAAACGCTCCCCTCGCAGTGCGATGGCCGGCGGGCACCGCACAAGTACAGATTGACGCGGTTGGAATGGAGCCCGACAACACCCGTGTGTTGGTCACAACCGATCAGACGACTCGCGTGGACTATGCTCTGCGCCTGTTTGCAGAAGGCGCCCAACACAATCAGGGGTTGAACCATGCAAAGCCTGCCCAACCGTCCTTTGGCACCGCAGACGCCAGTGCAACCGTTGCGGCTGAGTCTCTGACGGCGAATTCCATGGGGTTGCAGGCCGATCTTCCGAAGGGTGCAGAGGAGGCATACCTGAGAGCCGAAACAGCGATGCTCTCAGGAGCCATACTCGAAGCGCAAGGAATCCTCGAAGCCCTGATCGATGGTTACCCAAAGACGCCGCAGGCGCTCACCGCTCACCTGGATCTCGCTCGCCTTTTGGTTGACTCACTTGGCGATCCATCTGAGGCGCTGCGTCTGGTGGAAAATCTTCTGGAGCGTCCCGATGTCGGTGTGTTGAAGGAACCGGCCCTTTCTTTGCGCTGTCACATCCTCATGGAGCACCGGCCACAGCATCAAGGAAGGCTCTGTGCAGTCGAGTTTTTGCACGAGTTTCCTGATTCGCCAAATGCCCCTGCCTTGAGAGCAATGCTGAAGGAGACCGCAAGACAGGCCACCCAACAAACCACGAATGGCGACGGCAACACGGGAGGGGTCGAGGCCGTACCCAAATCAATGGACCTCCCATGATTTGCCTCTTGTCCATCGTCTTGGTGTTGGGTGCTACTCTCGGCTTGCATGGCTGTGACACGATCGTCATCGAGCTGGGGGATGACGGCGGACCACCTTTGACAGATGGCTCGCTGCCTGTGGGAGACGAATCCCGCGGCGACCCTACGGGTGACACAACCGGTGACACAACCGGTGACACAACCCTTTTGTGTCACTGTTGGCGTCACTGTCGCGATGCAAGAGAATGCACGGATCTGCCATCCACATGCGATGCCGGTTATTGTGCCTTGGCTCTGGCGAGTTGCTCCCGAATCGGCGGGTGCCAGGCTGACGAAGAGTGTCTGATCGACGGGACCACGGACCCCTGTGGATAGGGATCGCTATGGGCAGCCTTCATCCCCGGTGTAGGGATTGATCGCGATCACCGAAGGGCGAATTCGTCATTGTGGTTGAAGCCGGGCCCCCAATCCACAGAAAGGAAACCGGGGCCTCGATCAAACTGTCGAGGCGACATTGCATGTCACCTTGATGGCTAGGCGACGGTGGAGTCGCCAACGTGTTTGGTCAAAGTTTCTGCCACCTGCAATGATGACCGAATGACGTCCTTGGGAAAGTGGTGACTGCTGACGTTCATGACTCAAGGCTACCCGGTGTGGAGGGGCAGTCCAAGCTTGCAACAGAACCGTTTGGCGTCAGCCGCGAAAGATCCCCCCGGTTCTCTTGGCTTGTCGGTCTTCAAACCAGGTTTCGAGCAAATCGGCTGCCGTGGTCATCCCCTGATTTTCCCTGAAACGCTTCGAGAAGTATGCCAGTTGCATAGAGTGGAAGGTGTTGTCCAACATGGCTGCAAGAGCCACTTGGATCTGCGCGGCGGTGGCTCGACGTCCTTTGATGGTCGTTCCAAGTCCGTGATACACGACCCGCGCGGCGTTGCCAGGTTGATCGTGACCGTAGGGGGCTACGAGCATCGGAACTCTATGCCAAATGCACTCCTTAACAGTTCCCAAACCCCCATGAGTGACTGCGGCAGCCGCACGCGCAAGCAACGAGAGTTGGGGAGCCGTGCGCACGATTGTTACTCTGTTCTCAGACTTCATGACCTCTTTCAATGGGTCACACAAATCGCCTGCATGGACAACCAGTTGCCAGTCCTTGCGGGCCGTGACAGCAGCACAAACCTGTTCGAAAAAACGAGACGCCCACGGCACGCGACCGACCTGTGTTCCGAGAGAACAGTAGATGAGACGACGCTCCACAGACAATCGATCCCAAGGAAATGCAGGCTCGTTTCGCTGTGTTTGGATGTTTGCTCCCACATAGAAGATGTTCTCCAGATTGTTGCGTGGGAAATCAAACTCAGATGGACAAAAGACCAGGTATGGCATTCTCGCGACCGTGGGAACATGCAACGCTGCGAAATCAATACGGTGGGACATCATATTGAGCTTCCGCAGTGCGTTCTTGAGCGCGCGGAGATAAAAACGATAATGCGGGAGAACGAGACAGCCTATCCTGTTGAGAATGCCGCGAACGGTCCACGCGGTAAACACACGCCAACGAGACCACCAATCTGTGGCTGGAGGCAAATCAGAGGTGAAGGGAGGAACCACCCGATCTGCGAAGGGTGGCAATGATGTATTGTAGCCAACGGTAGGAATACCTGCCGATAGGGTAAGAACAGGATCGCGGAAGTTGCAATGACCATCAATCAACAACCCGCCAAAATTCTGTTCTTGCATGGATTTGACAACAGCATGCAACGCACCCGCGAATCCGGTGTTGGGCGCTGGCCGGAATTCTTCGATCACTTCGTAGGATTGCGGCAACATCTGGCGCAACAAGTCCCCTTTGCCGATGTAGCAAATTCGGTGTCCGCGTTTTTCCAGCTCTGTCGCCAATGCAAGGGTGGGTTGAATGTGCCCAGTCTCCGAGAGTACGTGAAAACCGATTCGCATTCTGACTCCTGTTAACATACTCCGCACACAGGCCGTGTCGTTGTTGCAACCCCTGCATCGTATGCTACGTCACGAGCGGTAATGCGAGACTGTCGGTGCATTTTGCGAAGTCAATATCCACCATAGTCTTATTTGGGAAACTCGAAGTCAATTGCTGCATCGCGGACGGGCTGCGAACCGTAGGCTTGTCAATGCGGGGTCGCGTCGCTCTCCGATCGCATCACGACCTCAAGATCGCGACTGTGTTCTCCTGCGTCGACGGTAGCCAAGAGGGAACCTAACGCCTCGGCCGATTCGGCAGTGATCTCCCAAACGCCGGCAGGGAGATTGTCGAACCGCCAAGGCACAGGAGTCGGCACAAAAGCGACGCTCTCCTCCCCCATTTTTCCGCCGCCCATCACCTCCCCACCGCCCGACGGCCATTGTTGATGAATGTGAGCAAACCGACGCAAGCCACGCTGCCACTCATTTGCGGTGATGGTGACGTCACCGCGGGGCCCGACCGTTGACCGCAAATCTGCAAGAGCCAACCTGCCCGACAACGACCCGGTCGCTTCGAGCTCGATGGTCACTGTGTCTTGGGTCGTCACCCCATGGACAAACCCCACAGCCCCACTGGAATATTCAACCCGTAGATCGTAGTCACCGGGAATCAACCCACGGAGGGAAAATCTCCCCATGGCGTCGATTGGTTGCTGCCACTGTGGATGCACCTGGAGTGCACGCGCCGTTCGAGGATAGCCAACAAAAATCGGCGTCACCACACCCACACCACCCACACCACCCACACCACCCACGGGTTGTCCGTCAGCCCCCACGACCAAACCGGAGATCTCGCCCACGAGCCCCTCGAGCTCGAAGTCGTGCTCGCTCTGCTCATTGGCTCTCACCTCAACTTGCCATTGCCCCGCACCCACGAGCCAACCTCTATCGGCCATCCCGCCAATGGGGTGCACCACGGTGATCTCATAAACACCGGGCTCGAGCGGCACCCAGAAATGCCCACCGCCGTCGGTGGTATCGAACACCTCCCGCGGCTCTTGCGGGTCGGTGACGACACCCGCACCAACAATGAATACGTCAAGACCACCGATGGGCTCCCCAAGACGTGTGCGCACCCTGCCATGCAGACTCCCCGCCCCTGCCGCAGTCGGCCCACTCTCGATCTCCTTGGTGGCGATCTCTCCCGCCTGCCACACGACGTCCTCCTCACCATTCCCCGCGGCCAAGGTTGGCAACAGGCGCTGTGTGACCGTCCGCGAACGATGCCCGGGACAATCGATCACCGCCTGGTAAACACTGGGCAGTAGGTTGGCGAGAATGACCCCGCCGTCCTCGCCTGCATTCACATCCACGGCAGTCGCAACCAGATGACTGCGCAAACGCACTCGCGCCCCCGGGCATGGTTTGCCGTCGTCGACAACCACTCTCCTTTTCACCGCCGCAACAAAAGTGCCCGACCCCGCCAAATCCCCAGACGTCCCGGCGCAGTCAATCGGCAACTCGCCCACATTGTCCGTCAATTCGAGTGTCAGGGTGGTGTTGGCCTCGCAATAGACCCCGTCCCCAACAACGATCGGGCGATAGAGTCCTGGCTCGAGTCCCGACAACACAAACCTCCCCTCGGCATCGGTAGCAACCGGAGCGAGGAGGGCCTGACGCAACGGCGCCGCCTGCCATCGCTCGGCCCGCTGCAACCCCGGATAAACAGAAGCCCCGACCACAGGTGCCGAGGTCGCGCCCATCAGCGCTCGCCCGCGCAGGACAGTTCCGGGACGCAACACAACCATGACATCGCCCTCGTATGACGGCGACCAAACCCGAACTTCCTGGGTAGCAAAACCCTCGGCGGACACCACCAGCCATTGGCACCCCGCCGTCGTCAATTGCGCAAACGCGCCGGTGTCATCGGTGAACACAACATGACCACCGCCCATGGGGGCCGCATCGCCAACACCGACGTTGGCAACATCACCAAAGTCCGAGTCCCCCACCGACAGCCCAACCGAAGCCCCAGCCACCGGCATCCCCAGTACATCAACAACACGGCCCCGAACCACCGGAGGCGCTGCCGCTGGCCCCGGCAGATCTGTCGCATCGGGGTCGAGCTGCCCATGCACAGCCAACGTGACGACGACCACCACCACGGCAGCGATACCGAGCTCGACAAGAGACCGGGCAATGTGAGAACGAATTTGCATGAATACAAGGTGCGAACGATTCAGCAAAGCACGACGACCTCCAACTCGCGAACCTCACCCATAGCACACAGGACGGATTCTTGCTGCCACAGGATTCGCTCGTCATTGAGGAGGCTTCACCCGACCTTCTTGCGATTGCCCTCCTTGAACGCTCCCTGGCGCCGCAAACTCGCCAGCAGTCGCCGCTCCGCGCGACCAAGAGGTGCATGAGGAGCTTCCATCTCCATCTCCATTCTGTCCATTTCCATCTTATCCACCGCCATCTCCCACAGAGACTCTCCACACGCGGACACCCCAAGCAGCGACGCTTCATGCACCGCCATGCCTTCAAAATGGGAGTCGGCAAAATCCGGGGTATCGAGACCTGCCGCCCGCATGGCCCGACAAATCGGACAATCGTTGTTCATGTTGTTCTGCGACATCCTATTCTCCTCCTCACCGTCAACTGCCGCGTCATGCGACACGCACACCCGAGCCCAGGAGCAGGATTCACACCAAACCGTAACCTCTGGTTTTTCCTACAACCGCATTGGAGGCAGATGTGCAAATCTGCGACTTCTGTCGCAGAACGGGACGTGGAAAACTTTACCTGCCAGTCGTTCACGTCGTCACGAGTACTTTTCAGACAGTGACCCGGTCCAATCCGCGGACCGAGCCCGCATAGCTCCCATACCCGCATAGCAATAGAAGCAACAAACCGGCCCTCGAGCCGAAGCTATGGATCGACTTTGTACGCCCGAAAGTGAATAACGCCGGGCAGCCGTCCGTCGTTGTGGGTACCGTAAATAGGATTGTGGCTTAGGAATGTGGCCATCAGTGTGAACGCTCAACCCATTGTTTGATTCAGGAGGAGTCCATGTTCGTTCGAAGGGTCATTCTTGTTGCTTCTGCCGCTTTGATGCTTTCATCCTGCTCGACCGAGGAAGAGAAGAAACCTGGTGGCACGACGATAAATGAGGACGGTGTCGACGGCACCCCCGCGATCAACGCTCTCTGCGACTATTTTGCTCGCTGCGAGTCTACCATCGGCAAATTTGCTCCCAGTCGCGCCGAATGCCCAGAGGCGATGAGACTCATCGCGGACTGCGGATCGTTGCGGTACAGCAACACCCAGGCGCAAGTTGACGCCTGTGTGAGCTGGCTCAATGCCGAGGCATGCGGGGTTACAATGTTCGAAGAAGACAGCAGGTCGCAATCCTCCCCTTGCAATGTTCTCAAGCCTGTTGACGAAGACCAGGATGTCGACGACGTGGATACGTACCCCATTGTTGGGGCGGGAGAGGATTGCTCGGAGGCTGATTGTGGGGATGGTTACTTCTGTAATTGGAATGTTGACCAGGGTACTTGTTTCGTTTGCGTTGCCAAAGGCACCACCGGAGCAGCATGCGACGACAGCTGGGAGTGCGCAGATGGTTATTACTGCGACCAGAATTCAGAATGCGCAGCAGAGAAGGCCAATACCGTGGCTTGCGACGATGACGACGAGTGTCTCAGTTCTTTCTGCGGAGCAGGAACATGCAAGGATCCGCTCCCTCGTGACTCGAGCTGCACTGACGGAGATCGGTGCCTTGGCCACCTCAGGTGTTTCGGTGACGTGTGCACCGATCTTTTGCCTGAGGGTGCTGCCTGCGAAGATGAGGAGGACTGCCTGTTGGGGTTGGTCTGTGACCCGAGCAACGTGTGCGCGCCGGTGGCAGCCTGCAACACTGGGGTGACCGGGGACGGCTGTTATGACGATGAGTCGTGTGCGACGGGTCTGTTTTGCGACGGGATAACTTGCACCCCCCTAAGAGGCATCGGTGGCAATTGCGATTGGGAAGGTGATTGCATATCGGGTTTGATCTGCGGCCCCGCTGAAACTTGCCAGAATCCTGGCACCGTTGGCGACGGGTGCAACTGGGACGAGCACTGCCAAGCCGACCTCTATTGCGATTGGCAGAGCGAACAATGCGCGCAACCGGTGGCCGCCGGTGGGGATTGCGCCAACCTCGAATGTGTCAACGGGTATTACTGTGATTATTCAGCCACGCCACCTACCTGTTCCACGGGCGGCAAAGCCAATGATGAGTACTGCAGCGCCCACGTCGAGTGCATCAGCGGTTATTGCGACTTCTACCACACGAGCATGTGCAAGGATGGCAACACCTGCACCATGCCGTAGTCCCCGCAGTCCCTAGAGATCGGGACTTGGTCGCGGATCTACTCTAGAGTGCGCTACAATCATGAAAGAAATTCTTGTGGTGATTCTGGGCGGCGGTGCTGGCACCCGGTTGTTTCCACTCACCAGGATGCGGTCCAAGCCAGCGGTCCCTCTCGCGGGCAGGTATCGGCTCATCGACGTGACTACCAGCAATTGCATCAACTCGGGACTCAACCGGGTGATGATCCTCACCCAATACAACTCTGCTTCGCTCAACAATCACATCAGCCAAACCTATCGCTTCAGCATCTTTAGCAAGGGGTTCGTCGAGATCCTCGCGGCCGCGCAAACACCGACGTCGCAGCACTGGTATCAAGGCACTGCCGACGCTGTTCGACAAGTTCTGCCGCACCTCGATGGGTACGGATTTACGCACCTGTTGGTCCTCTCGGGCGACCACCTCTACCGCATGGATTACCGACCCTTGATCGACTTCCACTGCCAGCAGAACGCAACCATCACCCTGGGCGCAACCCCAGTGGGCGCGGTGGACGCTGAACGATTTGGAATCATGCAAGTGGCAGCGAACGGCCGCATCGAACGGCTGGTGGAGAAACCGAGCGGGGAGGAGCTCGTCGACTTGTCCGCGGACGTTGGCACCGTGACCGGCGCGGTTTCCGATAGGCGCTACCTCGCATCCATGGGCGTCTACTTGTTTGAGCGCAATGCGCTGTTTGAGTTGCTGCTCGACAACCCTGACCAGGTGGACTTCGCCCGCGAGATCATACCGCCAGCGGTCGAGAGGGGTAACGTCTTTGCCTACCGGTTCGATGGCTACTGGGCCGATCTCGGAACAATTCGCTCCTACTATCAGGGGAGCATGGATTTCATGCGTCTCGCTCCCGAGCTCGGCGTCTACGATGCGGACAATCCAATCTATACCCACGCACGCATGTTGCCGCCATCGAAGCTCCACGAATGCCATGTGGTCGATTCGATCTTGGCCGAGGGTTGCATCCTGGAGGGAAGCCGCATCGAGCGGTCCGTCATCGGCATTCGCTCTATCATCGGGCCGGGCACGGTGATCCAGGACAGCATCGTCAGCGGTGCCGACTTCTATGAGGCTTCGGCCCAGCCAGAGGCGGGCAGACCGAGGATCGGCATCGGCAAGGATTGTCGACTCGAACGAACCATTGTCGACAAAAACGCTCGCATCGGCGACGAGGTCATCATTCGCGATCATCACGACGCCGCGGATGCTGATGGGGCAAATCACTATGTGCGCGACGGCATTGTGGTCATTCCGAAAGACGCAGTCGTCAGAAGCGGCACGGTGATCTGATGGGTCCCCGTCACACTTACTTGGATCTGCGCAACACGGCAGTCACCATGGCTGGCGTCGTAAGGCTTAGGGGCGCCCTGCCCGGCTGCAACATCCAAGCACCGCGCTGAACTGCCTTCAACCTGCGGTTGAAATCCGCCATCGCTCACCCTGTTGGCTGGGTGGCTGGGATTGCGGCGGCCTGCATGGAGCGGTCATGCGCACGCGACAATAGGAACAAAGAAATAGCGCCGGCCACCAGTGCCAGAAACATGTCCCACTGGGCATCCCAGATATCGCCCTGACTGCCGAGGAAAGCCGTACCCACATCACCCGCAACCACGAGGGTGACCCACCACTCGAGCAGTTCCCAAAACGCCGCAATCGCGAGCACGATTGACAGAATGATGAAGACCAACCAGCCTCCGTGCCGCAGGGGTGTTTTGCGCAACAGTACCTCGCGAATGATGAGCGCGGGAAAGAACCCGAGCGCCAGGTGCCCCACACGGTCGTAGTGATTCCGATTCAAATCAAAGGCATCCTTTGCCCAATTCCCCAGTGGCGTTTCTGCATGGGAGTAATGTCCGCCGTACAAAAGGATCAGCACGTGCAAGAACACGCACCAATAGATGATCGGGGACATGGGAAATCTGCGATAGCTGACAACCAGCACACCAATGCCGACAATTGCGGGAAAAAGCTCCAAAAACCAGTTGAACCTGCCCGCTGGAGGGTCGAAAAGACTGACAAGACTCACCACGCCAAAAATGAGCCCCAGAACAACAGGTAACCGATGGCCTACGGGTTGGTGATCATGCAGGTGTCTTTCGGGTGACTCCGACATGTGACGGGTGACTCCGACATCGGAAAGCTCAACCACTATAACCGCCCGAACCGTTGGTCAACCGCAGGTTGTCCGTGACGTCCGTGACCGTCTTGGTCATTGGAGTACATTGGCGTCGGGGCTCTGGCGGGACTTTGATGACGCCGCGGACCTCCCATCGGTCAATGAGCCCTTGTTCAAGTTCGACGGTCGATATCGATGAATTGAAGGCACGCGGTTGCCTCGATTTGTGACACGTTATAATACAAGCTCAAGACTCGTATTGACTTCGCTTCCTCTTTACCAAAGAGAGTTCACATGCACATGCACTTGAGAACGTTGATGGTTGTCGCCGCCGGTTCACTCCTCTGCCTGCCTGTCCGATCGTTCGCGCAGCCACCCACAGGTGCGCCAGGCCAGCAGAAAAAGTCCGTGACAACCGAGATCAAAGAAGAGAAGAAGGCTGAGAAAGCCGCGGTCAAGGAAGAGAAGAAGGCTGAGAAAGCCGCGGTCAAGGAAGAGAAGAAGGCAGACAACGCAGAGGCAAAAGCAGATACAAAGGCCAACAAGGCAGCGCTTAAAAAGACGGCCAAGGAATCCGCAGCTGAGCACAAGAAAGCGGCCAAGGCTAAACGGGAAGAAGACAAGAAGGCCGCCAAAGAGAAATTGCTAGAGGCCAAAAAGAACGCCAAGACCCAGGCCGATGAAAAGAGAGCCGCAGCCAAAACCAAAGCCGAAGCGCAGAAGGCCGCAGCCAAAACCACGGCCGATGGGAAAATTGCTGCAGCCAAGGCAAAGGCCGAGGAGACCAAGGCGACCGTGGCCAACCTGCCGCCGCGGGTGAATAAGGCAGAGACAGCCCGAATCATGGGCGTGCAAAAGGCAGCGATCGCTTCCGCCGACGCTGAGGCGGCCCTGGAAAGAGAGAAGGCGGCAGCCGAACAAAAACTCGCGGAAGCCATCGCGGCCGCCGAACAAAAGGCCGCCGAGACTATTGCCACGGCAGAACACAGAACTGCCGAGCTCATCTCCGCTGCCAATTTGGCGCTGGCCGACGTCACCGCCGACGCTGAACGCGTCGTCGCCGAAGAAGCTGCGGACCAACCGTAATCCTCGAACCAAAGGGCATCTTCGCGTGGGGGAGGAAATCGACCCTCGCCGAGTGCGTGTAACCTACGGGAAGATGAAGCTTCCCGTCCAATCGCCGTAGTCGTTGCTGGTCACGCCGTTCCGTGTGCTAGGCCTAGTAGCCAAATGTGTTGTTCGCCAAGACGTCCGATTGAAACCATGGGCCAGGTGTGTTGTTCGTCAATCGGGAGCCGCCGTCGTGCTCTCTCGCGGTCAAGGAGTCAGGGAAAACGTGGCGACATTCGACCATTCACTCCACAGCAAACCGACGTCGCGATAGCGCACTCGCCAACACAAGGGAGTGCCACGCGGCAATTCCGTGAAAAGTTCGTCGCAGAGATCATCGTCCGCCTGGGTGTCGACATCAAAATACCAGTTCTCATTTTGTCGCCAGTGCTCACGCAAAATCGATGCAAAACTTGGACAGTCTTGGCTCACTTGCCAGTGCGAAGCCCCGTGGTTTTCGCCGTCGGTGTCGGAATAGGCACTGGCTTGGAGAGTGATCTCGCTCCCGGAGAGGACCACGACATTCGTTGGTGCAAGGGGCTGTGGTGTGGTGGGTGGCAGCGCATATCGATGGATGACCAGATCATCGAGAATCACGTTGTTGAGAGTCTGGGAATCGTCACCACGACTAATTCGGCGCAAACGGAAACGGGGATCATCACCCGCCCAGGTTTCGATCCAAACAAAACCCCAATCGTCCGTTGAGACCGAGAACTCAGCATAGTCGTTGGTTGGTTCTTGGCCCCAGCGATCAAGGGAGCCTCCGGCTGTGGCAACCTGCACCCACAGAAAACGTGCATCGCGTGATTGCCCGCGCGAGTAGCCGTGGGTGTGGCCGTAAAGTTGCATCGCTGGTTTGCCGCTGGTTCGGGTGAACTCCTCAAGCATGTTTACCACAAATCCAAGCTCCGGGTTTTCGCCAACAGTCCACATCTCCGATTTGGTGGTCGTGTGAATCTGCACAAAAACGAAGTCGATCATTTCATTGTCTGCGGCATCCTCCAGAACGCCGGGAAGCCATAGCACCTCTTCGGCAATGCACACCGGATTGAACTCGTCGAGAGCAATGATCCGGACATTGGAGAAGTCTTGATGGTAGATGCGACCGCGGCAAATCGATGAATCGCTGTTGCCCGGTAGTCGGAAGTAGAGTGCGGTCGCTGGGGTTACTCTGTCATGATTGCCCCAAGCCGGCAGATACGGAACGTGCGCCATGAGATCCGCGGCGGGTTCGAGAAATTGGTCTTGCCACTGAGACATGGTCAGGCCGTTGTCCACGAGATCCCCTGGGATCAGGACGGCCGTGAGGGCCGCTGGTAGCTCGGGCCTTCGCTCTGTTTCCATGAACGACAACACGCCCTGATGGATGATCTCCCAGTGTTTGTTCGGCCAAAGTTCGTGACGTTGGGTATCGCTCATCACCGCAAAACGCAGGGGCACCTCATCCTCGGGATGGGCTGGCGTCACAAAATCCAAAACAGGTGCTCCAGGGACGCGGTAGTAGTAGCGTGTGGCCGGTGCCAATTCCGTGAGTTGGACGGCAAATACCGATGTGGTCAATCCGGACAAGGTTCCATCGGCGTCGGCGCTCTGGCTCAAATCGGTGTCCGCTCCCCACTGGACCGCGACAGCGCTCCGATCCGTCGATTCCCAGAGAATCCAGGCGCTCTGTGGCAAGACAAGCTGCACCCATGGATTGATCTCGCCCGCACAGGAGCGTGAAAATGGACCCTCGCTCCATTGGCAATCCAGTCCGCATGCAACACAATTCGCAGAATCGCAGGGGCACTTCTCACGGTAAAGCTCCCCACGGTCGCAGTCTTCATTCTCGCTGTCTACCGACCCATCTCCACAGTGGGAACCGACGCCGAAACAATCATTTCGGCAGTGGCCATATGTTCCATTGAGCTCGCCATCGTCACACGCCTCGTTGGAATCGATAACGGAGTTGCCGCAAAGATCGACAGGTGCTTCGTCCGCGTTGCCGGTATCGCCGTCTTCATATTCTGACGCTGCGTCGCCATCGATCTGATAGACAAGATCGCCCTCTCGAAATTCGTCACCTGTGGCGGAGGTCACGTGGGTGCTTTTGGATGGATTGCAGCTCAACCAGCTGGAAACCCCGGTCAAAAAGGGCAACGCCACGGTTACCAGCATGACTGCGTAATGACTGTTTTCCACGGACCTTGAAACCATCTGTCTGGACTTACCGATTGGCTATAGCCTTCTTCTGATAGGTCCCGATCAACTCAACCTTGGCGAGAATGTGGCCTTCGGATGAAGTGATTGAAAAAGTCATCGTGTTCGACCCCTCTTCGGCCCCGGCCCCGGCTACGGCGACGGGTGCCAGGATTATCGCGCCTATCGTGCCCAGCAAGCACAGGACCCATTGTTCATGCGGCTCTCGGGGGTGTCAAGCTCGGCACGCTCGAGCTCGGCGCGCTCGAGTGGTGAGTGTTTGCTGGAAGGCTTCGACAAATAGTGACCAAGCCGACAGATGTGGTTTTCTCTGGCACCCCGCTGCGGTACCGTCCTTTCGGTTCCACAACAGCAAGCCGGAACATCGAGGCGTCCATGTTGAAGAGTTTGATCACGCTCCTCATTGTCTTTGCCACCGCCTGCGCATCGAAGGAATCGAGCCCATGTCTGGCCAAGAACCACTGCGTCCTCCAAGACGGGGATGCGCGTTGCGAGGAAGGTTACGCCTGGCGTTCCAACGACCCCGAAGACCTCGTCTGTGTGGCCATGGGTGACTGCGGTCCGTGCCAGGCGCCAGCGGTTTCATGTGACGGCGACTATCTCGTCGTCAGCGAGGTCGCAGGATGTAAGGCTGGAGAGTGCGTCTACACACAAACCCCTGCCCTTTGTGTCAATGGCTGCGATGACATTCTTGGGGCGTGCCTTGGCTGCAACAATCCATGTGACTCGAACACCCAGACCCAATGTGCCGCGGGGAGTCTTTCAACCTGCACCCTGGACGCTCTCGGCTGTTGGAGTTGGGGTGAAGCAGAGCCCTGTGAATCCGGAGTGTGCCAAGACTCCCATAGCTGTCGCGATGGCCCGACGATCAGCCGCGACCTCTGCACCGTAGACGGTTGGTGTCCCGTTGTCCCGCAACCATTCGGTGGTGCACTCTGGGCGCTGTGGAGCGATGGTGAGATCTTGTGGGTGGCCGCTGAGGATGGAGGTCTCTACCATTATAATGGTACGAGCTGGTCGGCGTTCTATCTCGACTTCTACGAGGAGGTCTACGCAATGTGGGGCTCCGCCGCCAACGACATATGGGCGGTGGGCAAGGCAGGGTTGATACTGCACTTTGATGGCAGCCTCTGGCAGCGCTGGCCGATGCTCTACCAGCGAGACTTGCACAGCGTGTGGGGTTCGGCAGCTGACAATGTTTACGCCGCCGGTGACGGAGTCTTTCTCCATTTCGACGGCGACAGTTGGTCCGCACCCGACGACGTTTGGGCGAGCGGACTCATTGCCGGAATCGATGCCGACAACTTCTGCGTCGCTGCCACCACCGACCGTTTTAACTGTTGGAATGGCAGCAATTGGGTCGAGGAGTATGGGCCCTATTCCGGCGATGTCGGCAATCCCAGCTTGACGGCGATGTCGGTCACCGCCGCGGGTGTTTTCTGGGCTGCGACGTTGTGGGGAGAACTGCTACTGCGAGGCGATGACGGCTACTGGCGTCCGGCTGCGACATCACACGAAGATGGCGACCACGTCTGGGCATCACGGGATGGTTCCCTCTGGCGTCTCAACGACCGCGACCTACAACGACAGGTGGATGGCTCCTGGCAATCGGAGCTCGAGCTTCCCTGCGATGGTGCCAAGCTCTTCGAGGACAATCTTGGGACCACCTGGGTCGGTGGGGATTGCGGTTTTGTCAGCAAGCTCGACGACAGTGACAGCGAAGACGCGAGCGCGTGGCTGCAGCTCTCGGGCTTTGATCAGAGATTTCATCATCTCGAGAATCTCGCGGCAGGCCCGGATGGCAGTTTGTGGGCGGCAGGTGATCAGACCGCCCGCTTTGCCGATGGTACCTGGACCTTCTGGCAACACGAAGTGGCGATCACCAATCTCGAATGGATTGGCAGTGAGCTGATGGCCCTTGGTTTGACACCGTCCTTTGAAGAGCAGCTTCTGCGTTGGAATGGCTCAGGGTGGCAGGTCCTTTGGCAGGGAACCTTGGATGACCCAATCTACGGCGCGAAGCTGTGGGGGTTGAGCCCCGAGGACGTCTACGTCCTTGTTGAGCCCCTGCATCATTGGGATGGAACAAGTCTCGAGGTCGTCCCCAACGTAGGTTACGTCTCCGGCTTACACGGACTGTCTGCCGAGTCTCTATGGGGAGTCAGAGATACCTACACGTCGATCATGCGTTACGATGGCGATACCTGGAATACGCTTTACGGCCATGGTTGGGCAGGCTCTGCCCTGACGAGTGTTTGGGTGTTCGCCGAAGACGACGTTTGGTTCCATGGCGACATTGGCAGCTTCATTCACTGGGACGGCACCCATTTTACCGGCCACCCCTCTCCCGGTTTGTCCTTTGGTGACATGATGGTGCCGGGAGCGCCGGGCACACTCTGGGCCGCGTCGCAATACTCCGGCAACAATTCCACCCTCATGTATTTCGACGGCCATGGGTGGGAGCTACAGCGACACGCCGCAGGTGCCCAGATCAGGGACATTGCCCACACCTCTTTGGGCACCTGGCTCTTGGGACGCGGGCAGCTCCGATTTCGTCAGCATCCGGCAGAGCCGTGCATCCCAGAGACCGCAAATGAGCTGTGCCTCGGGGGCGGCTTCTCCTGTGGCACCTGGTTGACAACGGACACGTGTGGACACAAACGACAAGTTGTTTGCGGTGATTGCAGCACAGGAGAGTGCAGTGCCGCCGGCCATTGTGTTCTGGCCCCAGCCCCAATCTTGGATTGCTCGACCACGGGGGCGGGAGCGTTAGCGACCACGGGCTCAGTCACCTTGTCGGGCAGGGATTTCGTCGGTTTGTGTGGCAGCGAGATCGTCTTTGTCCCCGCGTCGCAAAACAACAGCATCGTCCATTTCGATGTCGCCACCGAGACCGAGCTCCATAGTTTGTCGTTTACCGAAGACGTCCGTCAGATCAGCGTCGATCAACGCACCGGAACCGTGGTGGTGCGCACCGAAAGCCTCGTTCATCTCGTGGCTCTCGTTGGTCGCGTCGGCCTCACCGCGTGGCAGGCCACCTCTGTCGCATTGGCGGGTGACGCTGAGAACATGGCCCTTGGGGAGCCCGGCGAGCTCTTCGTCGATGTCTTTCGACTGCTCCCCGGTGAACACGGAATGGGGCAAGCTGTGTTGCAGACCGTCGACCTCGCGACGGGGGAGGTGCGGCACACAACACCCTATCGTGGTTTTCAGGGCGGTACGATGCACTACGATGCCAAAGCCCGGCAGCTCTTCGTCTACGGATGGTACAGCTTGCACAAGCTTGCCTACGATCCCCGGGAAGGATTGTTGCACAACCTCGAGGAGGTCGACGATCTTGGCGACTATTGTTCGGCGGTCCTCGCCCCCGAGGCGCACAAATACGTCGCATACTGTTCATTGAACACCGTCGTCGTCGTCGACACGGACTACATGGTGCACTCGACAAACGGATTGCTGCCCTCGCCCTTCGACAACAACAGCAACGACAACAGAAACAGAAGCTTTCCCGCGGTTGCTCTCTCGGGCACCGAGCTCGTTGTACAAAAGCAAGACTCACTCGAGTGGATCGACCTCTCGAGCTTTGAAGTCAACGCCACCGTGGCACTGGTAGCGTGTGACCCATCGACACTGGGCAAGCCGTTCTACTCCCAGAATGGCTCGATTCTCTACGCCGCGGCGGAGTGTTCTAGCGAATGGCAGCTTCGGTGGATCGTTCCGTAGTGTGGCCACAGGCAACTGGCCGCGACCAACTGCTGACAAACTGATTGTCAGGCGGGGAGAAGCACTTTGTTCAGGGTGAAGCGCGTGGACAAGGATGCCAACTGTTCTTCAAGTTCCGACATCTGACCCGATCGGAAGGTGAAGTCAGATACCGCGCCCGTTTCGACGTCCATGATGATTGAGCGCGGCTGATCTCCGAGAATGTCCATTTCCACGATCGATATCCCCTGCCGCTCAAGGGCTCTCAGCACATCCAAGACCACCAGTTCTGAGGGGCCTTCAACTGTACCGGAGGTTTCTCCGCCGATCACCCGTGCTTCGAGTTTGTCGATGTTGGCACCGGCCTTTTGGAAATCTGCGAGTATCCTCCACAACGATGCCTCCATGTTCTTTCCAGCATCATCATGGGCGATACAACCGGTTCTTGTTGTCGGGTCGTACAGTGTCACGCCAACACACGGCCCCAATCCGCAAGTCTTGATGTGACTGTGTTTGCGTTCCCCAAATCTGACGATGCCGTAATGGCCTTGGGGAACTTCCTTGGCGTCGGCAACGTCGGGAACGTCATTGCGCGTCGCTGTTGTCGGTACGAGTTGACCGGTTTGCGAGTCGACTACACGGCGGCCAGCTTTGGTTCTTAGTTCCGCCACCCTGCGGTTCTCTTCCTCTTGGGCGTTCATTCGGTATTTTTCCGCCAGGATCATGTCGCTGGATATCCCCGGTAGGTTGAGCCAACGGCGGAGATCCTCACGCAGGGGAAGCTCGTCTGAACCGTTCAAGGTCAGGTGTGTGGCAATCGTGTCGGCCGGGGCCAAAGCATGCACTTCGTAGATCTTCCCGTGCTCATGGGAGAGACAGAGCAATGCGGCTTCGCGGCCCTTCACAAAATAATGGATTAGCGACTCGGAGATGAGAACCGTGATTTGGCCGAAGGTTCTTTCTGTCCCCCCAACCAGGTTAGCGATGTCTGCCAAGTCTGGTTGATGACCTGGGTTGATGCTCACCCTCTTCCCCTGCCAGTACCTCTGCCTAACCATCGGCTGTTCCGCGCTGTACCAGTATTCATTGAGCACTACTTTTTCGGGCTCCCGTTCCGGTGGAGTGGTCAACACAGTGGTTGGCAGGTTGAAAACACCGCTGGATATGCTGCCAGCCAACTTATGTCGTCTTGACGCCGACCCTGCATCTTCGTCGCCTTTGCCACCCAGGCCAACAATCAGTGCGGTTTTGCCTTGCTCCTCTTGTTGGTGGGCGATCTTGGCCGAGTGACGGATGCGAGCCTTGACTTGAGCTTTTGAAACCTCAACGCCGTTGTCCTTGAGAAACTTGAGGGCACGGTCGATCTCGCCCTCGGGGATGGAACCGATGGCCTCAGCACCGCCAGCGAAGCGCCGCAGATAGTAGTCAACCTTGTCGATCGCGGTGCCCATTTCGGCTCAAACTCCCCTCCTGGTCGATCTTCCCATCTTCTATATCGATCCCCGCCTCCAGGGGTCAACGACTATGGCTCACCCAACAGAGTGATCACTAAGTTTGTTCCCACCCCCTCTGCCACGGTCACCGTCTGAGCTTGGCTGGCGAAGCCGTCCTTGCTGACGGTGAGCTCCCAGCTACCCACTGGAATGTCTTGGAAGTTGAAGCCGCCCGGGCTCCCGGTGGTTTGCACACCGAAGAGTTCACGGTTGATCGTGACGCGCACCCCTTCCAGCGCCGTGGTAGATTCATCTTCGACTCTACCATTGATTGCGCCCACCGCGGGCTCAACACCCACCCGGAATAGTAGGTGCCTCGCTGCACGGGTCCGATAACCGACGAGGTCCTCGGAGGTCATGTGTACTGCCCAAATGCCCGGGTCGAGATCCGCCAGCATGACCTGGAGCTGATCGGCAGGGACGAAGATGCTGTCTTGCCCAACGGCGGTTATGCCGAAATGGTCGATCACATAGTGGTAGCCGCGATAGCTATCCTCGCCCCCTGGCGCCGTCCAGCTAACCATGACGTCGTTGTTGTCGTACCAGGTGCCCGGATTGGGATGACTCGCCGAGCTCAAGGACGGTGGCGTGGTGTTAATCTGAATAACGAAGCGGTTGTCGATCGCGCCCACCGTGGAGTCGATGTCCACACTGACGACGCGGAAAACGTTGTTGCCGTGGCTCAAATCCTCCAGGGCAATTTGCGCCTGCTCAACCCCCACGAAGACGCCGTTTGCGGGCCCTGGAACAGCGTTGATATCCCAGTAATACCCGAGCACCGGCGCGAACGGTCGTTCCCAGCTCACGGTCGTCCAAGGCGCGCCGTCGTTGTAAACATAGGTGGGATCGGGGTGCGTTGATGAGTAGATGCGTGTCGGCGGCAACAGCCCTTGGGTCAGCACCCCCACCGTTGAGCCTGTGAGAGTCAGGGTTTGCGCCAACAGCTTGACACGTCCGTCTCCCGCCGGCGTGTAGCTGGTCGGGTAGCCACAACAGGTACCATGGGCCATGCCACCTTGGGTCGAGATGGTACCGCTCACTTCAACTATGGGTGCCATAAGCAGTGCGCCACCACCCGAGCCAGCGCCGCTGCCCTGCTCGCCATCAGGCAGGCCATCGGCACCATCGACGTAAACCTCCCCAGCGATCTCAATGGTGTCGGCGTAGAACCGCAAGACGCCGCCGCCATAGCCACCACGCACCGCGTCTGACACGCCACCTTGGGAGCCTCGTTCCACCACCGCATCCTCCGCGGACCCGTACGGCTGGCCCACTCCCGCGCATTCGGGGTGGATGGTCTCGCTGTTGTTAGCACCGGCCGTGCCGTAACCGCCCGAGCCGCCGATAATCCACATGGGTGTGCAAACCCCAGCAGCACCGCCGCGACCAGGCCCACCCATGGTGGTGGCTTCCACCACGACAGTGGCACCCGCCTCCACCGTGATGCTCGAGGCGTGGAGATTCAGCTCGCCAGAGGGAACGGTCACCGTGGTGCCAAAACGGATGATCACCGGGCCATCGACGTACAGGTCACCGTCCAGACTCGTGTCCAAAGCCAAATCCAACGCCCCTTCGACGCAGTAACCCACGGAGCATGCGTACCCGCAGGTGGAAACATCATCCCAATTCGTGCCCTCTTCGTCACACACTTCCAAGGTGTCGCCCCGACAGCGCGTCGTCGCCGGAACGCAAGCGTCAACACAGCGTCCAGCCTCGCACGTCGCAGGGCAGCTCATGACGAACAACCAAGAGGAGCCGGCCGCACTGCACACCTCCACGGTGGCATCGTTGCAGCGCAGCGCATGAGGGGTGCACGAGACGTCATCGGTGCAATTGCCGGCCTCGCAGGCAAACGGACAGGACTCAGTGACGACGAGTTGTCCTCCCGTGCAGGTCGCGACTTGGTTTGTATCCGTGCAATGCCGAGTCGCCTCGACGCAAGCAGACTGATCACCCGGCGCTAGGCCATCCCCTGGTATGGAGGAGTCCCCCGGTGCCACGTCATCCCCCGCCATGTTGTCACCAAGTAGGTTGCTATCCCCAGGCTCGACCGTGTCCCCTCCTCCAGCATCGCCGACATCGACCGTGTCCCCTCCTCTTGCATCACCGACATCGGCCGTGTCCCCTCCTCCGGCATCGCCTCCGCCTGTCACTGTGTCGCCCGTCGCCATGGGGCCCGGTGTGGAGCCGCCGTCGCATGCTCCGATGAAGCAGCAAGAAATGACAACCCACAACGCAGACTCTTTCCGCATGAAATTCTCCTCAGCAATGTCGCCGCACAATGCCCGTTCTGGCGAGCGAGCAGCGGCTGGCATTCTACAGCTTGTCGCCGAATTTAATAGGACAAATGTCCCGCAAATCGTCGGGATTTGACGAACAACTCGATGGCCAATGGCGACCACTTCGTCAGACGTTGCAGAGCCAAGTATGGGCACTCAAACAACTTGTTTGTGCTGACCGTTCGTCGGCTGATATCTGCGATGATGGAGTGTGAATGAATTCGTTCCGTGGCACACGTCTCGCAGATTTCAGACTGCCGCAGGGGGTCGTCTGGATGCTTGAGACCTTGGCTGAGGCCAAGGGACGCCAGCAGTTGTACGAGCAGCAATCGCCGCAGATCTTGAAGACACTGCGGGAGACGGCGCTCATTGAGAGTGCAGAATCTTCGAACCGTATAGAGGGCGTGACTGTGGATCGAGATCGGCTGCGGCCTCTCGTGCTCGACGATGCGCCACCTCGGGACCGACCGGAGGAAGAGATTGTGGGGTACCGCCGGGCCCTGGATTGGATCCACAGCAACCGGGCAAACATTGATTTGTCGCCGAAGACGTGCCTTCGCCTTCATGAGCTCGCGCAGGGGGGGACAACGGGTGATGCCGGCGTTTGGAAGACGCGGCCCAACGACATCATCGAGATTTTTCCTGATGGTCATCGTGAGGTACGATTCAAGCCACTCGCTCCCGATCTCGTACCCAAGGCGATGGACGAGCTTTTTCTCTCTTACCGGCACGTCATCGACCAAGGTGAGGTCACGCCGTTGGTCGCAACTGCCGCTCTCGTTCTCGATTTCAGCTGCATCCATCCGTTCCGTGATGGCAATGGGCGAGTCTCACGTTTGTTGGTTCTATTGTGTCTCTACCACCATGGTTTCGAGGTCGGCCGTTACATCAGCATCGAGCGCGTGGTTGAGCAAACCAAAGATGAGTACTACGCCACCTTGCAGCAAAGCTCTTCCGGCTGGCATGAGGGTCAGCACGATTTGCTGCCTTGGCTAACCTATTTTTTGTCCACCCTTCGGCTCGTGCATCGAGAATTCGAGGAGCGCGCCAGCAGATCCCGCCCAGAACGGGGTGCCAAGACGGACCTCGTGGAGTCTGTGCTCGAGACCGTGGACCAGCCTTTCGGCATTGCTGACATTGAACGCCTGTGCCCGAGTGTGGGCCGCGATATGATTCGGCGAGTGATGAATCGCTGGCGCAAGATGGGCAAGCTCGAGATGCTTGGCCGAGGTAGGGATGCTCGCTGGAGACGGACAGACAGCGAATCATGAGCGTTACATTAATATGGTACTAAAAGTGGTACTTTGGCTTTGCTTCAGTGCGGTTGGGGAAGAGCGACACCGTGTTGCTCAAAGATGCCGCACCTGTGTGGCGACAGGTTCATGTCAAGGAGGAGCTTCACGGCTGGGCGAGTGGCGTTTCCTGTTCCTGTGTGCGCCACGCACCGTAGGCGAGAGCATCGCGGATGTCGTCAGCTTCAAGGTACGGGTAGGCCTGCAGGATCTCCTCCACGGAGTGCCCTGCAGCCAGTAAGCCCAAAATCATCCCAACCGTCACCCTGAGACCGCGAACGCACGGCTTGCCGCCCATGACTTGTGGATCGAGTGTGATTCGCGCCCATCTGGTTTCCATACTTGTCATTGTGCCCATTTGGACGGGTGATGTCCAACCGAGGGCTCTCGTTATTGCCAGACGGGCTGATTGCTGGGCTCGACAATCCGACCTTGAACCCGATCTTGCCGTATCACGTGGTCGGCGTGGAGGATTGATAGGTCATCTGAAAGCGCCATAAATCGACATCGGGCTCTAGATTTTCTATTTACTCCCGACCGCCGCGCCCCTCTCTAAGGGGAATGGGTGTCCATTTTTCAAGAATACTGCTCTTCCATGATGTAGGATGACTTGTTTCGTTGGCAGGAGGGTCTCGTATGAATCGCGATAATAGCCTTTTGATATCGCTTGCTTTTGTCACAACCATCTTTTCTGGTGCCTGTGATCAGAAGGATGCCAACAATTGTACCAGCCGTGATCGTCAGGTGTGCACGGGCGGTGAACTGCATTGGCAGGATAGCTGCTCGAACATCCAAGGTCTGATTTCTGTGTGCGCCTGCGGTTGCGCTGAAGACAATGCCGCTTGCAAAAGCGACTGTATTGATTGCACGCCTGATTGCGGCGACAGAAACTGTGGACCAGTGCCCAACGGTTGTACCAGCCAGGGGGATGAATGCGGCAGTTGTCTCCAAGGTACCAGCTGCAACAACGCGAGTGGTCGCTGTGAAGAAGTCTGTGTCCCCAAGACCTGCGATGATTGGGGTTACGCCTGCGGCCTTTGGCCCAACGGTACCGAATGCGGCCCGGACCTGGATTGCGGGGATTGTTTAGACGGCGATTATTGCGACGGCAGTGGTACCTGTGTAGACGATGTCGATTGCACCGTCGAAGGCTGCAGTGGATTCAATTACTGCGACCCGTTGACCACAACATGCACATCAGGCTGCTATCAGGACGAGCAATGCAATCATGTCCGCAAAACCTGCAATACCTCTACCCACGCATGTGAGTGTGTTGGCAGTTGGGATCTCGAAAGCGGTTGTGATGCTTGTTTGGGTAACCGAGATGAAACAACCGAGTGCCAAACATGCGAGAACAGTTGGAGTGACGAGGGCAATGATTGTGGGACCTGTCCCGGCAACTGGGACGCCGCCTTGGACTGCAATGCCTGTCAGGGCAATTGGGACGCTTCTACCGACTGCAATACTTGCCTGGGCAACTGGGATCTCAACTTAGACTGCAACCAGTGCCTCAACCACTGGCAGGACAACAACGACGACTGCGGCACGTGCCCCGGAAATTGGGACCCATACGCTGACTGCGATATCTGCACCAACCATTGGCAGGACAACGGTGACGATTGCAGTACTTGTCCCGATCACTGGGATCCGGATCAAGATTGCAATGCCTGTATTGGCAATTGGGATCCAGACCAAGATTGCAATGCCTGTCTCGGCAACTGGGACCCGGATCAAGATTGTAGTGTGTGCAAAAACAACTGGCAGGATGACGCTGACAATTGCAACACTTGCGCGGACAATTGGGATCCAGACCAAGATTGCAATGCATGTCTAGACAACTGGGATCTTGCCAGTGGGTGCACCCAGTGTTTGGAGAACTGGGACCCAAGCAGTGGATGTACCCAGTGCCTGGACAACTGGGATCTCGCTAGTGGTTGTACGCAGTGCCTGGGTAACTGGGATCCAGACCAAAATTGCAGCACATGCTTGCCCGGCTGGGATCCAGGGCAAGATTGCACTACCTGTCTGAACGGATATTTAGAAGTTGGGGGAACCTGCTACAAACTGTTTGAACAGGTTAGTGCGGGATACATGCACACCTGCGGGATTGCCCTCGATGGCAGTCTTGACTGTTGGGGGGATAATCGGAAGGGCGAATCCAGTCCACCTGCGGGAGTTTTTGTCGAAGTCAGCGCAGGATACAAGTACACCTGTGGACTCCGTGAAGATCGAACCATCGCTTGTTGGGGAGACAACTCCGATGGCCAATCCAGTCCACCGACCGGTGAGTTCAACCAGGTGAGTGCGGGTGATTATTTCGCCTGCGGGCGGAAGACAGACGGCACGGTTGCATGTTGGGGATTAAACAGCTCGGGTCAAGCCAACCCCCTTTCGGGAACGTTCCTGCAAATCAGCGCAGGAGGTTGTCACGCCTGCGGTATCAGGCCCTCGGGACAGGGTTACGACTGGGATATTGAGTGTTGGGGTTGTTCCCAGCAAGGCCAAGCCGGGCATCACATCGGACACTACACAGAGGTTCGTGCCGGCGGGTACCACACGTGTGCGATCTATTATTTGAATGGCGAGGTCTACTGTTGGGGGAGTGATTCAGATGGCCAATCCAGTCCCACAGTGTACTCGGATGCGAGGTCACTCACCGCTGGGGGCTATCACAGCTGCATGCTGCGGGGGAATGACTATCAATTCAATGATCTCGAGTGTTGGGGGAACAACGACGAAGGTCAAGCCGTAGACCGGGGAGGGAGCTTTCAATCAGTGAGCGCTGGGGGGTTTCACACATGCTGGATATGGGAGAGTGGCCGGGTAGGTTGTATGGGCGACAATGCCAATGGACAATGCGACCATCCCTGAGATTTCTCTCCAAACCGAGTAGGACCATCAATCCGGTGGCCGGAGAGTGATCAGGGTGATCTCTGGTCGACACCCGATCCGTACACGCGGCGCATGTCCGCCCTCCATGCCGGTGCCGCGATTGACGTACAACCATCCGTCGGCGATTTCATGCAGACCCGAATGGTAGAAGGTGCCGGCGCGGTTGATGCGAACCAATGGGCCGATGCCGGGTAAATCGATTTGGCCACCATGGGTGTCGCCGGCAAGAGCGATGTCGGCTCCCCGCAGCAGGGCGGCGGCCGCTACTTCGGGGAAATGGTGAACGAACACCACGGGACCCTTTGTGTGTTCAGGGAGGGTGCGTTCTAGAGCCCGTTGGTATGCCGCCCCACCCGGACGGTTGCGCCACGGGTAAACCGGAAAGCCTGCCAAATGTAGCGTGGTTCCACGGATGTCCACAGATCGGCTGCCATCGAGCAGCCGAACGCCTGTGTGGTGGTAGAGATCGACCTTGGAGAACCACCACGCCTCCCAGTTGCCACGCACCGCATAGACGGGCGCAATCTTGCGAAGGCCGGTCATGGCTTTGCGGAAGTTAGGTAGGCCACCTTCTGAGTTCACCGCATCACCGGCGAAGATGATGAGGTCGGGTTCGAGAGGCGCCACCAGGTCGGACAGGCGCGCTTCCAATCGCGTCTGAGGATCGGAATGAAGATCGCTCAGCAAGACAATGCGAATTGGAAGAGCTCCTTTGCCGAGCTCATCGCTGGTAAGACCGATTTCAACGACCTCTGGCCAATAGGGCTCGACGAATCGGCCATACATGCCGATGCCAACGATAAGGACGATGGCACCAAGGAGCGTCGCCCGCAGGTGACACCACCATCGACTCGGTCGAGGAGCAAGGACGCCGATACCCATATGCCGACGTAAGCGCTGCCAAAGCGGCGCGGCCAACACGAGGCCACCCACGGCACAGATCCCGACCATGACGACGACAACGGTTATGAGACGGGAATAGTCGACCATGAAGGCTCCCGGACAACTCGAGTGATGGCTACATCATCGCATCGATTTGTGGCCAGCCGCCTAGGCCAGAATGTCGTCCCCCGTGACGACAACGACACCTTCGTGGCGGCGTGGGGCATTCTTGGCAATTGTGGGGATGAACAACGCGCGGACAACCTCCAATTTGATTTCGGAAATGGAGGGGAGTGGTTTTGCCAACAGAGCTCGCGCCTCTTTTTCTACGGCCGACTTGGTCATCGGTCGGGAGTGTGCCTTGGCCTCACCCAAGAGCAACCGGTCGCCCTTTGTTGAAACTGCGACGATGTCCCATTCTGGCTCGTTCTTGTTCCACCAACGTGCGGCAGGCCCCCACGGTCCAAGTCTGCCAAGTCCACTCTTAGGGCGTTGGCTGCAAACGGCGGACCGGCATGTATCCTCCCACGTCGCTGCGACCAATAAGGGCCAATGCTTCTCTAGAAGTTGCCGGCGGGTCTGTGCGGATCCCGCGGCGAGCTGAGAACGATAGGGGGCTACGACCCTAAACCAGAGACGAAAGAACGGGTCAGCCATTTTGTAGAGGCTCTTCCGACCATTTTTGGGCGATGCGGCAAAAGGAATTTCCCGCCGAACCAGCCCCATGGAGACGAGTCGCTCCAACGCCCGGGAAAGTGAAGTTGCTGGCCTGCCAACCCGTCCGGCGATCTCCGACACTCGATGCGCGCCGCCACCTATTGCGTCGAGAATGGGGCGCATCTCCACAGCAGGGGGCAGCTCTTCGAGGAGCAGGCGGTCCGGTTCCCGATGCAGGGGGCCCACCGGATCTAGGACCAGGGAAGTGATTTGATCGAGAACGTTCCCGCCGAGCCGTTGCGCCAACTCCCAATACCGGGGAACGCCTCCCCATGCAGCGTAAAGCTCCAAGGCATGGTACGGGCTCCAGGGTGAAAAGGGCGCATCCAAGAACTTAGGCGGCAGAGGCCCAATCTCGAACAGTTCTGCGGCTCGACCGAAGAGAGGCGCATCATGGTTGAGGACAAGACCTTGCATCATCCGTTGACTCGAGCCGGCAATGGCCACAGCCATCCCACATTTTTTTGCGGGACCATCGAGCCACTGCTGCAACACACTTGGAAGCTCGGGCGAGACAAGAACCAGATAGGGCAGCTCATCGAGAACCACAGGACCACGCCAACCTACGCTCTTGGAGTCTTGGGCAATGCGGTCGAAAAGTACCCGCCATGTCGGGTACTCAACTGAGTCGATGCCCGTGAGCACCCCGCCGAGGCAGGTTGCCAGGTACCGCCTCTGAAGTGCAGCCGCTGACTGATCGGCCACGAAGTAAACCCCGCTGTGTTTGTTCACCCACTTGACGAGAAGGCGGCTCTTGCCGATGCGCCGCCGTCCGTAGATAACAGCCAAGCCACCCTCTTTGGCGTCGCAAAGGGAGTCGAGTCGGCGCAGCTCATCAAGGCGGTCCAGAAAGTCCATCCACATACTATAAAGATAAACATTATGCTGTGCAACATAATGTTTGTATGCATAATAATTGCAGCCCATCTCTTGCGCAGCTCACCTGCGCGCTGGGATCGACCTCCAGCTTAGGGGAACAAGACAGCGTGAAACCGAACAGCGGGAAACAGAACAACGCGGGGAGGGGCAATAACCAGATCTGTCGCACGGGCGAGAATCTACACTCCCCATGAAGTGTTGTCATCCCGCATCCAATGCAGTCCCCGGACATCGGACATCGGATGAGTTGCAGAACCAGGTCCAATTCGCGGCGGAGTCAGGTCAATCCTTTCGAGCACCAGAGCTCAAATTTGCCCGATAACGATGCCATGGCCTCGATCGAACCCATCCGACGCAAGGACATCGTAGGTGCCGCCGATTTCGATGGCAATGGACTAACCGAGCCAAACGAGCAACAACGTGCAGGCGAGACCTTTGCTCAGGTAGACACCAACTACGACGGCGCAGTGTCCCGAGAAGAATTTCTCGCTCTCTATGGTGAGTCAAATACCCAGGTCGGTGCCGCAATCGGTGTCACCGAAAGCGACGGAGGCCGGCCAAACGCTCCGCTCGCCCGCGCGTTCAACGAAGCTGTCATTTGTGCGGCAGCCCACCACGTTTTGCATCCGGACCACAACTATGACACCATCACCAGAGTCACCAACTTTTTCGACTCTTCGAAGTGGACCACCAAAGAGTTCGACCTCTTGGCCGCTAGGGTCAAAAAGATGGACTCGGGGACGGCGAGCGTCTTTCTGGGCTCCCAACAACTGAACGAGCACACCGTGACAGAGCTGGCCCGGCGTGGCGTATCGCCCTATGCCTACTATTACGGCCATCTCAATGTCGAGGCCGCACGACTGTTCATTCACTTCCACGGCACCAATGCCCCCAAGAAGGACGTCTCTCAGTTGCTGAACGATTGTCCCGAGCTCAAAGAAGACATCTCTTTGATTGCTCGTTGCGCAACCGCCCCCGTTTTGCTGGATCTGTTTGCCGAGGATGCCGTACGCAAGGTTCCGTCGGCGTTCGCCACACTGCAAGCCTTTCGTGATTGTGCCCCCAAGGTCGAGAGTCGATACATCAACGAGCTCGAGCGGGAAGAGCTCACCCTCAATCGATACTCGTTGCGTACGGAGACCCCAGGCGCACCACGGGGCCGTAAAACAGCAGTCGTTTTGTTTCCGACCTCCGATCACAACGGTGCCTTCAACAGCACGCCAATCGCACCGCTGATCGGAGCTGGATTTTTCGTGTTGTTCTACGAGATGGAGTCAGACAGAGACATAGAAAGAGCACTCAAGGAAGCGAGTCACGGCGGCAAAAACCCGGCCGACCTCGTGATCATTGGCGCGCACGGCATGCCCACCGGCATGCAGGTGAGTCCCGGAGTCTTTGGTTTCGGGCTCACCGACCGTTCCAAGTTTGACGCGGGCGACATCTTCCGTCTCAAGTTGGCGGGGGTTGACCGTTTTGTCGTCCCAGGCGCAAACATCATCCTGCAGAGTTGTTCCACAGGTTTTGGTGGCCACCTTCCTCTCCCACTGAATCTGGCAACCAGCGTATGGAAGAGCTTTGGCTGCAAAGCAGATGTGTGGGCACCTTCTCACTCGTCCTATTCCAACTATCACAATCAGATTGCCTTCGATGCCGATGGCAAGCTGATACATCCCGGCCTCGGATTCAATGGCCACAAGGGCAAGATTGTTCACATCAAAGCCAAGGAATGAGTCATGGAAGGTACATCTGCCCTCAAAGACAACGTTGACACTTCGTCACAGATCGACAGCGCCGTCCACGACGTCATAGCCCAATACGCGCGAGACCACGGTATTCCAGAAGTGCGCCTGGTCGTAGAGAAGAAAAGCGGCGCACACGGCAAACAGTTTCGCATGCCGATGATGCACAGGTTGCATCTCGAGCTTCGCGATACCTACGAAACACAGGATGGATACAACGTCTGGGACCAAGACAAACCCGACATCTGCCTGCGTGTTGACGTCGCCCCCAACAAAACTGGCAACCCCAAAAAAGCGACGGGCTGGGTCCTCGAGCGCGCCCTCAGCTCCCTCATAGCGATCACTCCTTTTGGCGGTTGGCACCGCATGGGGTTGGGTGCGGCTGAAGTGTCGGCGAGCGTCGTCGCGAAGGGCAAGAACAAGGAGTTGCGCTCCACTGGCACCGGCAACATTTTGATCGGAGCCCTGCAGATCATCGTTGATAACCTAGGTCTCTACTTGATTCGGCTTCCCTTCACGTTGATTCGGGCAGCCGGCAACTTCATCCGTGCCAGAAACATCCATGCCCATCGCGAACGGGAACCTGAGGTCGTCCGTGGCTTCGAGATGAAACAGAGAAGCAGGTACGCGCGAAAAATGAAAGAGCAGATGAACGATCACGGACCGTCTCCGACCGTGACAAAGATGGTGCTAGCGTCGGATTCATTCTGAGGCGAAATTAAGCACGGGTGGGTGAACGGCAACGCGTCACGACTTAGGTCGGCTCGCAAATGGAGCTACAGAGATATCCAGTTCAAACCGTTTTATACCGGTTCAAACCCCTACAACGTCGAGGCCCGAGGCCAGGGCTGCGCGGGCAAGTTGTGCATCGTGGGTGGCCACTGTGAGCGGCTCGTCCAGATTCCGTGCCAACTCATCAATGGTCAACAAAAGCCATATGACAAAGACCATATGACAAAAGGGCTTTGCCGCGCAGCCATACGAGCTTGTCGTATCCTTTTTGCTTGCTCGTAAGATTCGAGCAGCAGTCGGACTTGACCCTCAAGGGCCGTGGAACGCTGTTGTTCCCTGGTGGAGCCCTGTTGTTCCTGGGTGCCATGACGAAGAACAAAAAAAGATAACGAATCCTGGGCGGAGAAGACTTTTCGTCTCTGGCATACATCGTGCTTACACCATCGCAAATAGGACAGCGGACAACAAACAGGAGACTTTATGGAAATTAGGCAGCTCGTGGTTCTCGTTACATTAGGACTCGGAATGGCGCTCGTGGGATGCGGCTCCGAGGGAACAATCGACGACTTCGAAACAATGGAACTCGAAGACGGCGATTCGTCAATTGTGGACCAATTGAAAGCAAACCCCTGCTACACGATATACTACGATCAAAGTTGTGATTGGGGAGGGCTGTGCTACGAGAATGGATATCACTCTATGTATCGTCAGTATAGCTTTGGGTGCCTCTGCATCGGAGGTTCGGGAGACGGCGCTTGCTGACCCACGGCCTCCCGCGACCTGTGTGTCGTGGGTTTCTCCGTGTCGGCGTCGGAACCTTCCCAAACTTTCCAAACTTTCCAAACTTGCCCAACAACCGCATTGACGACAGAGCAATAATGGTTCATTCTACCCATATAGGTGGTTTGCATCATGGGGTTGAGCATCAAGAACATCGAGGCTGAGCAATTGGCTGCGGAGGTGGCCAAACGGACGGGTGAAACCATGACGCGTGCGGTCATTGTCGCATTGAAAGAGCGGTTGGAGCGAATCAATGGGCAGCGTCGTGTGCCTGATGTGGTGGATGCCCTCAAAGAGATTTCGCTGCGCTGCAGCGATTTGCCCGATTTGGATTCTCGCCCAACCGATGAAATCCTGGGGTACAATCGAGACGGTACGTTTGGGGACTGAATGGTCATCGACACTTCTGCGATTCTTGCCATTCTCCTCGGTGAACCCCGAGCAGACGAATTCATCGAAGCCATCGCCGGTGATTCCAAACGACTCATCGCGGCATTTGCGGAGCTCGAGTGTGGCGTTGTGATTGTCGCCAAAAAGGGGCCATCCGGTGCCCGTGAGCTCGACCTGTTATTGCACCAAGGTCGCATTGAACAGGTCGGCATGGATTGCGAGCAAGTCTCCTTGGCACGCAAAGCCTACGAACGATTTGGCAAGGGGCGTCACCCCGCGGCCCTCAACCTCGGCGATTGTTGTGCCTATGCACTGGCGATGCGCACGGGGGAGCCCCTTCTCTACAAAGGCAATGACTTCTCTCAAACCGACGTTCTGACGGTGTGAAACGCAAGACGGTGTCCCGGTTTTGCCGGCGCCAACTTTGCCGGCACCGTCGACCTGAAACCTGAACGACGGACCTCAAAGCGCTAACTCAACCTTGTGGGATGGTGTAGCGGTAGAGAATCTTGAGGCGGTAGGTGTTCTCGCCGGCGAAGCCAAACAGTTGTCGAGCCGTCTCCGAGTACTGGCGACCGTATTCCATCACAAAGAAGAAGTCGTGAAACCGCGAGTTGCCATCATCCAAAATGGCGAGATTGGCGAATGCCTGACCGAGGCCACCAAACAGAACCTCACCAACGACTGTCCGGTAGGCGGAGGCCCGTAGCGAACCACCTACGTTGAGCATCTGCAATTTCTCGCCGCGAAGTCGCTCCCCCGAGGTATCCAGGGTCGCGCCGGTGATGGTAACGCCTTCGTCGCCGAAACCAATGTTGATATTGGCCTCGAGGCGCGCCTCGTTGAGTTGAAATGGAACAATAGAGTACTCGACGAACGTGGCGAGGTGCTCGAGGATGCGCGTTGCGTAGATGGCGTGCGCGAAGCTCGACGAATCTGTGTTGAAAACATTGGCGCCGGCGCTGTAGAAATTGAAGGAGGTCGAGAGCCTAAACGGCATCTCGTAACCCGTGAGGCCGGCCACCACCGGCGTGACCTGGTCGAGCCCAATGCTGAGATAGTCTGGGGCGCTCAACAGTCCTTCGTCGGTGAGAAATGTGAAGCGGTATTGATCGTAAGTAATCGTATGCCACGAGCGCCGAATCTCAGCATCGGCGCTCTCTCCGGTGCCTGGGATGACACTGATGCCGGGCGTCTTCAGGGTCGGTTCGAAGTCATCGCCCGCCCCAAGACCGTAGGCCACCGTGCCGATGGTCGCCAAAGTATAGTGTAGGCGACGATTGAGGACGGAGAAGTCAGCGCCAAGTATGTTCTGACCGGTGTTGACCCGAAAATCGATATCGTCATCGTCGCCCCCAAGGACCCACGGACGAAACTCACCGGCCTCACCCATACCGACGACTTCGGCACCAAAGAACACATTCACTCCCCAGCTGTCACCGTAGAACACGGGGAAATAGCCAAGCAGTTTGGCGTTGAAGCTATCGACGGCGATCTCCCCGGTGGTCGTTGGCACCAGAAATCCGGTGGAAACACGATAATCGAGATCAAAGATCCCATGCGCGTCGAAGGTGTGCACACTTTGAAAGTAATTGACGATGTTGAGCGAACGCGCTGATAGGCGCTGAAAGTCGCTCTTGGTGATTTTGGTCGCGGCACTCGCTGGAGTAGAAGCGAGCAGCAACGCAAGAAGCAACGGGATCTTCACGATGACCTCCTGGTTATCTGATCCTCGAGTGAGCCAATTCTCCAAGCGACGTTCCCCACCCAGCCACCCGCAAGAAACCTCACAACCCCGGTGGACGGGGCGTTGACATTTATAGATGGTGGATTATTCGCGATCAACGGCAAACGAGTGGAGCGGAACCTTGTGCTCCTCCATACCTACGCCCGTTTCAGCGGGGCGAGCCGGCCGTTCTTGTGCGGCAGGCAGGAACCGGGCCGATGGTGCCGATGGTGGCGCGGGCTGCGTGTCGCCGAACCGGGCTGTAGAATTGGGTTTCTCAAATCGACCGATTGGGCCATAAAGGCAGGAAGATGCGTTCTGGATGCATGGCAGTGCTGTTGTTGGCCGGCTGCGGCCGAGTACGCTTCTCTTCTGTCCCAGAGGAAGTCGCGCCGTGTCCGCTGCGGCCACCACGTTCACCATCCATTTCGACGAGCCGGTCACGAACACCGATCTCAGCGACATGGGGCTCACCGCGACGGGCATCGTGGGGGCTGCGATCACAAATGTTTCCGGCTCAGGCGATGCATACGCCGTCACGGTCAACACCGGCGACGGCGATGGCACTCTGCGGCTCGACGTTATCGATGAGGACTCCATCCTTGGGCACGACTGGGAGAGTCTCGGTGGGCCCGGACAGCAGGACTTCCTCGGACCGACCATCACGGTGGAGAAACCGCCGATCCCTGCCACACGCCTTGCCTTTGCCGAGTCGTCGCCTTTTGGCGGAAAGACTGTCACGCCGACTTGGCACCCTTCTATTTCTGGTGATGTCGTCTCCGAGACGGTGCAGCTCTTCGATCAATGGGACAGTGACCTGCCCATGACCGTCGCCCACCTTATCCCCGCATTTGGGCAACATTCTCGAGGTACCACTGGTAGGTGGAGGCGACGCCATCGGCAAGAGCAATCTTGGCTGTCCACCCCTGGGCATGCAGACGCGAAACATCGAGGAGCTTGCGTGGGGTCCCATCGGGCTTGGTGATGTCAAAGGCAATCTCGCCCGAAAAGCCAACCACCTCGCGCACGAGCCCCGCCAACTCGGCGATGCTCAGGTCCTCACCGACCCCGACATTGATGATCTCCTCGTCATCGTATTGCTGCATGAGGAACACCGCCGCATCGGCCAGATCGTCGACGTGCAGAAACTCGCGCCGAGGCGCCCCGGTCCCCCACACCACGAGCTCACTTGCCCCTGCCCGTTTGGCGTCGTCGAAACGACGCAGAAGCGCCGGCAGCACATGGGAAGAGGTGACGTCGAAGTTGTCACCGGGGCCATACAAATTGGTCGGCATCAGCGAAATACCACAGAAGCCATGTTGCTTGCGCAGGGCCTGGACCAACTTGATGCCGGCAATTTTGGCGATGGCATACCACTCGTTGGTGGGCTCCAAAGGACCGGTGAGCAGATGCTCTTCCTTCATCGGCTGTGGCGCATCCTTGGGATAGATGCACGACGAACCGAGAAAAAGGAGCTTGGTCACCCCATGGGTGTGGGCAGCGTCGATCACATGGGTCTGAATCAACAGGTTGTCGCGAATGAAATCTGCGGGATGGGTGGAGTTGGCCAGTATCCCACCGACTCGCGCCGCGGCAAGAAACACGTATTCCGGTTTCTCGCGGGCAAACAGCTCGCGCACTGCCCGCTGATCGGTGAGATCGACCTCCCCCCGATCAATCAGCAAGAGATTGGCAAACCCGCCGCTCCGAAGTCTGCGAACGATGGCAGAGCCCACCAGCCCTTTGTAGCCCGCCACACAAATCTTGCTACTCGCAATCATTCGATCAGTCATTGGCCCGCCCGCGACGCGGCACATGGTGGCCGGCGTCTTTCAAGGTCTTCTCTTGTCGCGCCAATTCCAGATCCGCTTCGACCATCATGTCGACCAGCTCGGCAAACGTCGTCCGGGGCTGCCACCCAAGAAGCTCACGAGCCTTGGTTGCATCGCCCTGCAGATCATCAACTTCGGTTGGCCGAAAATAGCGTGGATCAATCTCAACATGTTTCTGCCAATCGAGCCCCAGTTTGCCAAACACCGCTTGCACAAACTCGCGCACACTGTGCGACTCCCCCGTCGCCACGACAAACGTCTCGGGGGTCGGGTGCTGCAACATCCGCCACATGGCTTCGACATAATCCCCGGCAAACCCCCAGTCGCGCCGCGCCTCGAGATTGCCAAGAAACATCTTGCTCTGCAGGCCAAGCTTGATGCGGGTCGCCGCCCGCGTGATCTTGCGCGTCACAAACGTCTCCCCGCGCCGGGGCGACTCATGATTGAACAGAATCCCATTGGCGACAAACATGCCATAGGCCTCACGATAATTGACGCCATAGAAGTGGGCCGCAACCTTACTGACCGCATACGGACTGCGCGGATAAAACGGACTGTCTTCGTTCTGCGGCGGCGCAGTCGCCCCATACATCTCCGAAGATCCGGCCTGATAGACCCGCACCACCTTGGCCTTGCCCTTGCCCTTGCCCGACCCATGGCCATCGATATGGTCGCGCACAACCTCCAACAGCCGCAAGGTTCCAACCCCCACAACATCCGCCGTATACTCCGGCTGCTCAAAGGACACCTTCACATGGGACTGCGCCCCGAGGTTGTAGATCTCGTCGGGCCCAACCTTCTCGAGAATCCGCCGCAACCCCGTCCCATCGGCCAAATCCCCATAATGCAAAAACAACCGCGCCGCGGTGTCATGGGGATCTCTATAAAGGTGGTCAATCCTCTCCGTGTTGAAACTCGCCGATCGCCGTATGATGCCGTGAACTTCATAACCCTTGTCGAGCAAAAACTCCGCCAAGTACGACCCGTCTTGGCCGGTGATTCCAGTAATGAGCGCCTTCTGCATGAGACCTCCAAAAAGCATGGGTTCTGGGCATGGGCGGTTGAGCGAGCTTTATAGCGCGTTTCTTGCGGAGATCCGAGGGGGGCCGGGGTGCGAAAGCGTCCGGGTTGTACAGAAACGATTTGCCCTTCAAGTTCGGCGGTGGTCGTAGCCGCGAACAGTCGTGAATTTCAACTCGACGGGTCGGCCAACGCATCGTCGAGCCATTGCTCTAAATCTTCACATGGTTCGCCCCAATAAAAACACCATTGGTGTATTTATCGACAAAGCACACCAATGGTGTAAAAATGGCTCAAATGATGACCGTGGTGGAAACAAAGCCGTTCATGAAGGCGGCCAAAGGAGTCCTCACCAACGACGAAATCAGGGACGTCATCGCCCTGATTGCCTTGGACCCGCTGTGCGGCGTTCTCATCCAAGACACGGGTGGT
>MGST01000210.1:5229-38359 GCA_001798605.1 Deltaproteobacteria bacterium RIFOXYA12_FULL_58_15 | reverse complement strand
TCGTCCAGTGGTGCCAGATCCTGGATTCGTTGGATAATGTCCGCAACTCGTTTTCTTTGCCGCCCGACAATCGCCTCCCGCAACTCGCGCAACAACATACCGACTTCGCGCTGGCGTTGCGAGACGGCGTGGCCAGCGGGACTCTGCTCATAGCGAACGAGCTCGGCCCGAATTTCCACAACTCCTTGCCGACTCAGCAATTCAAGAATCGTCTCGCGCAGGTCCTTCACGTTGGCATAGCGATCTTTGATCCGACGTGCCAAACACCGGGACAGCAACTTGACGAACTCTGGTGACAACACCGGGCAGTGCTGGCGAGGGTCGACGTAGCGGCCAGTCTTCAGATTCTTGTAAGTCTCGTAGATATTCTCACCCTGATACGGCACCTCGCCGGTCGCCAGGTTGTAAAGCACTGCACCCAACGAAAATATGTCGGTGTGGGGACCAATGTCCCGACCGTCAAATTGCTCCGGTGCCATAAACCCCGGCGTTCCAAGAGCCTCGGTGCGGCGGTAGCGTTCGGGATCCTCCGCGGCAACGAACTTAATGCCGCCGAAATCAGTCACCACCACCCGGCCTTCATGCAGGAGGATATTCTCCGGCTTGATGTCACGGTGCACGACATTGTGGGCGTGGGCGTGCTCCAAACCGAGGGCGATCTCGTGGCCAGCACACAGGGCCGTAGCCTCTGACATCGGTCCATGGTCGTTGGTGATCTGCCACAACGACTTGCCGGGAACATACTCCATCACCAAATACAACTGTTTGGAGTCTTCCCCGCTGAAATCATACATCGCGACGATATTCGGGTGTTTGAGCGCCGCGATCGCCTTGGCCTCGAGATGAAAACGACGCCGGAAGGAATCCTTGGTCTCCGTATCGAGAACTTTGATAGCGACTTGACGCGACAACTTCGGATCCAAGGCGAGGAACACCCGCCCGGTGCCACCTTTGCCGATGAGTCTCTCGATTTCGTATCGTCCAAGCCGCGCGATCATCGGCCGGACTCTATCTCAAGAGTTGCCGGCTAACACACGACTGTTTTTCATGTTAAAGCAGTCGCCAGAAAAGGTTCAAATCGTCCAATTCGCCGTTCTGACTCGCCGCTGGCCTGTTGCGAATAGGCTTTACATCTGGCCTCAGTTCCTGTAACCCCCGCCGCCTCCGAAGAGATAAAAAGGCAAACGCAGTGATCAGGGACCTGACAACCCTGCGGAACATTGGCATCTCCGCACACATAGACAGTGGCAAAACCACGCTAACCGAGCGCATCTTGTTCTACACGCAGCGGGTGCACGCCATCCACGACGTGAAAGGCAAAGACGGCGTAGGTGCGAAGATGGATTCCATGGAGCTCGAGCGCGAGCGCGGAATTACCATCGCCAGCGCTGCGACCCATTGCCGCTGGGCCAAACATCACATCAACATCATCGACACACCTGGGCACGTCGACTTCACCATAGAGGTCGAGCGCTCGTTGCGTGTCCTCGACGGTGCCGTATTAGTGCTCTGTGCCGTCGCGGGCGTTCAGAGCCAGTCGTTCACCGTGGATCGGCAGATGCGACGGTATCGGGTGCCACGCATCGCCTTTGTCAATAAATGCGATCGCGTCGGAGCTGACCCCGTGAGGGTCCGTGACCAGCTTCGCGACAAGCTGGCGCACAATCCGGTGCTCTTGCAGCTCCCCATTGGCCTCGAAGAAAACTTTGCCGGTGTTGTCGACCTCGTGGAGATGCGTGCTCTGCGCTTCAACGGGCCCAACGGTGCAGACGTCACCGTCGAAGAGATCCCAAAGGGCATGCTTGAGCGCGCAGCGGCGTTCCGCGAGCAGATGCTCGATGCGGTGTCGATGTTCTCCGACGCACTCATGGAGGCCATCCTCGAAGACAGAGTCACGACTGAGCTTATCCACTCGGCAATCCGCCAAGGCACGTTGTCTCAGCAGATAACTCCGGTCATCATTGGCTCCGCGTACAAGAACAAGGGCGTGCAGCCGTTACTCGACGGCGTCGTGAAGTACTTGCCTTGCCCGTCCGACGTCAGCAATGAGGCGTTGGAACTAGACGGAGAAGTCGAGCGGCCCGTGATCCTCAAGAGCGATCCAGATGCCCCCACGGTAGCTCTGGCGTTCAAGCTAGAGGACGGCCGATACGGACAACTGACGTACATGCGCGTGTACCAAGGCGCACTCAAGCGAGACGATTTCATCACCAATACGCGCACCCACAAGCAGACGAAGATTGCCCGATTGGTGCGCATGCACGCGGACGAGATGGAAGACATCGACGATGCCGGCGCTGGGGATATCGTCGCCATTTTCGGCCTCGATTGCCATTCTGGCGACACGTTCACAGACGGCTCGACGAGTGTCATCATGACCTCGATGCACGTTCCCGAGCCGGTCATCTCTCTTTCGGTGAAGCCAGATGACCACAAATCTGAGATCAACCTGAGTAAAGCACTGCAACGATTCACCAAGGAAGATCCGACGTTCCGCGTCCACCTCGATCCAGAATCGAACGAGACCGTCATCCAAGGTATGGGCGAGCTGCAATTAGAGGTTTACCTAGAGCGCATGCGCCGCGAATACAACGTTCACGTCACCACTTCGGCCCCCCGAGTAGCCTATCGCGAGACTCTCACGCGACGTGCAGATTTTGACTACACCCACAAGAAACAGACCGGCGGTTCTGGTCAGTTTGGTCGCGTTGTCGGGTACCTCGAACCCTGCTCAGAGCCCTTCGAGTTTGTCGACGAGATCAAAGGCGGCACCATTCCGCGGCAGTACATCCCGTCAATCGAAAAGGGTTTCAAATCAATGCTTGAGGAGGGCCGCCGCATCGGTGCGCCTGTCGTCAATGTCCGCGCAGTCATCATTGATGGCAGTTCACATGCGGTCGACTCGTCCGATATCGCATTCAAGGCCGCGGCACGCGGTGCCTGGCGCCAAGCCTTTGACAAAGGGGCTGCGCGGGTCCTAGAGCCGATTATGCGCGTCGTCGTTGAGACACCATCGGAATTCGCGGGCAACGTTCTAACCAGTCTGATGCAGAGACGCGGCACCATTATCGGCGCACAGGAAGACGGTGGCATCAATCGCACAGAAGCAGATGTGCCACTGGCCGAAATGTTTGGTTACGCCACCAGCCTGCGCTCGGCGACTCAAGGAAAGGCCGAGTTCACCATGGAGATGTCACGCTACCTGCAGGTACCAAAGAATATTGAAGATGATTTGGTGGCCGAGTGGCAGGCTGTGAGAGGCAATAAGTAATGGAGCCCCGAGGAAAGAGCCGCAACACGGAGAGCCATGTGCACAAGAATACAGTGAGCGAACGCAGCCCATTGCGCATTCTCGATGGCTCGATGGGAGAGGTCCACGATGGTGATCTGGGGGTCGTCATGGCGCGAGCGGGCGTGGGCAAGACGGCCTTTCTCGTGCAAGTTGGAATCGACCACGCGTTGCGCGGAGAAACAGTACTCCACCTCGCACTCGGACAAACACTCGAACACGTCCGTGCTTGGTATGACGCACTGTTTGACGACCTCGCCAGCGCCAGCGGCTTGGTCGAACGCGAGGAGTCGCGCAACGAACTGAACACCAATCGTGTCATCCAAGCGTTCACTGACGCCACCTTGAGCCCCAAGCGTCTGGAAGAATCCGTGCGATTGTACCAAGAGAGCCTCGGATTCGAGCCCGCGTTGATCATTGTCGATGGGTTTGACTGGAGCCAAGCCGGCTCGGAGCTGGGCTGCCTCATTGCTCAAATCAAGGACAGCGCAAAGAAAGTCGGTGCCAAGTTGTGGATGAGCGCCCAAACCCACCGCGATGACGTTCCCACTCGTCCAACTGGTGTTACAGAACCCTGCAAAGACGTGGCCGATCAGATTGAAATTGCCGTGTTTCTCGAGCCCCGCAAACACATAGGCATCCGCTTACTCAAGGACCATGACGCCAAACATCCTCGGGACACGGAGTTGGTCCTGGACCCCGATACCATGCGCCTTATCAAAGACGGGGACCGCCCAAGCGCTGCCAACCTTCCCGCGTCGGCCTTCACGCTGCTGTCGGGGGGGGCCAAGGGCAGCGAGGCGACCTTCGGCGAAATGGCCGAAAGGTATGGAATGACGGAGGTGTGTTTCAGCTTCGCAGGTCGCACTCCTCTGCGCACCCGCGGGCTCGTCGAGCTTGCTCCGGATGATTTGCGGCGGGGAGCCGTGAGCAGCCTCTACGTCGAGTCACAGCTTCATCGCACCTTTCCCGCAGACGAGGCGTTTCAAAAAGTACTGCAGACAATCTGGCACCAGGTGACAACCGCAGGCGAAGTCTTCGTCATCGGTGCCATCCAAGAAGATGGCACTGTCCGAGGTGGCACGGGATGGGCTGCGGAGCTCGCCAAACGTTTTGAGAAGCCTCTGTACGTCTTTGATCAGGGACGGCAGAGTTGGTTGACCTGGAGTGGCAGTCGTTGGGTCAATATCGCTGCGCCAACCATCCGCCACACTCGCTTCTGTGGGACCGGCACTGTCCGTATCGAGAAAACCGGACGTCAAGCCATAGCCCAGTTGTTCGCTGACTCCTTTGGCAAAAGGGAGTAGACAACGCTCAGCCCTTTGCCCCAAAGACGCCCAAATAAGCAGCGGATGCCGGGATCTGCGGGATCTGTGTCACCGGCCTTGCAACCCCGCCAGCCCTGGTATTAACTCCCCCTCCGATTAGAACCGGCTCTAGGTGGCAGCCTGCCTAGCCCGAAAACAGGGCGGCAGCCGCGGACCTAGGGCTTTAACGATTACGTTGACAGGACGGCCACAGCAGAAAGTGGTCAGCGTCAACTGGAGAGAAGAGCTCATGACAAAACAGCGACTGGTTTATTCTTTTGGCGGTGGCACAGCCCACGGCTCCGCGAAGATGAAGAATCTTCTCGGCGGCAAGGGCGCGAACTTGGCCGAAATGGCTAAGATCGGCGTGCCGGTTCCTGCCGGCTTCACTATCACCACCGAAGTCTGCACAGCATTCATGAAGAAGTTCAAGTACCCGCCACGGCTGAATGCTGAGGTCAAGTCCGCCATCAAGAGAATGGAAAAGATCATGGGCCGCAAGTTCGGCGATCCCAAAAACCCGCTGTTGGTTTCCAGTCGCTCAGGCGCGCGTCAATCAATGCCGGGCATGATGGAGACGGTCCTCAACATCGGCCTGACCACCAAAACGATACCAGGCATCATCAAGAAGACCAACAACCCGCGTTTCGTTTGGGACGCCTATCGTCGCCTCATCCAGATGTACTCTGACGTCGTCATGGAGAAGGCTGAGGACATTGAGCCCGCAGAGGGCAAGGGCATTCGTCATCAGCTCGAGGTAGAGCTCGACAAGATGAAGAAAGCGCGCGGCGTCACTCAGGACGTCGACCTGACCGCAGAGGATCTCGAAGGGCTGACCAAGATTTACAAAGCCAAGGTCAAGGACGTTCTCGGCAAAGAATTCCCCGACAATCCAGAGGATCAACTGTGGGGTGGCATCGGTGCCGTGTTCAAATCCTGGAACGGCAAGCGCGCGGTCTCCTATCGCCGCATTGAGAGCATCCCCGATGACTGGGGCACCGCCGTCAACGTGCAAGCGATGGTGTTCGGCAACATGGGCGACACCTCAGCCACGGGCGTTGCGTTCACCCGTAACCCCGCAACCGGCGAGGACAAGTTCTTCGGCGAGTGGCTGCCAAACGCACAGGGAGAGGACGTCGTCGCTGGCATCCGTACCCCCAACCCGATCAACGAATCGACCCGCGGTGAGGGCTCCACTCTTCCGAGCCTCGAGAAGGCCATGCCGAAGGCGTACAAGCAGCTATTCGCCATTCGCAACAAGCTCGAGGCACATTACAAAGACATGCAGGACCTCGAGTTCACTATCGAGGACGCTCGACTCTGGATGCTGCAGACGCGTAACGGCAAGCGCAATGGGCCGGCCGCCGTCCGCATGGCCGTCGAGATGCACAAGTCGAAGCTCATCAGCATCAACACCGCCATCATGCGGGTCACCCCCAACCAACTCGACGAGCTCTTGCACCCCATGGTCGATCCAATCGCCGAAAAGACCGCAGACAAGCTCGCAAAGGGTCTGCCAGCGGGTCCCGGCGGCGCAGTCGGTCAAGTTGTCTTCACCGCCGACGACGCCGTCAAATGGGTAGCGGAGGGCAAGAAAGTCATCCTCGCCCGCGATGAGACCAACCCAGAGGACGTCGAGGGCATGCGAGCTGCGATCGGCATCCTCACCTCCCGCGGCGGCATGACCTCCCACGCGGCGCTCGTTGCCCGCGGCTGGGGCAAATGCTGCATCGTCGGTGCGGGCGCACTCAATGTTGACGTCGCCGGTCGCAAGATCACCGTCGACGGCAAGACCATCAAGGAAGGCGATTTCCTCACTCTCAATGGAACCAAGGGTCTGGTCTACAAAGGCCAGCTGCCGATGATCACTGGTACCGAGGACGACCCTCACTTCCACGCCTTCATGAAGCTCTGCGACAAGGTTCGCACGATGAAGGTTCGTACCAATGCCGACACGCCGGCAGATTCGAAGAAGGCCCTCCAGTTCGGTGCCGAGGGCATTGGCCTGTTGCGCACCGAGCACATGTTCTATGGTGAGCACTCCGAGAAACCGCTGTTCAAGCTGCGTAAGATGATCCTCGCCGACACCGAAGAGGCTCGCCGAGTAGCCCTCGACGAGTTGTTCGTCGACGTCAAGGACACCATCAAAAAGACCCTAGATGTGATGGCCGGATTGCCCGTGACCATTCGCCTCCTCGACCCACCGCTGCATGAGTTCGTGCCTGATGCACTCGAAGATCGTCGCGAAATCGCCAAAAGCCTAGGCATCTCCCTCGAACGACTCAATGCTCGAGCGGACGTCATGCACGAAGTAAATCCGATGATGGGGCATCGCGGCGTCCGCCTCGGCATCACCTACGCAGAGGTGAGCGAGATGCAGATCCGCGCCATCCTCGAAGGTGCGGCTGAGCTCATCAAAGCGGGCAAAAAGGTCTTCCCCGAAATCATGATCCCCGTCCTGTGTGACGTCAAAGAGCTTTCACACCAACGTGTGCTCTTCGACAAGATATATCCTGAGGTGCTCAAGAAGTATAACCTCAAGAAGATCCCCTACATGTTCGGCACCATGATTGAGATCCCGCGGGCAGCCTTGCTCGCCGACGAGATCGCCGAAGTGGCCGAGTTCTTCTCCTTCGGGACCAACGACCTCACCCAAATGACATATGGCTTCAGCCGCGATGACGTGGGTGGGTTCGTACCGTACTATCTCGACCACAAGATTCTTCCTCGCGACCCCTTTGAGGTCCTCGACCAAAGCGGCGTGGGAGAATTGGTCAAGCTCGGTATCGACCGGGGTCGCAAGACCAAGCCGAAACTGAAGGTTGGTATCTGCGGCGAGCACGGTGGCGAGCCGTCGTCGGTCAGGTTCTGCCACAATGTGGGTATGGACTACGTCAGCTGCTCCCCCTACCGTGTTCCGGTGGCCCGTCTAGCGGCTGCCCAGGCAGTTATCGACAAGTAGATCGTTGATCCAACTGAACGGGTGGTGCGGCGGTGCCACCCGTTCAGCTTCCCACAATCCGATTTTCCGGTTTGGTTGACCGACGTGCGGCGAAATACGACTTCCATGGCTGTATGCAGCACAGTAAGTTGTGATGTTTGATAAGTGGCCCGTCACTCTGCGGTCTGGTAAGTTTCCCTGGGAGGCGGTCACCACAAGGTGATCCGCGCGCACACTGAGGTGTCCACGTGACCCGAAGAACCGACGGCACGACCTGCGAGGTGCTCGCGGGCATCGAAGACATCAACTTCCAGGTGGTCGCCAGCGACTCCTCATTCGTTGTCCTGCGCACGACCCTTGCCTTTGACCTCCACGTTCGCCCCGCAACTCACTTGTTCTCGCGTTTACGTGAGTCTGGCTGCATCGACCGCCTTTCCCTGCGACGTCCGTCAACTGACCAATGGGTCGACTTTCAGCCGCTGTCTTTGGTTGCTCTGGCCTTGCACAAGGACGAGGCCATAGAGATTCGCTTGGCGCAGCCTGTCACCCGCGATGCGTTGAGTTGTGTCATTGATGCGTTTCGAAGCTGTCCGCTCTATCGCGAGTATGGGGAGCCATCGTCAGCGCCCCCTGCGGACACAGCGCTGGAGACGGCAGACTTTGAAAAGGAGTTCGAGTCCAATGACGGTGCCTATTGTCTCATCAAGCTGAGCATCGAGAATTTCGTCATTGGGCACTTGGCTGAGATCGAATCTTACATCCTCAACCACAGCTCCTGCGCCCTCACCGATTGGGATTGCATTCACAACCACTTCAAGAATCTCTTGTTTGGTGAGTTCGAGCACTTCGGAATCATGTCGCTCGACGTCCCACTCGACAATCTGCTGCAGACTCGCGACATGTGCTACCACCTCCATTTCAAACAGCTAGAGAAGGGGAGCCGAATCTCCTACGCCTTGATGAACATCGAATGGGGACAGGAAAACGCACTGGCTTGGCGAAAAAATCATATGCGGCGTCACCGGTATTTCTACGAAAGGGAGAACAACTACTACCGCGATCTGTTTCTGACATTGGTGTTGCGCGATTACGAACGTCTGCAACGCCTTGTCTCCCATTGGCGGGAAAGAATGGACTACTCCTTGCGTCTGCGCCGGGACCTACCTGCGCAAATGGCAAAGGTCGAGTGCGAAATGTCCAGTTTCTCCCCAAACTTCGACAAACCCCCTGAGTTTCTCAGTCACATACGCCTAATGGGAGACCTGGTAGTCCGGGACCTCTCGAGACTCACTTCATATCTGGAGCTCATTCGTGAATCTCGCATTTTTCACATTCCTCAGAGAGTCGATCTATTACGGACCTAACCCTGGCCAATATAATCAAAGCGCCGTCGCGCTGTAGCCTGCCTTCTCCACAACTCTGACCAACGCTTCCACATTCAGTCCGCCGCCGCGCACCAAGACGCGGGATCCGGCGAGATCAGGAATGGCCTCTTCGACTCCGTCAACGGCCTCCAGAGCCTTTTTGACGTTAGCCACACAATGTTGACAGGTCATTCCCTTAACCTCGAGCTTGACGTCCATGTCTTCTCCTTGCAACGGCGCTCCACCACGAATACGCAAAACGATTCGGCGCACACTTAGCGCCGCCACCAAGCCGATCAACAACACCGCCGAGACGGTTGACCACCAGTGCCCCCCGTGCACATGCACATGGGCGGGGGGTGCGACATCGGCAAGCACAAACTCGAAGCCTATGCCCAAGACCATGCTCATCACGGACACGGTTCCAAGGTAGATGGCCAGGATTTTCCCGCCCAAGCCTCTGTAGACCGCTCCCATTGTCGCCAAATTCGTTGCCGGTCCTGCCATCAGAAAGACCAACGCAGAACCGAGCGGCATCCCAGCAGCAATGAGTGACGCGGCTATCGGCACAGAGCTCGTGGTGCACACATAGAGTGGCAACGCCACGGCGAGGACCAAGAGCATGCCTAGAAGACCCCGAGTCCACTCCTGATCGGCAAAGAAATCGGCAGGCAGTGCAACAGAGAGGACCGCAGCTACCACCACACCCACAATGAGCCAACGATCGATCATCGCCAACAGCTCGAAGATGGCATAACGAACAGCTTCAACAAGACTGCGGGATCGCGGGGCATCTCCGATAGCCAAGGCGCCACCGTCCACGGCAACCTGAGTGTCAGTCGCATTGGCGAGAGCACCACCCATGAGACCTGTGACCGCAGCGGCGATCACCTTGAAAATGGCGAAAGGCCAACCGAGGAAGCTTGCGCTGACCAGAATCGAGTCAACCCCGGTCTGCGGGGTGCTGATAAGAAATGCTGTGGTCGCGCCATTTGAAGCTCCCTGACGCCGCAAAGCAATTGCGGTTGGAACAACCCCACAAGAGCACAACGGCATGGGCACACCGACGAGCACTGCTCGAACGACGCTGCCGAACGTTCGTCGACTGAGCTGGCGCTCGATCCATGCACGGGGCAACCAGACGTGCAGCAATCCAGCGATCAAGAGCCCCAATAGGAGAGGGGCCGCAAGATCCAGAGTTATCTTCCACAGCTCTGCGGCAAACTCTGTCACCATGGTTGAATCCATACTAGTACCAATATGGTAACCCTGTCGCGTTTGGCAACCCGTTTGACCCGTGCCCGGTTTCGTTGCCACAGAAGGTAGACGAACGGCCCAGAGCATGAGAAAGTGGGACTCCTAGAATATGGAAGTGCAAGTGAGGTCGATGGGTATGAAATTTCGCATTTTTGGGGCGCTCAGCTTGTTGTTGGCCGGTTGCGGTGAAGAGAAACTGCTGGAGGCAAAGATACCCGTCGAACAACGCACAGTGGATCTGCAAGTCGTACCCACAGCAGTCGAGTTCGGTGCAGTTAACATTGCGTGCACCAAAGTTGCTGCAATCAACGTCATCAACACGGGCACCGTGAGCATTGAACTCGCCCAAGTCACCATCGGCGGCGCACCCTTTCTCCTGCTCACGGATTTTCCCAAGAAGGTTCAGCCAGGACGGTCCTTTGATTTTGGTGTGCAATTTGCTCCCGGTGAGATTGGCAATTACGCCGATGCCGCCACTTTTACATTTGACCCACCCGAGCTCGAAACACAGACCGTTCCCCTGGGCGGCGAAGGAATCGCAGGGCCACCGCCACCACTCGATTTGGTATTTGTCATTGATGTCTCAACCACCATGGGGGCAGAAATCAACGCGCTGTACCAGTCGGTGGACACACTGCTGGATCACGTAACGGACGCAGGGCTGGATGTTCATCTCGGTCTGACCACTTATGTCAATGACGTCATCGTTCATGGCAATGGCGCCGTCTTGCCCCGCAGCGATTTCTTCTCCGAATTGGAAACGCAGCTAGAGTGGCAAAACGCTGCGTGGGGAATCCGGGACTCCCAACGGCAGGCAGACAACTGGGACATGCCAGAGAATCTCCTCGACGCTCTCTACCGCGCCGCGGACGAGTTCGCGTTCCGAACCCACGTCAAGCGCTACCTCGTCTTGATGACTGACGACACATTCATGGAGCCGCCAGCCGTCTACACCGGCGACAACCCTGCACTGTACCGCTATGACCAGGCGGCGGTGAAACTTTTGCAGGCCGGTGTGGTGCTGCATTCTATACACTCACTCACCAGCGCCGCAGGCCTGTCTGAGCCATACAACTCGACGCCCAGCCTGGTCGACATGACCGGGGGCACCTATCACGACATCCTCGATGTCGTCGCCGGACAGAGCCTCGACGAAATGCTCAACTACCTCGTCGACGACCCCTGCGGCCTATGATTCGCACACTGTGACGAGTTCGTCCCCAGCGGATGGTACACTGCGGGGAACAAATCGCCCCCGATAACGGTCGCTTTCTCACCAAGAATATTGCGAAATCTAGGGATTTCGATCGATCCGATCAATGGACCCCACGAGATCGAAGGTCGGGCTATTTACCGGTGCCTGAGCCGGTCTTGAGGATCTGCGCCAGAAGCTCTGCGAGCTTCTCTTCGGGGCTCAACTCTGTTTCTTCGAAGAACGCTTCCCGTCGTTCCAGCTGCTTGCTGTGTTGTTCCCACAGCTTAATGGTGTTTTTCTCGATCATCGGAGCGGTCTCTTCCGTGACGTTCGATTGATTCAGAACATCGACCCGCTCAATGAGGTGCTGGGTCACCATTTCCATGGGGGTCTTTGCCCACTCGGGTATGGCGCACTGACTGGGCCTGGCGTCGACCTTGGCATTGAGGGCGTCGATGACCGTGGCAAAGACCTTAGATTCGCTGTTGGTGAGATCTGCGTCGGAGATCAGATTATCGAGCACCTTGAGGGCCCCCTCTATGGCGCGGGCCCAGTTTTCCTTCTCCTCGGTGTACAAGAACCCATGCATGGTGCTAGCGGTGGCGTCTGCCTTGTCAAAGCCGCGGGGATCGACAAAGCGCGTGATCTCCTCATGCATCCCATGGTGCAGGACCCGCAAAATCTCCATCGTCTTCGCGACGGGGTTGCCCATCGTCTTAATCTTCTGCACCACAAGCGGATAGGCGTTCGGATTGCTAAACCGATTCATGTACTCGGCACCCAGAACCACCCGTGGCAATGACGGTGGATGGGACACGCACTTCAGCTGCTCTTGTTGGCTGGGGAGGTTGAAGTTCTTTGCCCGCGTGGCCGTTTGCTTCCTTTGCATCGTGATCCAACCGTCGTAGCCCTCGGTGGCGAAGTAATCGATGAGCTTTTGTTTTTGTTGGGTGGTGGTGTATTGACCGAAGTTGACCGTGGTTCCCAACATCATGTCGGTGAGGGATGTCCATTTGTTGGTGCCCTGCAGCAAGAAAGCAAAACGATCGGCGACGATTTCGCCAGCCCGGGTGAGTTGGTAGGAGTCTTGGAAAATTGCCTGGGCAATACCAAACTTGGTCGGTTTGCCGTCCTTGTCGCACTCGACGGTGCTGTACTTCGAGCTGTTGAAATCGATGCCTAGGATCTGCAGAAGCGTTGCGATCGCCTTCTCTGGGGGGATCTTCAACTTGGACGCAACATCTCGAGTGGCGAGGTGCAGTTTCTCGTCGGTGACGAATTGGTAAAGACCCTTCTTTTCCTTGGCCATGCTCCGGCCAGTTTCGATCATCTTGGCTTTCTGGGCCGCGGTGAACAACGGGCCGTCGGTGTGTCCCTCGAGCAGGCCGGAGGATTCGACCAGGATGCCGAACCATGAGTCCCATTCTCCCGGGCTGTCCTTGACGTGGCCGAGCTCGTGGGCGATCACCGATTGCAGCATGAGCTTGGCTTCTTCGCTGATCCATTCACCCTTGTCGTTGTCAAAGAACACATTGACGATGGTATCGTAGACGTGGATGCGCGGCTTGCCGTCATCAAAGCCGAAGACATAGGCATTGGGGCTGTTGTCCGACATCATCTTGAGCTCGACGGCTTGTGGCCCACCTTCGTAGCCAATGAGGCCGCCGGCGAGCGCCGTCTCTTGCACCAGATCGTAGAGCTGGCGCGCCCAGGGCTGCAGGAATCGCCCGTCTTTGTTGCTCTCGTCCATGACCGTGCCCGTGGTCTCCGATTCGGAGATGATCTGGCTGACCTGCTCGGCCAAAACCGCGCGCACGTCTTTGTGATAGGTGCGGTAGAGATCGCTGCCGCGAATACCGTCGACAAACTCTCTGTGTGCCTCGGTACGAATCATCGCCGGATCCATCATTGCCCTGGCGACATTGGGATCGTTGAAAAGATCGCCGACAGCCAACTTCTTGGCATTCTGTGCATCCTTGGCCGCAACGACCGAACTGATGTCTGTTGTCGACACCGGGCCCTGGGTGAACTTGTTGCCGGTGCCCAACTTCAGCTCGTTCACCAGCGTGTCTGCGACCCCATCCGCAAGGGTGTATTTCCTGCCCTTCAACAACGCCAACGCCACCTTCGAGCGTTCCTCTGGGCCCTTGGTTGCATTTAGGATCTTCTCGGCCTCTCCCACAGAAATCTTCTCGCCGGCCTCCGAGTCCACATTCATGGCTTTCTTGACTTCGATTTGCACGTCCTTGGGGAAATTCACCGAGAGATTTGACATCGTTACATCTCCACGTATGTGGCCCATCTCGGGCTGTGATTGCGTATCTGCGATTTCATCACCTTGTGCAACAATCCAATTATCGGAAATGGGGGGCGGGTGTTGCTCATTCTGGCGCATTTCTTGGCTCTAATTGAGGAATTGGGATGGCGACCCATCCCCGTCCAACCGCCACGCCTGATGCGCCTAGGTCCGCTCCCGGCGCTCCCGGCCTCCCGGCGTCTCCCCTTCCGTCGCGTCCACCACTACTGTATGTTGGCCGGGGGGCGGAAATCATGGGAGAACGAGACTTTAGGGGAGAGGCCGCGGAGCTCGAAGCTCTACGTCGGCGCGTGCGTGAGCTGGAACACGCCGAGGACGAGAGGAACCGCCTGCGTGCGTTTGTCGATGCATTGCCTGACGTCGCGTTCATCTTCGATGAAGAAGGCCGCTACCTCGAGGTCATTACCAACGAGGACCAGCTGCTCTACAAGACACCCGCCGCCATCATCGGCAGATCTTTCACGGAAATGCTGCCACGCGGGGTGGCTGTGCCAGCCATCAACCTGCTACGAGAGACTTTCGCCACCGGTGAGCCTCGCAGTCTCGAGTACGAGCTCGAGGTGCCGGCTGGCGTCCGGTGGTTCGAAGCACGGCTTGCCAAAATGCACCGCGCGCCCGAACAGGCTGCGTGCATTGCCTGCGCGGTGCGGGACATCACCGCGCGCAAGTCGACGGAGGAGGCGCTGCGCCAAAGCGAAGCCAGACTGCATTCTGTCGTGGAGTGTCTACCGTTCGATCTCTGGGTCTTGGGGCCTGATGGGCGCTGCCAAATGCAGAACTCGACTTGTCGCCAGCGCTGGGGTGACTTCATCGGCAGACGTCCCGAAGACATGGCCCCCACCGAACAATTGCGCACCCAATGGTCGCAGAATAACCTTCGCGCGATCAATGGCAAGATGACCGAAAACGAGATCGACTGTCTCGTTGAAGGTACCCGCAGGCGCTACCTTAACATCAACTGTCCGATCACGGACGGCGGCCTAACTGCCGGTGTCATTGTTCTGAACATCGACATGACCGACCAGAAAGCCCTCACTGAGCAGATGCTGAGAGTCCAGAAACTGGAATCTCTGGCGGTCCTCGCTGGCGGCATCGCCCACGACTTCAACAATCTTCTCACGGCCGTGGTAGGATACATATCCTTGTTTCGACTACAACGGCAAGCCGGAACCAACCCCGCGACATACCTGGAGGAGGCTGAGAAGGCATGCCTACGGGCCCAAGGCCTTACGCAGCAACTCCTCACCTTTGCCAAGGGTGGGCAACCGAGCCTCGAGGTAGTCGACCTCAAACGGCTCATACCAGAAACGGTCCGATTCTCCACCAGCGGCTCGCGGTGCCGCGCACAGATCGACACGGACAACGAACTCTGGCAGGTGTACGTGGACCTCACGCAAGTCCACCAGGTCATCAGCAACCTCGTGCTAAACGCAGTGCAAGCGATGCCCCAGGGTGGAACCGTATTTGTCAAAGCAGAGAACGCCGACCTCCGCGACAAGGAGCACCCACGACTGCAGGCCCAGCGGTACGTAAGGCTTTCAATCGAAGACACCGGTGCTGGTATTGCCTTCGAAAACATCCCCAAGGTATTCGATCCATATTTCACCACCAGGCCCGAGGGGCATGGATTGGGTCTTGCAGTGGCATACTCGATCATTGCGCATCACAAGGGCACGATCGAAATCGAGTCGGACGTCGGCCATGGCACCAAGGTGGTAGTCTATTTACCAGCCGCAGAGTCGAACATGACGGCACCTCCGTCGCAACCCACTCCCACACCAGTTTGCGGCACGGGTTGGATTCTGGTGATGGACGATGACCCTCTTGTATTGAGCGTAACGACAGTCATGCTCGAAACCCTCGGATACAAGACCCGCAACGCCTCGAGCTGTTACGAAGCCGTCGTCGAGGTCGAACGCATGAAACAGGCAGGAGAGCCGATTGCCGCCGCCATCCTGGACCTGACGATTCCCGGCGAAGCAAACGCCGTAACCTGTCTAGGCAAGCTCATGGCTATCCATCCCAAGCTCGTCGCGATCGTCGCCTCCGGATATTCCACAGACCCCGTTGTCGCAGAATTCGCAAGCTACGGCTTCGCTGGTGCCCTTACCAAACCCTTTACCATCGAGAGCCTCGCCACCTCCCTGTCCGGGATCCTCGCCGTAGGGCCCGAAGAGTAACGCTGACTTATTCGAGCTGGAGCCGGGGGGCACAGACAACTGCAACGTCCGCATCGCCGCAGGGCAACTGCTCGACGCAAGAGACAAAGGCATCGACACTCGCGGGCACAAACCGCGCGAAGAGGCGAGCGCAGACATCAATGCTGCCGCCGCCGAGGTCGCTGCCGCAGGAGTCGGAAAATGCAATCAAACGCTCGCAGGGCGCAATGACTGGGCTCGGATCGATCAGCTCGAGCCGCAACAGACAATCGAGTCTTCCTGCGATGTCATCGCATGCAATCCCCTCGAGACAATATGCGTACTCGAGGTAAGCTGAGGCGGTGAAAATCTCGCCCTCGGCCAGACACTGTGCCAATCCCATTTCATGCACGACAAACGGCTCGAAGCCGTTGCCTGCACACTGCTCGCTCCATTGCATGATGACGACGCAGGCATCGAAAAGATCGGTAACGGTGCTCGGAACGATGCCCTCTTGGCATTGCTCGTAACGTGAGTCGTCGTCACCTCTGGGGCACGCATCATCTGTCACGCACGCGACCCACCGGGCGAAACCTTCACCGAACATCCCTTCGCTAAGAGCCGCGCAGTCGTCCTCAACTCCAATCGGCTCGAGCCCGCACGCTGCGGCCCACAACTTGAAACGAACACAATAGGTGACTTCGCCCAACGTCTGCTGTTGGCATCGATCGATTCGGGCGTTGTCGTCGCACGGGCTCTCTTCGACACACGCGGCAAAAGAGTCAAAATCGGCCTGCAGCTCCCCACGCACCTCAGTGCATACTGATTCTTGGTCGTCCACATACCTTCCCGGACTCGCACGGCATTCGTGGGCACGAGACTTCAAATCATCGCAAGGAGTGGTGCAGGCAAGTGACGCCGCGACGCCGAGAAGCACACTGGTGCGTAGCATCAAGAAACACTATCCGACCACTGACCCCGATTCCACCTGAGTCATTGAGTCACTACGGGGTTGCCGGGCATCGCTTAATGTTTATATAAACTATCATGGACGTACGCCACTTCAAACACTTCGCCGACTTGGTCAAGGCGCTGCGAAGACAGAACAAACTCAGCCAGCGTGCCCTCGCGAAAACATTGAGTGTCTCCCCCGGCTATATCGGCCAATGGGAGCTGAAGCTTTCTCAGCCATCGTCCGACGTGACGTTCAAACTCTGCCGTCTCTTTGGCATTGATGATGTCGAATTCGTTCAACGACTGGCATATGCACAACGCGCACCGCAGTGGCTGCGGGAATCCATCGTTTGCTACGCGACGAGGACAGACCCACCGGTAACGCTCTCCCCCACGGAACGCCGTATACTCCAGGCGGTGAGGAGCCTCTCCGACGAGCAGGCGGAACGTTTGGCTGATCGGATCGAGGGCTGGGTGGACGCCGTCGCCAACGAGTGACAGCAAGCCACCAACGGTCGATCCCAATTGGGCGACTGCCCAACGGAGGAGGAAACGGATGGGCCAGCGACAGATCGCCGGGCCGCGCCGCCAGAAAGATCAATCGGCTTTGGTCGCCTTTGCAACTTCAGCAGCAAAATCCTCACTGCGTTTCTCGAGACCTTCGCCGAGTTGGAAGCGCGCAAAACGACGAATCGAAATTTTCTCGCCAATCTTTGCCACCAGCTCGTTGAGCACCTGCTCAATGGTCTTCTCTGCCTCTTTGACAAAGGGTTGCTCAAGAAGACAAATCTCCTGGAAGAACTTCTTGTTCAACCGGCCCTCGACGATCTTCTCGACGACATGCTCGGGCTTGCCCTCTTCGGCGATCTGCGCCGAAAGGATTTCCTTCTCCTTGGCCACGACGTCTGCGGGCACCTCGTCACGGGAGACATATGTGGGCCCGGTCGCGGCGATATGCATCGCAACGTCGTGCACGAACTGTTTGAAATCCGCGTTGCGAGCGACAAAGTCGGTCTCGGAATTGACTTCGACCAAGACACCGATCTTGCCACCTGAATGGATGTAACTGTCGACAATGCCCTCACTGGCAATTCGGCCTGCTTTTTTTGCGGCAGCCGAAAGGCCCTTCTTGCGCAGATATTCGATGGCTTTGTCAACGTCGCCATCTCCCTCCGCAAGGGCCTTTTTGCAGTCCATGATTCCCGCTCCAGTTTTGGAGCGTAGCTCTTGTACCTGTCTTGCGCTGACTTGCATCTCAGCTCCTACATTGCTCGGCGTCGCCGAACGTGTTCTCTGATAACGTTTGCGTGAATGTTTGTTCTGCTACGGTTGGGCTGGAGGCGATGCTTCCTCTTTCTTATCGACCTCTTCGGCACCCGGAGCACGCACGATCTCCACTTTGGGACCGCCGATACGCTCTGGCGTCTCGCGAGGCGTTCCTGCTGGTGGCCGGCTGTCCCTATTGGCTTTGTCGTCTTCTTTCTGGGAGACCATCTTCTTCTCCCACATTCCCTGGCCTTCGAGACATGCGTCCGCGGCCGCGGATACAAATATGCGAATGGCGCGAATGGCGTCATCGTTGCCGGGTATGACGAAATCAATGTCGTCAGGGTCACAGTTTGTATCGACGACAGCAACGACGGGAACGCCGAGCTTGCGGGCTTCTGCCACAGCGATGTGCTCCTTGCGGGTGTCAACCACGAACACCGCCCCCGGCAGCTTGCCCATGTCTTTGATACCGCCGAGATTTCTCTCGAGCTTGGCGCGCTCACGAGTCAGGCGCAGCACTTCTTTTTTCAACAACTTGTCGAAGGTGCCGTCGGTTTCCATCTTGTCGATTGCACGAAGCCTGTCGATACTCGCCTTGATGGTGCGATAGTTGGTAAGCGTTCCGCCGAGCCAACGATTGTTGACGAAGAACTGTCCACCACGCAGGGCTTGCTCTTGAATGATGTCCTGCGCTTGCTTCTTTGTGCCAACAAAGAGGACCTTGCCGCCGTTGGCGACCGTGGTCACAAGGAAGTCGTACGCTCGAGCAAAGAGCGGCACCGTTTTTTGTAGGTCGACAATGTAGATGCCGTTGCGCGCGCCAAAGATGTACGGCTTCATCTTTGGATTCCAACGGTTGGTTTGGTGCCCGAAGTGAACTCCGGCTTCGAGCATTTCTCGCATGGTGATTTGGGCCATAGACCTCTCCTTAGAGTTTTGCCTCCGCCCTACCTTTTGTCACCCAGTGACCCATTCCGGGCACTCTCTGGGCAAACTGCCAGGGCGTGTGAATTCCCTCCACATGGTGTCCGTCACCAGTAGGATGGGGATCGGCCGTTTAACACAGGCGCTGATGGTTTTGCAACCTTAAAACCATCGGTATGTCCGGCACCTACATAAGAGCACAAACTTTGCGCCGCACAGGTTCTCGCCGGTATAGTGTTTTTGACGATCCACATGGAGGACCCATGATAGCCAAGGCGGCCACATTCTCATTTCTACTCAGCCTCTTCATCCCAGCGGTCTCCTTCGCTCAGGATACCCCAGAAAGGTCGATGGTCATCATAACGACCCGCGCCAAGGGTGGCCCAAATCTGAAGGCACAGGTCCGCAAGCAGATCGAGAAACCACTCAAGAAAGAGTCCAAGGTGGTCCCCTACCCCGCCTACAAAAAGGCGGCAAAACGAGCGGGCATCAAGGGGAAGGCTGTCGACGCCCAGGAGTCCGTCGTAGAGGCTGGCACCGAGGCGGGGATCACCCACGTGCTGTTCATCGAAGGACAGATGGAGAAGCAGCAGGTGGGGAAGAAGAAGAAGAAAGTGAACTTCGCCCTCGTGACTCTCATAGAGGTATCGAGCGGTGATGTTGTTTTCACCAACCGATATGAGCTCAAGGGTGCCAATATCAACGCGGTTGTCGCCGGCACCATACTCGACGATCTGCAGAAGGCACTCACCATGTTGGCCGAGCCGCCAACCCCGGCAGAGGAGCCCGTCGCCGAAGAATCTCCGCCTGAGCCCCCAGCACCACCCCCACCTGTCGATGCGCCTAGCGCTGTCGAAAACGCGGACGCGGTCGCGATCGCAGCCTCCGCGGATGCCGAGCTCACCCCCATTACCGAGGAACCTGCGCCAGCGCCGGCCCCAGTAGAGGAGCCACCCGTGCTCGCCAACCTGACCCCCAGTGTCATGGAAACATCGTCGATCTCAGTGAGCGAGCCTACCATGACACGGAAACGAAAACGTTGGCGTCCCGCTCTGCACGTGGGTATCGGTGGAATTGCATTGAGCCGAAATGCCGAGATCACGGCCAAGGATGCCACCCCCCCGGCGTACGAAGGACCGTTGCCCGGAGGCTTTCTCCGCCTCAGCTTCTTTCCCATGGCCATCGGCGGCGTCGGTGACGTCATCGAAGGGCTTGGGATCCATGGCGAAGCGCAATACATGCGAGTCGAAACAATCGTCGACGAGGAGACCCAAGAGGCCGTGAGCAGCGATATCATTGGTGCCAACGGTGGCCTCTCTTTCCGTATTGTCTTCTGGGATTCCAGAACCGCACCAGACTTTGTACTCAATCTCGGTTACGGCGTGTTCATCTTCCCGCTCAAGCAGGGAGCATTCCCCGGAACGCGATACGCCGGTCCTTACGCTGGCGGCACCTTCACCATTCCGTTCATCGAGGAGCTGGCCTTGTTGGTGGGCGGCCACGTGACGCCATTGGTTACGGCATCGGGCAAGCTCAAGCGACTGGGCGAGCAGGACGGTGGCCTCGGCTTCCGCGCAGAGGGTGGCCTACGTTTGTTCATCGATCCGTTTGAGATCACTGCAATGGGTCGTTTTGAACAGTGGTCAACAGCCTACACTGGATCGACCACTCTCGAGGGCGTACGCGAGCCCTATCAAGACGTGAGCTTTGCAGACACGATGTTTGGCGGCTTCGTGACCGCCGGCGTGGCTTTCTGATCCGGAACTATTGCGTTCAGTCTTTGCCGGTGATCTCGAGAAAGGCGGTCTCCAAGCTCGTGCCGCGATTGACCGCAAGAACCGGAACCTCGGCCTCGAGTACCACCCGCATCGCCTCACCAATCACCTCCGCCACGTCCCGCTCGGCGGGAAAAGTGATGCGAATGATCCCCCCGTCGACCTTCACGTGCTCCGCTCCAAAAGTTGAGTTCAAAGCCTCGTTGGGTAGGGTGGCACCTTTGCGATACTCGATGGCAATCTCGGCACCGCGGCGAGTCAGATCGTCGATGGTGCCTTGGACCACCACCCGCCCGTGGTCGAGAATTGCACCATCGGTGCAGATCTCCTGCACCTCTGCGAGGTTGTGGCTCGAAAAAACAACCGTTGCCTCTGGCACCAAGCCAGCGATCACGTCCTTGATCTGACGGGCGCTGGCCGGATCCAATCCTGCAGTCGGCTCATCGAGAAAGACAACCTCCGGTTTGCCCACGAGCGCTTGCGCAAGTCCCACTCTCTTGAGCATGCCGTGGGACAACTCGATGCCTCGCCGTCGTGCGACATCGACAAGTCCCACCAACTCGAGGGCGCGCTCTGCCTCACTGTTGGCATCATCGACACCCAACCCGGCTAGACGCCCGTAATGAATGAGCTGCGACCGAACGGGGATCTGGCGGGGAAACATCGCGTCCTGCGGTAGTGCGGAGACCTTGCCGCGCAGTCGATGAAGCTCGCCGCAACGGGTCCCCAAAATGGCTGCGCTGCCAGCTGTGGGCCTCAGCCATCCACAACAGATACCAAAGGTCGTGCTCTTGCCTGCCCCATTGGGCCCCAACAAACCAAACAATGAGCCTCGCGACACGGTCAGACTCATACCCTCAACCGCCACGACAGAGCCGTAAGTCTTGCGCAGCCCTTCGATCTCGATCACTTTGGAGCTCATAGGTCGCGCCTCCGCAAAATCAACGCCGCACCCGAGGTGAACGCCGCAGCAAACAAGAGATAGGCAATACTGCTCACCAACGGGTCCCAATAACCCGCGAGCCACAGCCCGTCTTCGTAGGCCGAAGGGCTCAGATACTTCCCGTAATGCAGGAGACCGAGTTCGTGATCCACAGGCACCTTGTCGAGTAGACCTATTGCCCACAAGAACATCATGATGCCAAAAGCAGCCAACAACGCGGCAATTGGCTGGCGAAATGCCGACGAGCAGAAAGTGGAGATCGCCAGGTAACACAACCCGAAGGGCAACAGCAGAAACAACATGCGGACCACACCGGCAAGGCCCGTGGTAACCGAGAAGCTCGACACCGACGCCGTAGCCAAGGCGAGCCACACGAGGGAAGCGATGATGGTCAACAACACGAAAATTGCCGTCTGAGCGCTGAGCTTGCCCAAAAGAATCTCAGTCCGCGACGCTCGCAAGGTGCTGTAACAGATGGCCCGAGACTGCAGGTCCGCCGCAACCTGATCGAAACTGGTAAGGAAGATCAGAAATGGCAAAAAAGACAATGAGCCCCAAAAGAAAAACGGCGCAATAACCGATTGTCTGAAGACATCGGCCACTTGGTCGGGCTCGACATCGAGAAACCAGGCGAGCATTTTCACGAAGCTCTGCTCACTGCTAAGGGAGATGGCAGACGCTGCCTCCTCAGCTGACATTCCTTGGGCCATCAAGGGATCCATCAGCATACTCTCGATGTTATGAATGACGATGGTCAACACAAAACCAGCGAGCGCTGCCGACGCCACGTAAAAGGCGCCCACCCAGACGGCCCGCTTGGTCTTGAGAGCGGTGAGAAGCTCGTTGCGGGCAATTTCGACGATGGCTCGGATCACAATCCCTCCAATGCTGCGTCAAACGATCACATTCAAGACAAGAATAGACAGCTTCTTCCAATGCAAAGCTGCAACATCCCGCCAGGCATTCGAATTTCGCTCGCGGCACTGTCATGCGCGCAAAGTACGCTAGTGTCTAGCCGATTGCCACAGTTTCGATCGCGCCCGTCAAGCCATTGCTGACCTTCGCGATCGTGCTTATCCTCCCAGCCGATGAAGTTGCCCGAGGAGCGGCGAGAGGAGAGGTTGGTATGGACACATCTGTAGTCGAGAAGAACTCAACCACAACCACAGTGATCCTCACTGAGTTGGCGGCGCATCAAGTCAAAGAAGCGATGGTGCTAGAAGGTGCACAGGGGCAGGCCCTAAGGGTCGGTGTCAAAGGTGGCGGCTGTTCCGGTCTACAGTACCTCTTGGATTTCGCAGAGACACCCCTTGAGGACGACCTGGTCGATGAGCAACACGGAGTGAAGTTGTTCATCGACCCATTCAGCGCCGAGCAACTGAGCGGCACAGTGATTGATTTCGTTGATGATCTCAATGGAACCGGTTTCAAGTTTGAAAACCCCAATGTTTCAAATTCATGTGGATGCGGCAACTCCTGCAATTGTGGGTAACACCGCGCTGGGGACGACGGTTCGCTGCGTCCGCGACAATGCCTGAACTGTCCGTTTGAAACTCCTGACAATCCCACTATAAGTGGCTGGCCAATCAGGAGAGGACGATGACCCTCGAAACCCTGTTAACCAAGAAGCTCGGCATAGAGGTCCCACTGATCTGCGGGCCGATGTATCCCTGTTCAAATCCCGAGTTGGTCGCGGCCGCGAGCGAAGCTGGCGGCATCGGCATCATTCAACCGATGTCGCTGGTGTTCGCCCACGGATACAAATTCGAGGATGGCTTGCGGCGCATCCATCAGCTCACCAACAAACCCGTGGGCTTCAACGCCATCATCGAAAAGACTATCTCCACTTTTGAAAAGCAGATGCGTGGTTGGATCGATGCTGCCCTCGAACGCAACGTCCGCTTCTTCGTGACCGCCCTTGGCAATCCACGCTGGGTCGTACGCTTGGTCGAAGAAGTGGGTGGCACGGTTTTCCATGATGTCACGGAACGCAAGTGGGCACTCAAAGCTCTCGACGCCGGGGTTCATGGGCTCATCTGCGTAAACAACCGCGCCGGTGGCCACGCGGGGCCACGGCCCCCTGAGGCCCTGCTCGAAGAGATGGGCGATCTCGGGGTGCCGCTCATTTGCGCAGGTGGCGTCGGCGATCCACAGACTTTCGCACAAATGATCAAGCTCGGCTATGCAGGAGCTCAGGCGGGAACGCGTTTCATTGCGACCTACGAATGCAGCGCCCACGATGACTATAAGCAAGCGATCTTGCAGGCCCAAGAGCACGACATTGCGCTGACAGATAAACTCAGCGGCATTCCCTGCTCGATCATCAAGACCCCCACAGTCGAAAAGCTCGGTCTGAGGGCAGGCCCCGTCGCCCGGCGTCTGTTGCGCTATGAGCGCACCAAGCGCGTTGTGCGCACCCTATACGCCCTGCAGTCCATGTGGCGGCTCAAACGGGCCAATGCCCTCGGCAGCAGCTTCAAAGACTACTATCAGGCCGGCAAGAGCGTAGCAGGCGTCCACGAGATCCTATCCGCGGCAGAGGTCGTCAAGAGCTTCGCCGACGCCGCCCGCACCTCAGCCGACCAACGTCTGGGTCCTCAGAATCGCGGGCGATGGTAAACCCACGCCCTCGAAGGCGTGACACAGCGCGTCCGCCCCGGCATAGCCGAGAGCGCGTGCCACCTCCGACACCTGCGCATTGCGCCCGGTTATTAAGACGGTGCCGGCCAACAGTCGCCAGAAGTGCAACGTCGATCGCCAATCGACCCCGCCAAGCCCCTCCTGCTTGAAGTGCTCATTGTACATAGCAATCTGCCGCGTCAAGGTTCGCCGGCAAAATCCGAGCTGGTCAGTTAGATCGATTGTCATAGGCTGCGATGACAGAAGCGAGAAAACCGTGTCGATCGCGACGTTTAGTGTCGCGAATTTCAGTGCTCGTTCGTCGTGCAGCTCCGCTGGTGGAGGAGCCCGCACCATTAAGCCCTCCGCGCGCAATCGCGCTAGGAGCTCTGCTGCAACAGTTGATGGTTGTTCTCCGACACGACTCACTGCTTGCGAAGCCACCGCCAAAGAATTGACATTGGTGACACTACCCTCCTCCACCCCACGACATGCGTCTCCCAAGAGCCCCGGATCCCAGTCGAGTTCCAGGACACGGCTCAGCGGCTCCAACCTGCAGGTAGTGTGATCGAGGTCCGAAACTGTAACGACGGTGCCGGGGACGAGTGGAATGCTTCGACCCGAGAATCGAATTTCGCCGCGGCCAGCAAGCAGCACAGTCATGCGCGAGCGACCGCTTGGCAGCCCGCGCCCAATAAATGGCGTCACCAACGCCTCATCGATCGTCACATCGTCGATGGAGACGTAACGCATGCAGAGCTCATGGTGCAGCAGGCGCGACACGACAGCTCTGGAGGAACCGAGGTGAAGGACCAACCGTGATGCGAGCATCACACGATACTAACGGCCGTTATTCGATCCGTCCAGGGTCCGTCCTCAAATCTTCTCCCGCCAAGGATCCAAGACTCGAACAAAGAGAGAGAGAGGTCCCTCGATCAGAGCCCCAGGGTATCAAGCAACGCAAGAAAGACAGTGTTGATGTCGCTCTCGTCGTCGCCGAGCAGGACAACCACAGTGGTCAAAGCTTCCGGTATGGTGAATGCGTAGGCTTGGTAGCCCCAGATATCACCAAAGTGGCCCAGCGCACGACGACCGTTGCCGAGCGGCACATCCATGATCCCGAGGCCGTAATCAATGCCACCGGCTGGCACGGTGTCGAGCCACGCTTCGTGAAGGGCCGGCGGTATCTGATCCTTCAACTGTCCGATCGCCTTTGCCAAGTCACCGGCGTTGGCCGCGACTGCACCGGCGGGCCCGGCCACAGAGATGTCGTAGTCCGAGGTGACGTTGGACCAGGTCCCGAAGAAGTCACTGTAACCTGGAACCAGCGGCTCCGTTGGGGTCTCCTCCATTTCGTACACGGGGCTAGTGACCGCCAAAGGTTGCCAAATGGTTTCGCGTAGAAGATTCCCCAAGGATTGGCCGCTAACCTCTTCTAAGATGGCCCCGAGTAGATAATAGCCGCTATTCGAATAGGACCACCTCGCCCCTGGGGTGAACAGACGCGGCTCACTCTCGATGTACCCCTCGATAGACGCGACGTCCCATCGGCGTTGGGGATTGGCGTAGAAGTCCTCCCGAAAGGCGGTGACCTGCATGTAGTCGACAATGCCGGACGTGTGTTGGAGGAGATCGCGCACCGTAATTGCACTGGCGCTGGGCAAAGCGGGAAACCAGCGGTCGATCGTCGCGTCGAGCTCGAGCTTCCCAGCGTCGACGAGTTGGAGCGCACACGCCGCCACGAAGGGCTTGGTGATACTGCCGATCCGCAAAGGTGCAACTGGCGAAATCGCCTCGGTGGAACCCAACCACATGCCGCCGTACCGGCGCCACACGGCCGCCACACCGGAGACCGCCCCGGTGGCGGCGATGGCGTCATCAAACGCTGTGGACAGCTCGGCGGCAAGTACCGGATCAAAGGAAGGCTCAACAATAGGAGGTGCTGCATCCCCGTCCTGCGGCCCGAGGGACCCACAGGCTATGGAAAGAAAGGCGATGATACTGAAATACTTGAACATGGAACCTCCAAGTCACTGGGAAAAGCCTCTTCAGTTGTCATCGAACACGCAGCGCTTCCCCGCAATTGATACTTTGGGACACCCGATTCCATTTGGGACCGAGATGCAGAGGTGGGCACCATTGGTGCCCGCCGTGCAGCGAAAACCAAAATGGGGTCGACCGGAGCGGCACAAGCGAACTGGCGCGGACTAGCTGTCAGTTTCAGGCAAGCCGCGCCCCCGGCCGCCTGCGGCGTCGGGATCGTTCATGAGAGAAACGGGACAGACCCTGTGCCCAAGCGAGCGCCTGCGGTGGCAACGGGGCGCGCGGTATTCACCGAGAACAAGGAAGCCGCCGAAGTGATGCACTCAATCGAGACGAGAGTCTTTGGAGGTGGAACCGAGCGTGCCCAGTTGCCACCGCAAAGCGAACGGCGACACAGGGTTAGTTTCTGGCTAGCAACTCACTTAGCGTCGCGGGGCACCAGAGTGCGGCTACCGTCTGCGCCCTTGTCGACGCGGAAACCAAACAGGCGAACGAGCTCGACAAAGCTTCGACCGAAGATCAGATCGAGCACGTCGTCAGGAATATCCAAACGCTGAGCGGCCTCGGTGCGAAAGACCTCTTCGAACGCGACCACCTCGACGACCTCGTTGACTGCTGCAGCCATCTGCTCGTCGCCTTGGGCTGTGGCCACTTTCTCACAGGCGACATGCAGCTTCGGGAATGGACATCGAGCCTCATGGGCCCGAATGATCTCCAACAACGCAGGGACCTCGCCAAAAATGTCCTCGCGAGTGAGCCTTGGCTGCCCTATTAGCTCACGGGCCTGGGCGGGATCCCAACAGGCCTGTGCACGACATTGCAGCGGGCGATCGATGTGGACGCTGCAGCACCGCTCCTCGGTGAGGAATTCACAATGATGGGATTCGCTGTTTTCGCGAATCTTCACTTGTTCCCTGTCGAGCACAAAAGGAGCCGCACCGCTGACGCTCCGAGCGGCCTCACCGCGTCGCAGTGTGTACAACCGGTTCCAGGGCAATTTTTGCTCGCGCACCAGATCCAAATCGTCGGGATGCAGAGTCGGGCTGGACACCCGACAACATTCGCCACAGGACACACACGACGGCAACATCGATTGACTGCTCTGGGTTGCTGTTGTCATCAGCTTTGCCCATGCTGCGACACGACCATCGCCGTTGAGTCCGGGCCACGCCTTAAACGTTTCGCCCACAATGGACTCGATCTCAGCCTGGGCTCGAACCCTCAAGGGCGAGAGGCTCGTGGCTGCGGCCAATTCATCCATGAGAGTCTGCCATTCTCTCTCCAGGACTTGCATGTCCCAATCGGCTGAACTCTTGGTGCTCATCTACTCGACTCCTAACTCCCTCGTCCCACCAGCTCGGGCTGTGGACTCGTACGCCACTTCTTCCTATACACACGAAGGTGTCACCGCAACCATTGAGACATGTTGCTACAACCTGCTGGCCCTTGCCGCCGTGACCGCTTACCTTTTTCACAACGGTCCCATCTATTCCATGGCGAACGGCCGCATGGGCGACGGTGTCCTACTGACTCATGGAAGCACAACCGCCTACGTCGGCCCCAAAGAGAATCTGCCAACGCCGGCCCGATTTGCCATCAAGATCGATCTCGATGGCCGAGCACTTTTTCCTGGCTTCTGCGACAGTCACCTCCATCTCGTCGTCGCTTCCCTCGAACATCGGAATCTCGACTGTCGCCGTTGTGGTAGCATCGAAGAACTGCAGGCTCTCATCCGTGACCGTGCTGCATGCACCCGACCTGGAGACTGGATCATCGGCTCGGGTTGGGAGAGACGGGTCCTGTTTGCGGACGCGAGGCCGTCCCCAGCGGCATTGGATGTCGCGGCACCGGAGAACCCCGTCCTTTTGGTGAGCAAAGATTGGCATTCCCTCTGGCTCAACGCCGCGGGTATGACGCATCTGCTGGCGTTACCACAATTGCCAGCATGCACCATTGAACAACAACGAGGTGCATACACCGGTCTGGTTTACGAAGAGGTCTTCGCCCTGCGAAACCTCCTGTTGCCAAAGCCAAGCCAAGCGGCCAAGGCGGCTGCGCTGGCACCCTACATCGAACACCTTTGGCGCCATGGCATCACTCGGGTCCACACGATGGAAGCACCCGAAGACCTGCCAATCGTTGCCAACCACCTCGAAAACAGCCAGGCGCGCATTCGGGTCATTGCCAATCTTCTTTTTGCCTCGCCTGCCGAGCTTCGAGCCAACGCCGTTCTGCTGCAAGGCAACCGCCACCCGTGGCTCGATCTCGGCGGCGTCAAGCTGTTTGTTGATGGCAGCTTTGGTTCCCTCACCGCTGCGTTGAGCATACCGTACCTCGGAACCAATAGCCGTGGACTTCTGGCCCTCGACGCGGTCGTCCTCGACGACTGGCTTCGCGCAATGGTCGACGCCAAAACCAATGGAGTGTTTCACTCAATCGGTGACCGCGCCACTCGATTGGTTGTTGACGGCCTCGCTCGCTACGATTGGCCTGCCGCTACACGACACCGGATCGAGCACGTGCAGCTACTTCCCAGCGGTTTGGGCGATTATAGAGGGTTGGTGCTCTCCGGTCAGCCGTCACACCTCTGGGCAGACAGGGAGATCATCCTTCGACACTTGTCAGCCAACCTGCACGAATACTGCTACGCCTACCGCTTGATGCTCGAAGGTGGTGCCGAGTTGGTGTTTGGCTCCGATGCCCCCGTTGAAACTGTCGACCCATGGCCCGGCATTCGCGCCGCGGTGACACGTGTCGCCACTGGGACGTCGGCCGCATTCGTGCATGCACAGGCCCTGACCCTAGAAGAGGCGCTGGCTGCCCATACGAGCACGCCGGGCAGGCTCAACAACTTTCCCTTCGCAACCGGTGTCCTGCAGGTCGGTGCCGCAGCCGATCTTGTCGTACTCGATCGCGATCCGTTTCAATCCACCCGCGATGAGACTGGCAAGGTGAGACTCGACGATGAAGCGTGGCAAATACGAACGGATATGACTTGGGTCAACGGCGAGCTCGTCTACACCAGATAAGCGTGAGCGCCACCTCTACGGCAGGTACTCGAGTAACTGTTCCAAGGAGCCCTCCCGAATAATCAGATCACAACAGGCGGCGAGCTCCTCCGAGCGCGGATGGTGGGCCACGGAAAAACCGACAGCCTTTGCGGCATCCACATCGTTAATGTCGTCACCCACAAAGGCCATGCGCTCCAAGCTAACGGTTCCATCGCTCGCAAGCTCCCGCAGAGCCGTCGCCTTGCCATCGAAATCGAATGGTGTGGCCTCCCAGCCACTGATGGCCCCATCGTCGTCGAAAAAGATTCGATTGGAGAAGATCCGCTCAAAGGGATGATCGGGGAAAACCGTTTCAACGAGAATATCCAGCGTCCCAGAAACCGCAGCCAGACGATAACCACGCCGCTCCAACTCGGAAAGAGCCGCACGAGCCCCCTCTCGCAGTCGAAACTCGCGAAGAGCATCAACGACCTGGGACCTGCGTGCCCCAGCGCGTTGCCAATCCTCGATGTCCAGTCGGACCCAATCGGCATAGGAGAGCTCTCCAGACACGTGCTGTTTGAGACGGGCGTGATTGACCTCAATGGGCGTTCCAAATCGATGACACAGGTGCTGCCAAACCACCTTGCCGGTGGGATGGACGATCAAGGTGCCGTCGATATCGAAGACCACCATGTCAATGGAACGCGTCAAAGAATACCTCCAGGAGACCCAGACATACTACGATTCTGCACCGGCGTGTCCTACGAGTGGACAAACTCGGCTTGAGAGCGTGGACCTTTTTCGACGAAGTTCTTCATGCCAATGGCGAAATCTGCAGCCTTGGTACACTGGGCAAAGGCCTTTGCTTCAATCTTCAGCCCTTCGGGCAAGGACTGCGAAAGCCCATCGCGGACAGCTCGCAAGAGCTGCAGGTCGATGGCTCGCGAGTGATAACCAATATCGACTACGGGCAGAGTGTCTGGCACGTCCATTGGTTTTGCATCGACCGGCGCGAGCTTCACCCTGCCCGCGAGGTGTTCACGAATCAAAGCTTTGGCCGCGGCGACAATGTTACCCACCGGATCACCGTGCGCCCAACCCCACTCGCAGGCTTCTTTGGCACCCACCGGCCGGCCGCTCTGCAATAGGTCCATGCCATGCGCGAGCCCAATGAGACGGGGAAGCCGTTGGGTTCCCCCATAGCCAGGAATGATGCCGAGATTGACCTCTGGCTGGCCAAGCATGAGCGCCTTGCCAACCACACGCGCATGAGCTGCCATCGACATCTCGCAGCCACCGCCAAGCACGGGACCATCCACTGCCGCGACCACGGGTTTTGTCGAGGCCGCGATCCTATTGGTGACCGCCTGTCCACGCAAACACAGCTCTTCACCCTGTTCCGCACTCTTGAGGGTCGCGAGCTCTTTGATATCCGCTCCTGCGAGGTTTCCCTTGAAGGCTGTCAAGACGATACCTTTGACAGAATCGTTCTTTGCGAGCGCCGCAAAAGCCTCATCCAGCTCTCGAATCGTTTGGGCGTTGAGGGCGTTCATTGCCTCAGGTCGTGTCACCGTAACCACAGCGATGTCACCTTCCTCTTCGACGGTGACGTTGCGCCAGAAGCTCGGCAGCTTCTTCTGGGCGATGCTATCGGGGATGACAAACCCGTCTGCGTGTGCGGCGTATCGTCCGCAAAGCTCGTACACCTGTTCGGCACCCAGCTTCTCGGCGTATTCGAGCAGACCTGGACGGAAACCGAGAGCACTCTTCGTCAACCAGTTGAGATCCCGAGCCGAGCAGATGTCCTTGTCGACGACGAAATAGGCACGAGCTAAGAGCACCCCGAGGATTCTGTCGAGCACCTTTTTTTTGAGCGCGTCGTCATAAGCGGCGTCCGCACCGGCGGTACTCTCAATCCACGGTTTCATGCCACGATCGGCAAAGATCTGGGGCGTCTCCAACCACTTGGCACCACCGGCGGCATCACGCATCAACGTCATGCAATGATCGATGATTGCATTGGCACGTGTCAGGTCCATGACGTTGAAAGGCCCGCCGCCGCCTATGGCATCGTTGACGATGGCATCCACCTGCACGGGCGTTGCCAACCCTTCCTCGACGATTCGCCCCGCCTCTGCGCAGTAATTTGCGAAGAGATCGTCTGCCGCAAAACAAACGACATCCGCAGTCACCACCGGGACCTTACCTAGACCGATCAATGTGTTCAGCATTTGTTGGTCATTCTCCCGATGGCCGGATGGGACAACCTCCACAGGTGGCGATCGCCAGGCGGGATAGAATGGATGGTTCACGTAACAACGCTCTGGATGCTTGGCACCAGCCGCGATCCGAGCGCGCGGGATTCCCGAGGTGGCAAAACCGATGAGACAGTCAGGACGCACCAGGTCCTCCAGCTCGGCAAGAATGGATTTCTTGACCTGCAAGTCCTCAGACGCCGCTTCGAGAACATAGTCACAGTCCTTGAGGTCCGCGAGGTCCAGTGTCGTGACCAAGGCGCTGGTGATGGCCTCGGCAACTTTCGGTTTGAGCTTGCCCTTGTCCATGGCCTTCGTCATGTAACCGTCGATGCGCCTCTTGCCTGCATCTAGGGCGGCTCGATCGATATCGTGAAGGAATACCTTCGCGCCTGCCGTGTGGGAGAGGGCAGAAACAAAACCGTATGCCAAATCGGGTCCGATTGCCCCCGAGCCAATAACTCCAACCTTCATATCGAGCTCCTTGTTGGGTTCGAACGGCGATAATCGCAAATGCCCGGTTGAATTCAAGGAGTTTCCCCGTCGTTCCCGTCGTTCCCGCCGTGACGGTACCGAGCCACTCAGACGACGCTGTAGCGACCCATGACGGCCAAGACTCGTTTGCGACCGCGCTCCGCCGCTGTTAGGTTTCGTCTATGCAATACAGGGCATCCATTAAGACCCTCTTTACCCATCCGAATTGGGGAATGCAGCTCTTGCTCGGAAGTGTCTGCGCACTCATTCCTCTTTTGGGACCTATCGTCTACGTCGGGTATCTGACCGAGGTGATCGTCGCACAACACCGACACGGCGAAGAAACCTACCCTGTGTTCGATTTCGATAACTTCAGCCGCTATCTCAAACGCGGGATCTGGCCGTTTCTCGTGCAATTGGTGGTGGGCCTATTCGCGCTGCCAGTGCTGGCGTTCTCGGCTGCCCCACTTCTGGCTATCCCCCTGTTGGATCTGCACGAACCCGAAATCATCGCCCCTATCGCAGCGACGATCTTGCTGTTCTCTTTCGCCATGGTGCTGATGGTCGTATTCATTCTTCCCCTGACAATCCGCGCCGCCTTGTTGCAGGATTTCAAGAATGCATTCTCCTGGACCTTTGCCAAGGGGTTTGTGGCCCGCGTGTGGTCGCAAATCATTCTCGCGCAGCTGTTTCTGATTGCCGCAATGTTCCCAATGATGATCTTTGGCTTCGCGACTTGTGGATTGGGATATTATCCCGTGATCACCGTCATCATGTTCGCGTCTTGGCAACTGCACCGCCAGCTCTATGAGCTATACCTCGTTCGGGGTGGAGAGCCGATCGAGATCTCTCACTCATTTCTTCAAGACCCACACCCCTCCCGCGAATCCGCCCTCTAACCAACGGGTGTTCGCGCGCGGGCATTCGCGTGTTATCCTCGGCCTGACAAGGAGGACGCTGTGACCGAAAAGATGCACACTGTCCTGGTAGCGACCGGCGATCTCAAACGCGCGACCAAGCTCGCCTGCGCACTCCACCATCCTGAAATTCAGGTGATTACGGCAGCCGACGAG
>MGST01000210.1:0-5223 GCA_001798605.1 Deltaproteobacteria bacterium RIFOXYA12_FULL_58_15 | reverse complement strand
ATTGTCGGAACCTTGACCGCCTCACCCTTGAGCTTGGCAGTGGTCGCGGGCCACGTCGGGCGGCGAGGGCCTTTGGTTTTGTGTGATGCTGTCCACGCTCGCCAACGCGACCTCCCAGTCTTGGTACTGGTCGGACAAGAGACGGACGAGACATTGCTCGAAAGCCATGAAGCGCGGGGTCTCGACAACGTCAAGTACCTCGACCTACGTGGCATTTCCGCCACCATGGACGAGCTGCACTCAGCACGCATCCTCGCCCTGGACATGCTCAATCTAGCGGAGGATCACCAGGCCGCCGCCGCCTGGCCCTCAATGCTCGCGGAAACGAAGCACGCAGCAGTCGAGGAACCTCACATCGAAGCACAACCCGAACCACCTCCACCGAGCAACCTCTTGCCAGCTACCGCCGAAGACGGGCTCGAGCCCATCATTAAAAGAGCGGCACCTGCTGTCGACACCATCACAGAGGACGATCTACGGTTTGCCGAGCGTATTGCGGTTGCGACCCGTACCGTGGATTTTCGCTCGCCGATTCCCAAAGCACCAACGGTCGACGCTGGCGACCGGCAGGTTGCCAAGCTTCGCGACCGCGTTCGGGAGCTCGAACGCAACATCGCCCGCCTCGCCCATGTCTACGAAGGGCGGATACACGAGTTTGACGTCGCCGCTCTGCGCGTGTCCACGGCAACCTCACAATGCGAGAGCCTGACGCAACAGATCGGCAGCCTGACAAGGCAGTCCGGAAGTTTGCAGGAGGAGCTCGACAACAAGCAACAGGAGTGGCTACAGAGCAGCATTGAGCTCAGAGGCCAGATCGCCTCCATTACCGAGAAGTCCGTCGGCCTCGAGTCTCACCTGCAGACGACTCTCGAAGACCTCAAACACGCCAAGGATGAGCAACTAATCAGAGAAAAGAGCCACGCGGCCATGCTGCAACAGGCCCAGGAGGCTTTCGCAACCCTCAAGGCCAGTGTCGCTCACTCCCTCCTGCAGATTGACGGGCGTAGCAGCGGCCTTGAGCGAGAGCTCGCTGCTGCCCGCGAGCGTGCAACTTTGTTGGAGTCGCAACGAGACCAAACCCGAACACAACTTGAACTCGAGCTCGAGAAGATCCGTGCCGAGCTGGACCTCGCCAGAGCCCGATCAGACAAGATCGATGAGGAACGCCGCCAAGTCGAAACTCGTCTGCAACAGCAAATAGCGCAGGAGCAGGAGAGAAGCCGCGCCGACCGAGCTCGATTGACCGAAGAGAGCGACTCCGCATCAGCTCGAGCCGAGACACTCGCCGCCCGGTTGGACGCACAAAGTCAAGAGCTCGACGAGCGTCTTGCCGACCTCGTGCGCGCCAGGCAAGAGTTCAAAGAAGCGGCGACCACATTTCGTGTCGCCCATGAGGAAATGCAGGTGTCCATGGTGCAACGGCAGGCTGACCTCTCCGAGGTCAGCGCAGAGTTGAGTACCGCCAATGCCGAGGTCAAGAGAATAACAGATCAACTCTGCTCGCTCAACGAGCGAAGCGCCTTCGAAAAGGTCCTCGATGCCCGTTTGGTTGCCATGGAGGAAACAACACGAGCGGTTGGAGAAAAGGCCGTTGCCCAGCACGCTGTGCTGCTCGACTTGGATAGGCGGGGCCGCAGACAGGAACAACTCTTTGACATTCTCATCGCCGGCAGTGTTCACTCCAGTGAAGGCCCTGATGATGCCAAGCTCGCCGCTGGCGAGACCCAAGTCGACGAAGGCCTCAATCGCTTGGCAAGACGATTGATCCAAATTGGGGCTCATGAGAACACCCCACGGCAGAGTTTCTGGCACAGCTTGATGGAATTTCCTCTGCGGATCTTTCTGGTCTTAACGACAGTCTTGCTCTTGGTCGCCCTCGTCGGATGGCTGTGGCAGGCACTCGGCGATGGGGGCGGCACCCAATCAGAGGCGACCAGCGCGGTTGCACACACAACATCACTACCGGGGGGAGGTGTGGAGGACGATTCCAAGGACAATCCCGATGACGTCGTAGAGACAGCACCGGCACAGCCCCCCGCAAACGTCGGCAAGGGTAGCACTGAGAATGCGGTATCACCCGCGGCTTCCATCGAGGCAGGAATGGTTGAGCTCAGCGCACAGGAACAACAAGATCTGCGTCAACGCCTGCTCGACGCCTACAGGGCGAACCGTTGGGAGCAGGTCGCCGAGGCTGGCAAACGACTGCAAACCGGCACACCGCTAGATTGGGAATTGCTGCTGAAGTTCGGCGAGTCGTTGCGGCGCGCAGGCGACGCCGAAGGGGCGATGAATTCGTATATCGAATTCGCGACGCGTTTTCCCGACAACGCCTTTGCAGATGATGTGGCCCTGCGAGCGGCGAACAGTCTCGTTGAGCTCAATCGAACGGAAGAAGCCATGGAATTTCTACGCAGGGTAGCCGCAAAACCCAGGAGCAAGTTGCGCAAAGTGGCGCAGAAACGCCTTGATCGCCTGAGTGCGCCTCAATAACCGCAGGCAGTCGCCCACACCCATGCCGCCGGGATTACCCACCCCTCTGTCCTTCATCGATACTCACTGTCACCTGGACGTTGCGCCCCTCAACCTCGACACAGCAGCGGTGATTGGTCGCGCCGTCGCGCGTGGTGTCCACCGGATCGTCGCACCTGCCTACGATCTGCGCTCGTGGTCATCGCTGTGCCAGTTGCGCAAGCACGCCGAGATAAGCATCGCCTTGGGCCTGCATCCATGGGTCGCACCAGAGCCACTGGAAACGCAAAACCTGCGCGTTGCGCTCCTCGAGAATCGGGCGATTGCGGTCGGCGAGATCGGCCTCGACTCAAAGGTGTCGGTGCCATTGTCACGCCAAATCGAGGTCCTCAAGCAGCAACTTCAGATTGGCCTTGAACTCGACTTGCCTGCCCTGTTGCACTGTCGTGGCGCACACGAACAAATGCTGCAAACACTCGATTCATATCCGACCCGCGGTGTGGTGCACGCATTCTCACGTGGGCCGGAGTTGGCACAACGTTTTTTGGACAAGGGTTTGTACGTGGCGTTTGGTGGGACAATCACCCGCCCCAACGCCACGAGGGCGCGACGTGCTGCAGCCCGGGTGCCTCTGGAGCGGATACTCCTCGAGACCGATGCACCGTCCATTGGCCTCGATGGTGTCCCACCCGAGAGCGTTGAGCCGCATCATGTCGCCGATGTTGCCGTTGTCCTGGCAGAGATTCGCGGCGTGAGCGTTGCGGAGATAGCTCGGGTTACCACACAAAACGCCAGAGAGCTGTTTCGTTTCCCCTAAGGGCGCTGTTCCGTTTCTCCTAAGGGCGCGCGACCAAACACCTTGCATTTCTCATTGATTCGGCTTGCTCATCTCCACTCTGATCCGCCTATGCGAGCACGCATCTTGCCACCGGTGTCGAGTCCGACGTAGAGGCGTTGGTCTTTGCCAACCCCAGGGATGCCGCCTATTTCCACATAACCGGCCATGGTCTTGTCGTTGGCTATCTGCACCTCTTTGTCGATGCATCTGCCGTCTGCCCCGTAGCATTGGAAACGCCCGTTTGCCGCCATGGTGAGCAAGTAGCGCTGGCCTTCGAATTCGAAGGCGTAACGCCCACCCTGTTGCAGAATCATCATGATCTCGACATCGCTCATTGGCCCGGTGGAAGGCTCGTCGGCGCTCATGCCCAGTTCCGCCCCTGATCGCGCCTCGGAGTTGCCGATGCGCATGCCATCCTCACCGAGATACAGGCGGTTGCCTTCACCGATGCCGGGGATACCCCCGACCTCCATGTAGCCGGCCGCCGTCTTGTTATTGAGTATCTGGACGTCACCGTCGACGATCTTTCCGTCGGCATCAAAGCATTGATATTTGTCACCGGTCTTCGCAACGTAGTAGCTTTGGCCGTCGTACTCGAATTCCACCCGTTGGCCCGCCTGCAACTGTTCGGCCATCTCGGTGTCACTGGGATAGGTGGGCTGCGCCGGCACCGCCTCCTCTGCAGGTGCCGAAGCCGCGAGGTCCTCCAATATTGACGCGACACCCTCGGGATCCGCCAGCGACGTCTCGTTTGTCATGGAGTCCACGTCGGCCATCAGCGCATCGACGTCGAGCTCCGCAAAGACGGCAGCGAGTTCGGTGAGCACTTCGGGAAAGAGATCAAACACAACCTCCATCGCCGCCAGCTCATCCTCCGTTTTGCCGAGCTTTCGCAACTTTTCCAGTAGGTCGGCCTTGAGCGCCTCTGCCTCCTCTGCGGTGAGGGTGACGTCGTAGGGATCGGAAACCACCACATCGTCGCCCTCGAATATGACGTCTTGGTGAGAAAAAGTCTCGGGCTGCTCGATCCCTTCGGCGACCGAGACGGTGAGTTCGGCCACTTCGGCGCGCACATTTAGGCCAACGGTGTCACGTTGCTGCAGCTCCTGTACTCGCAGGTGCACGAGCTGTTCGGCGCAATGGGCGGCGATGAGCGCTGATGACTCCACGTCGCCGCGCCTGCCGGTGGCGCGACCGTAGGTCGCCACCAAATTCTTGGCCAACCCCACGTCAATGAGCCCAGGCTTTGTCCCTTTTCCTGCGTTACGCCAAACGCGGGAGGCGAGAGCAATGCCCGCCCTCTGGACATCGACACGCGCCGCCTCGGGAATTTGGGCCAACACATGGGCGATGTCGACGCGCTGCCGGGCGCTCAATCTCGGCACCTCAAGCCGCTGCCCGCACGGCAGAACACATTCCTCGGACCCCAGCTTGGTCGACAGTTGATTGAGGTCCTTGCCGCGAAGAGCCGACAAATCGGGACGCCAAGTCACCGACTCGTCAAAACCGTGAGATTGGTGCAACTGCTGCCTTTGCCGCGTCTGGTTCTGCTCGACACGTGTGGTCGAAATCGAAGGATTGAGGTGACCTTGTTCTATCTTGACCATTCTATTCCTCCCGTCGCGGGCCAGTCGGCTAATCGGCGACCATCAACGCAATCTTGCGGCTGGGTTCAACCGCCGCGCTCATGCCTCAATGACCAATCCCTCATGACATGCGGTCTGAAGAAACCGATACACATCGCCCCGAGCCCGCCTGTGGCTGATGCCTACAGCCGCAGCCAACGCTCCAACCAAATCCTGACCGGTATGTCTGCCGTCGCAAAGATGCAGCAACATCTTGCCACAGGGGTTCGCCTGGTACTGCTCCCCAGAGATATTGGTGAAACAATTCCCATCATCATGGGTGCCGACAAC
>MGST01000209.1:8130-8814 GCA_001798605.1 Deltaproteobacteria bacterium RIFOXYA12_FULL_58_15 | reverse complement strand
GTTTGCGGGAAAGACTCCGCTGGGACCTGCTGTGATTTTGATTCTTCGTTCAAAACCGCAACCCATCCACTACGAGAACCCGACCGGTGCCGCTGTTTTCCCGGAACCGCACTCCCCACTTGTCCGCTTCATCTGTCGCCTCGATCGATATTGCACCTCTGACAGTCTGCCGATGCGCGACCGTCAAGGTATCGATCGCTTCGCCCTTCCCCGGAGCCCAGAACCGCACAATCGAATCGACCCCGGCTTCCGTTCCCTCAGAATCCGCGCCGCGAACGAGCTCCACCAACCCAACCTCAAACCGGTTACGGCTGCTGTTACGCAGCTCGAATTGCACAAATATGCGGTCCCCGGTTCGGCAGACCTCGAGCACATGGGCCCACAACCCGTCCGCTCGATTGCTCGGCGTGTGGCTGTCGCTGCACGTGTTGCCTTGGGCATACATCCCGGTCATGACCTCGTAGGCCATCCCCTCCGCGGTCTCACCCAATTCAGCCTTCTTGTCTTCGACCTGTTTGCGGAGGTCGGCGACGGCCTCCTCGATTCGCTCCTTCACATACGCCTCTTCGTCAATCATCTTGACGCTTCGAAACGATACCGCTCGCACCGAAAGGTCTTCGGGGGCGACGATCACATCCAAGGTTATGTGCCAGCGCCGTGCGCCACCTTTGGCATCGATCTGAA
>MGST01000209.1:2265-8019 GCA_001798605.1 Deltaproteobacteria bacterium RIFOXYA12_FULL_58_15 | reverse complement strand
CCACCGTGGGATTTGTCAAAAATGTCACGCCTTCTGGGAAAAGGAGGCTCACCACATCACCGACCGCGGTGTTTATCCTCAGATAGATGTCTCGGCCCTGGTCTAGATCGACATAGAGCGCCTTGTCTGTGCAGTAGCCCTCTTTGTCGACCTTGCACTGCGGTGTGTAGGCCTCGCCGGCCGGCTCGAGGTTTGGCACTTGGGCGCCGTTTTTGGCGGGCGCACCGACGCACATCGCTACTGTTAGCAGAAGAGAAAGCACTGGTTCATTCCTTTTTTAGCTTCAGAACTGCCAAGTCGAAGTCTTCACGATTCGAATAGATGTCGTAGTGGAAATACCCAATCTGCAACCCAAAGGGGTTGTGAGTCGTTACCGGTACGCGAACGATCTCCGCTCGCCCGATCAACCACCGGCTCAGCTCGTCGTCTTCTGCCCTGATCTCGCCATGTAGGGGCCGAAAGACGTTCTTCGCCAGCCAATAGAAATAGATCTTCTCATCGGTCGGCTCGAAATCACCTATGAGAAGCTCTAGGTCTTCGAGCTGCGAATACACGTTGGCATCTTTGTATTGCACTCGCCGTTGCACCTCATGACCGGCCTTCATGGTCACTTCAGCGAATTTTGGGGTCATCATCGCCAACGCTTCTGCAAGCTGTGTTTCGAGTTTCTTGCCGGACGAGTCGATCAAGACCATCCGCTTCAGGAATTCCGTGATGAAGAACTCGACGCGCACCCGACTGGTCGACAGTGCCGGCTTATAGGTGTCTTCAATGACCCGGGGCTCGCCCTTGCAGTCGAATTCAATGACGGCAGCCGGTTTCGCTGCCAACGCGACAGATAGAAAGAGCGAAAGAACAGATGTGGCACCCAGGCCAATCACAGCGGCCCAGAGGAACTTATTGCTGCGCGCGCGCAGCCTTTCGATGTCGTAATACACTGGGGGTTTCTCTGCCATGTCTTAGCCCTGCCCTTTCGTCACTGCCTTTTTTGCAGCTTGGGTTGTTGCCACGCCGCCTCCTGTGATTGCGGCGGAGATTGTCTCCCCTACCCCGCTCGCTCCGAACAAGGATTTCGACACCTTGGGGATCGAAAACATTAGGAAGATGTGCGCGACGCAGATTGCGATGAAGTGCATCATTCCTGTCAAAGAGGTTTCGGTGTCGGTTGAAACGTTGGATTGCAGGTCGCCGCTTCCCCCCGCCTCCATTCGGGCCACGCGGTCCTCGCTGAGGCCGAGCTTGCGACCAGCGCCCCTCATGAGTTCGGTAGCGAGGTCACTTGATCCGGACGTGTCGAGCTGTGTGCAGTTGGGTTTAATGTCTCCGCGTTTCACCCCGCCGAGAGTCTTCTGGAAGCTGCCTGCTATTCCGACTGTTAGAATGGCGAACATCAAGGGCCAACATGCGACACTCAACACATTCCTCATGTATGTCTTGAGGCCGCCGAGCTCCTCAAGAAACCCAACAGGCACCGTTAGAGTTCCAGCAATGATCGTCACATTCAAAACGATTGGCCAAAGAATATCGATGATGACCAGCTTGCCAATCTGGGCCACAAGGCTCACCAGTTGCGCCATGAGCATCAACCAACCGCTTGGCATGGCCATCATGGTAATGATGTCCATCCAGTCGAGATCGTTGCATTTGAAGTCGTTTGTCGCCTTTTTGTAGCTCGCTTCCAGCAGCCCAGCGTTGCCAATAGCGAAGAGCGAATTGCCCGCCGCTTTCAGTGTGGTCTCCATCCAAGTCGCGAGGTGGGGAATTGACATCACCAGGACAGCTGCGACAATCCATCTCACTGCCACGTCTACAAAATGCGTCGGTTGCCCAGTGGCGAGCCTGTACGCTTCGCGCGCGAATGCTATGGTAGCCATCAACGCAAGAACCTTGATTCCGAGGCCAATGAATGGCCCAAGCAGGGGATTCTCTCCCCCTGCCGCCATTGCAAGATTGGTCAAGGGGGCGACAAGAGACTCCATTACTCCACCACCCCAATTTGGAACATCTCCCCAACACCTTCAGAGAGATCTCTTCTGGTGGCTTCGTCGATCGCCTGCCTGGTGAATTGTCGCCGCATCCCATCGGCGATCTCTTCATGTTTCGCCGCCGCTAGAAATTCTAGGCTTTGTTCGGCGCCTACCGCGGCTTGAGCGGCGGTAGCCTCGATCTGCAGGTCGAGTTGGTCGCCCTTCTCCGCCTGATTGACCAAGGCTTCTATCTTTTTTGCTATGTACCCTTTTGCCGCATTTCGAGTAGCTCGGTTGTACAGCTGGCCACGTTGCGCGAAATGGAACGCAACCAATTTGTCTGACTCTGTGATCGGGTCGTGGCTCCCCGTTATGCCTGCTGTACCGAAAATCGCCGGGTAGATTGAGCCTTTGATCGCGAGTTCTGCGGCGCCTCGCAGATAGTCGTGCATCCTTCCGTCATGGATGTTTCTGTAACTCCAGAATCCAACTGCCCCATTCTCGGCGACCTCCATCCCTTGATCCATGAGCATTTGGGTTTCGCCCATGAGTTCGGGCATCGCCTCGTTCAACCCCAGCATCGCATCTTGCGCCAGATCTTCGAGCGAGTAGTCTTTGAGGACCTCGTATGCTTCCTTGACCGCACGCGCCACGGCCAGGGCTTCGTTTGCAGTCCTAACCATCTCGACCAAATGGGTGAGGGTGGAGGCTATGTCTGTGGCTTCCATGGTCTCAAGGGCCAGGAGATGCGAGAGTTCGGTTATCGTCGATGAAAGAAGTGTATCGGTTGCTGGTGCCGTGACGGCGAGCTGCGCGTAGCTGTCACGAGGCGTCACCATAGTCGCAACCAACAACACTACCGGTGCCAGTTGTTTCATCATGTTCGGCCTCCTTTTTCGGTTCCGTATGCCAGGTAGTCCAAGATCTGCACCTGCGGCAGGTCGGGATACTTGCGCCTGAGCGCCAGTTGTTTCGCACGGTCTGCGGCGTCACTCGTCAGCAGTTGATAATCGAACGGCGAAAGGTGCAGTCGCACCTTGGCTGTGACGGGCACGGCCCCGCTCTCGCCAGGCCCAACACAGATTGTTTTGAGGAGTGACTCGCTGTACTCGCCCTTGACGCAACTGAGGGCTCTGAATGCCTCCGCCTCGGCCTCGTTGAGGTCGAAATCCTTGACGATCGACGCCATCGCGTTGGCGGCACCCTGATGACTCATGAGAATGCGCGTTGTCGAGTTGAGGTTGACGACACCGGCGATGCCCGAGCGCACGTAGTTTTCATACTCCTGCGTGATTGTTCCAACGGTGCACCCATGGGCGCGTGCGGTCGTATAGAGCTCTTCGACCGACTCACCCATGCCGAGTCCGAGGAGATTGGCCACCTCATCGAACAATACGTATTTCTTCTTCGACGGATCGCCATCGAAGGCGAGGTTTCGAACGTGATTCGCTACGACAAACGCTACAGCGCTTTGGATGCGTGTCGTGTGGGTTTTTAGCCCGTAGAGGTCATAGACCAAAAAGTCCCCATCGGTTGGCGCGGTTGTGTGGCTGTTCAAGAGTGCCGCCTCGGGGCCTGCCAAGAATTTGTTGAGGAGACCCATCAACTCGAGCAGTCGTTTTTGGTCGATAGCCTTGTCACCGACATACGACCCGAAGATTGTGGCCAGATCGCCAAAGAGTGGTGCCTCATCACCCGATCGCTGCTTGTAAACGTCCCCAACGGCTTGCTGGATGATGGCGCCGAAAAGGGCGCTCTCTTTGTCGGTCCCTTCGTTGTGCAAGAGGATGTTGAGGAGTGCCGTCAGGTACGCCAAGGTCGCCGGGGTGACGTTGCCGCTTTTGCACGCAATCGAGGGTTTGGGCCAAGGGTTTATCTTTTGTCCCTCGTCTGAGATGGACACATACGCTCCACCGAACACCTCGGCCGCCACTTTGAACGACGACTTGGTCGGGCCGGCGTAGTCGACGGCCAACACGCGTCCGCGGTTGGGGCCAGACAACATGGACGTTGCCAGGATGAGGTTGGTCAGAACGCTTTTTCCAGATCCTGACGCCCCGAGGATCAAGAAGTTCGAGTTGGCCCGGATGCGCGCCGATGGATTCCAGCGGAACAGCTCGGCGGTATCGGCTATCTGGAAATCCACAGTGCCGTCGGAGTCCCCGCGTGCGTAGTTGGCGACGGGCACGAGATCGGCGGCGACGTTGGATGGCACCAAACGCCAGCGTTCGAAGCTCTGCACACCCATCCCAGGAAGGCTCTTGAACAGCTCGTAATCGTGCGCGTTGGCTTCCTCGTACACCGCCATGTCGATGTTGGCGAAGGCCCGTGACATTTCGGCGGCGCGTTGATCGAGTGTTGTCGGATCGTCTGCCCAAACGATCGCTTGAATGCCGAGCATGACCAGTTTCTGGCCGTCGTCAACGAGCAGATAGTCGAGGTCATCCACGCCATCTTGGGCGACCTCTTGATTGGTGTCGGCTGGCCCGAGCTGCTTTTGTGCGGAATGTATGAATTTACGCCTTTGCCGAAACGATCCGACCACAGAAGCCTGGTTCGGCCATTTGATGTGGACAACGATTCGATGATTCCAAGGCGGACGGAGGAACTTCCCGAGCGAATTGACGTGGGTTTCTGGTGCCAACTGTTTGCAAGCGAGCACCTTATAATAGCGATTTCCCACTCTGGTGTGGTCGCTGTGCCAACGCACATCGCCGGGGATCAATTGCTCTCGCACCGAACGGGTGTAGTCCCATGGTATTGAAGGGTTTTCTCTGCGGATTGAGACATTGGGATGGGTATCCGACTCGAGATGCAACAGCTCGAAGATCTTTGCCGATTTCAGTCGACCGGCCTGCATACCGGCTCGCCGAATGGTGCCAAAAACAGCGCTTTCGACCTCTTTGAGGCGCGAAAGTTGTTTGCGATGTGTCTCGGCGTTGACCTTCTTGAGTTCGTCGTGGTTGAGCCCGAAGGACGACCCATAAACAACATGAGTGCTCGTTTTGCGCATCCCGCGTCTGACGAGATACTCCCGGCGTTTCTCGCGTTGGTAGCCGAGCATTTTGGTTTCGTTGGGGTTCTCTGGGACGTGGAGATCTAAATCCGAGACAGCACAGTCCTCCATGATGAATTGCAGATAGGCGTGTTCGGGGAACTGTTTGAACCCCGCATAGAGAGCCTCGGCCACCGCGATCCAACTTTGCTCCGGAGTCTGAGTGGGGTCGAAGCCAACGAGCTCGGCACAGCCGAGCAGACATCCACCGGTAGTGACGATGACATCGTCGTGCTGATCGACATCCCAAAGGGGCAGCAGTTTGGCCGGAGATTGACTCACTGCTCGCCACCCCTGTCGTACGGAACGTATTGGTCATCCTCATCGAGGAGTCGGTACTGTTGTTTCTCGAACCTGCGCATCCACAATTTGAGGTACTCCCGGCGTCCGTGATCGAGTCGTCGACCATTGGTTAATGCCACGAAACAGACGGCAGCGAGTCCAACCCCAAGAAGTGGATGGAAGAAGGTCCCCGCCAAACCAACGGCGGCTAAGATCACCACCTCATAGCGAAGCGGCGACAGAAATCCGTGCGCGGTCGATTCGACGGAGCGGAATACTTTGTTCCGTTGCAGCATCGTCAACCACCCATGAAGAAGTTGACGATTTCGTTGGCGGCGCCAGCGATGATGACGCCGATGATACCCTTCTCCAAGCGACCCCGGGCTTCGGGGGAGCCTTTGAGCCAGAGATACCCAATGATGACGAAACCGAGGATAAACAGGGCACGGA
>MGST01000209.1:0-2255 GCA_001798605.1 Deltaproteobacteria bacterium RIFOXYA12_FULL_58_15 | reverse complement strand
TACTTGCTCGGTGATGTCGCTGACTTTGTCTGCAACACCATCGAGCTGCGCGTAGGCGCTGTCGGCGACGAGCATCACGGTGACGGCAACGAGAACCGCGACACATAGATTGAGCCAAACGAAAGTTGTCTTCATCACATCAACTCCTGGCGGGCGCGAAGTGGCGAGCGAAATCAGATTGAGACACCATCAATCACCTCTCGGCGGCCACGATGCAAAAGCGACGCCAAAGAGAATTGTCAAAGAATCAAGTGACTAGGGATTTCCGTGAGTACCGTGTCTCATTCTGGGTCACCCTCGCGTCGCAGAATAGGACTCGGTGTCAGAGATAGAGCAGGAATGTCAGTTGGGGTCTGGTCTGTTGTGGCCGTCCTTGCGGTGCCCTCTGCGCGGGCATCCTCGGGCAATGCGATGTAGCTCGGCAAACCGAGCACTGCTTTTTGAATGCGCCGGAGGCGCATAGCATTGTGGCAGTGGCCGCTACCGAGGCTGTGGCCGTGGCAGTGGCTGTGGCTGCGGCTGTGGCAGTGGCCGCTACCGAGGCTGAGGCCGAGGCCGAGGCCGTACTTGCAAGCTGGATTACCGGGATTAATGCGGGATTAGCTGGATGTTTTTGGTTTTCAACAGCCACTTTCTCCCCTTCCCTCAGCAGCCCTTCGTCTTGATGTCATCTCGATGCAAACACGCCCTGCCCTGCCCTGCCCTCTTCATCCATGCCTACTCTCTAATCTCTCCGGTTGGGTTCTTGTGTCCCCTCTGTCCCCTGCCTCAGCTTGATTCGCGTTTCCGCGCGCTTCGGCTCTTTGTGAACAGACGGGCCAAAGAGCCCCCGAACACTAGGAGAGAAACAATGGCAGGCAACGGAACTCAAAACGGCAACGTCAAAGCGGTTTACACCATCCGAGAGGACGCCAAGAGCGACAAGAGCTGCTGGACGAAAATCGGCGTGGCCTTCGTCAACCGAGATGACAGCATCAACGTTCAACTGGATGCCCTGCCCCTCGATGGCAAGCTGCACATCAGGGAGTTCAGCGAGCGACCTGAGCAGAACGGTCGCAACGACCGCAACCAACGCGACCGATAAGGACGGCCGCTCGGGGGCCCCTCCTGGGGGCCCCAGTTGTTTCGTGTTTCAGCTTTGAAAAGCCGCTGAGAAACCCAGAACATGGGAAAAGGTGGTTTGTCCTTTGTGCCGTTTTGTCAGCGACACCGAAAAGACGGTCAACGCGAGTCAATAGAGTTTGCCGTCAGGGCCTACGACCACGTGATACTTGGTCACGTTATAGATTGCATCACCGGCAGTGCCTCTGGATAGAACGGCCTCGACCCCTTGCGCGTGCAATCGAAACTCAGGTTTCTGAGGCCCCGTCATGTAGTAGCTGGGAGCCTCACCGAGCCTAACCGCTTCGTTCCAGACGAACTTCCCGGCATTCGTGATGCGATTGGCAAAGTACGAATTGTGTTGGTGGCGCTCTGCATCTCTGCTGAACTGCACCCAGGACATGAAGACGGTGCTTTTCGTATCCTGCAGCAATGTCACGGCTGTTTGGTGTGGACAGTCGAGAACGAGCGGTTGCGACCAACGCGGTTTGCCCGTCCAATCGAAGAGTCGGATGTAGCATGCCACGCGATCGCAATTCACCAACAACCACCCCTGCCCTTTCCAGTGGACAGTCTCGATGTTGTCGAACCTGATTTCTTTGTCGCGGTGGTCCATGGTGATTGCCGCCAAGGCAGTGGTCCACAAGATGGCCCCTTTGGATGAAAACAGGCGACCGTGAATTGCGCGATGTTCAGTACCGAACCAGTAGAGCAACACGTCTTCACCCGGCCCAGCCACTACCGCTGCGCCATAGTTGTAGCCTTTGAAACCACGAATAGGCTCTTCGTCGACAAGTTCAACTCGACCTGAAGTGTCCAAAAAAAACATCAGAGGAGTGGTCGCCGTGAGCCCGCGCAACACAATCGCCTGCCGGCCGCCCGGTAGAGGTGCGATGCTCACAAATCCACGAAGGAGCTTTCGGTGTTCTATCAGCTCACGATGAGGCTTCAGGGCAGCAAAACGGGAGTCTTCAAGATCCAGCCTGGCTGGTGGACCCCCGGCGACTGGAGGATCAGCGAAGGCGTTCGAGTGGCCTGCTAGCAATACGACAAACAGGGTTACAAAGTTGGTGATGGACATTCGCACGGTGGAACCAGTGTATCACGTCTGAAAGTCGATATGCTCAGATGGCGCAACTTGCTCAAATTTTGGA
>MGST01000208.1:1173-8917 GCA_001798605.1 Deltaproteobacteria bacterium RIFOXYA12_FULL_58_15 | reverse complement strand
TGTCACTGTTCGATGGCCCATGAAATCCTTGCGGATCTCAATCTCCCTCGCACCATCTTGACACTCTCCCGCAAAGCCGTGACAACGTGCTCTGGGTATTTTTGGACACGCCACACCTCGGGCATCATCATGACAAAGATTCGACGCATAGGTATCCTCACCGCAGGCGGCGACGCCCCAGGTCTCAATGCCGCCATTCGTGCCGTCGGTAAGGCAGCCATCGGTGATCATGGTTGGGAGGTCATTGGCTTTCTGCAGGGCTTCACGGGCCTCATTGAGAATAAGGCGAGGGTGTTAGCTGCCGGGGCGTTTTCAGGTGTGCTGACGAGCGGCGGCACCATGTTGGGAACCAGTCGCGTCCAGGTTCACCGGGTTCACACCGCCGATGGCGATGTGGACATGCGTGATCAGATCGTCGCCACCTATGAGCGTCGCGGCCTCGATGCGCTAATATGCATTGGTGGTGGCGGCACTCACAAGAATGCGCTGCGTCTCGTGGAAAAGGGCCTGAACGTTGTCACCTTGCCGAAGACGATCGACAACGATGTCCCAAAGACGGACACCACCATCGGCTTTGACACGGCATTGGGTATTGCCACTGACGCGTTAGACAGACTGCATTCCACAGCCCACAGTCACCATCGCATCATCGTCACGGAGATCATGGGGCATCGTGCTGGGTGGTTGGCACTTGGAGCAGGACTCGCGGGTGGTGCCGACGTGATTGCTCTTCCTGAGATTCCATACGACGTAAATATATTTGCCAACGCCATCAACCGCCGGGTCGACAGCGGCTCGCCCTTCAGCATCGTTGCCGTAGCCGAAGGCGCGATGTCGAAGGAACACGCTCTGCAGGTCGAGGAAGCGGTTGAACGCAAGAAGGTCGCCGAGACCCCCGCGGCGAAGAAGAAGGCCAAACAAGCCCTGAGTGAGCTCTACGGCCGTCATGCCAACAACACCCTGCGGTTAGCCAATGAGCTCGAAGGCCTCACGGGACTCGAGGCGCGTGTGACCATTCTGGGCTATGTGCAACGGGGTGGAACCCCGTCCGCTGGCGACCGCATTCTGGCGACCCGTTTCGGCACGGCTGCCGTGGATTTGGTCAACCGCGAAAATTTTGGCTGCATGGTGGCCGCCGTGGGCGACCGCATTGCGCCCGTCCCCATTGGGGATGTGGCCGGTAATCTCAACCTTGTCACCCCAGACAGCGATTGGGTTGTGGCTGCCCGCCATGTGGGGGTCTGTCTGGGCGATTGACCCGCATGCAGGATAGAGGTTGAGTTCGATGGCTCCGAGGACAAAGAGTGCTCGGTTATGGGGGCGCGTGCGAAAGCCCCGAGTGAATCGCGAGATCGGTCCTCGTCACGCCACCTTTCAACCTACGATTGATATGTGCTCGAATCCCAAAAAACAGATTCTCCGTCTCGCAAGCGCACCTCGATTACAAAGAGCGGAGCCTGAGCTTGGATGATGAGCCTTGACACGATCAACACGACTGCGACCAATCCGTTGGTGCTCTTGTCGAATTGGCTGCAGGATGCAGCCGCGCATGGAGCGTTTCCCAACCCAAACGCCATGAGCCTTGCCACCGTGGATCCGGATGGTCGTCCGTCCAATCGAATCGTGCTCTGCAAGGAAATCGATGCTGTCCGTGGCGGCGTAAAGTTTTACACCAACTACGAGAGTCGCAAGGCCGTAGCCCAGGCACACAACCCGTTTGCCGCAGCCACATTTTACTGGGATGCCATGGCGCGGCAGGCGCGGGTCGAGGGGGTCCTGCAACGGCTTAGCGCGGCGGAGAGCGACGCGTATTTTGCGTCGCGTCCTATCGGTGCTCGTATCGGTGCCTGGGTCAGCCGCCAGAGTCGGCCATTGGCATCAAAAGACGAGCTCATGGGCACCTTTGAAGAAGCCGGCCGGGGTGCACGGGGCCGTGATGTGTCACGACCACCACACTGGGGTGGTTACTTCCTGCTTGCGGATCGGGTGGAGCTGTGGGTCGCCCGTGACCACAGGTTGCACGAGCGGGTGCTCTGGTCGAGACCGCTGCACGTCAACGATGACGGCAGTGCGACGTCGACCGGCGACTGGATGAGCACCCTGCTTTATCCTTGAGCGAGTTTGTCCACGCCACTGGGCTGGTTTCGGCAAGAGTTTCGTTCTAGTGTCGCCCGATGGCAGCACGCAAGCGTGTGTCGACGAACCCCGAGTGGACATCCGGCGAGCTACGCACTTTGCGCAGCCTGAAAGGTCCTTGTGGCATTCAACGTTTTCTTAACGACTTGACCTACAATCTGGAAGGAACCGCGAGATCACCGCGTTACGTGCTCCACCATCGCACGGCGCACTGTTTCGAGGGTGCCTTGTTTGCCGCGTCCGCCTTACGCATCCATGGATATCCAGCACTCATTGTCGATTTCGAGGCGGTCCGCGACACCGATCACGTGATCGCCGTATTTCGCGACCACGGTCTTTGGGGATCGATCGCGACCAGCAACTATTCCGGAGTGCGAGGACGTCAGCCAGTCTATCGCAGCCTGCGTGAGCTGGTGATGAGCTACTTCGAAGGCTACTTCAACCTCGCCGGCGAGCGCACGTTGCGCACCTATTCACGCCCGGTAAACATGAAGATGTTTGACGCCTTGCGTTGGGAAACCTGCGCCGAGCCGGTGTGGTTCGTCGCCGAGTATCTCTTCACTATCTCCCACACGCCTCTTCTCAGCGACGCTCAGGCCCGCGGACTTGCCCGGATTGACGCGCGCACCAAGGCGGCCGGATTGGTAGGGCATCGGCGCAAACGACGTTGATAGAGGTGCATCTTGCCCACGAGATGATCAATATCTATCGAGCTCAAGAGAAACACCAGCAAAACGCCTACAGAGTCTGCACGCCCAGACCGAAACGACGTTAGGGTGAAGCGATGGCGATGAGATCGCCGCATGACCCGACCGAACCCCAAAGGTCCAGTCCTAGTTGCAACGGGTCCCAATATGAGTGGCGTTCACTTCGATGTTGGAGGCAGCCGGCTGTGCGCCATTGGTGTCTGCCCCAATCATGAAGACTTCAGCTTCCTCCGCACAAATGGAGATCTTGGATTGCAATCCCCCGGAATCGTTGTTGCAGGCAATTTCCTCTCCTCCACACGTACCCCGGCGGGCCCAGAGGACCGTGTCGTAGTCACTGCCAAAGGTGTCGATTTCCCACACTCCCGCTTTGTTGGCGATCCATTCCAAGACGACGTCCAGTCCCCCTGGGGTGCCACAGCTGGGATCCAGTGTGTTGTCGTGGAAGGCTTGGCTGAATATGCCGTCAAAGGACCACAGGGCACCTTCAAAATCCTGTGCCGCGGTGTAGGGCTCATAACATTCGGAATCACTCGAAAGACAAAGACTGTCGATGTAACACTTCCAATCATCACAGTCGGATTGACCATCGCCGTCATCATCCGCCTGATTGCCACAATCCTCTTCATCCTCGCTGGCATAAATGGCCAAGCGACCAACGCCGCCACCTTCTGAGAATTTGTCGACAATGATGCAATACTGGTCGTCAGTAGGCACAAAATCATTTGCGCGAGGATGGCCACAGCCCCTGAAATACCCATTGCAGTCGGTGCACAACACTTCGGCACCGTCGCAATCGCCTGCGCGAATGTGGATGGCCCCATCGTAAGACACCGGCCAGCCGACAACGTTCACGGCTTGACCTTTTAAATCCCCCGGCCGCCACAGGAAACCGATGTCATGGCCGCCTGCTGCGAGACATGCGCTTGGATCTGCCTGTTCATCTTCCGGCGTGATGCAGCAATTGTTTGCGCTCGAATGATAAGTATCCTCTTCGTTGCGGGTATCAACAAGCCACGCGCCGGCACCCACCGGTGCCGGGCATATTGCATACTCGCACGTGCACTGACAGGACCCCTCGGTGTCACACACTTCGCCGACGAGGGAGCACTTGTCCGGACACGTGCCCCCACAACCGTTGTCCCCGCAACACTTACCGTCGCAGGTGGGCTGGCAACACGTTTGAGTGTCAACCTTGCACACCGCACCTTCGGCACAGCAGATCCCATTGCACTCGACAGACGCGCAAACGCACTCGCAGGAACCGGCGTTGCAAATTTGATTGGTTGCGGCGCAGGAATCGGTACAATCTCCGCCACAACCATCGTCGCCACAGCATTTCGCGGAGCAATTTGGCACGCAGTCAGGAGCCGCGATCTTGCTATCGCTACATCCACCCAGAAGAGCGAACAGCGCAACGCAGACGATGTTCAGAATGACCATAGGATAGGTTCTCATGAGCCCCGCCAGTTTCTCTCAACAACGACCTGCTTGTCGCGACCGTTGGAATTGACTTTTGGAGAGTATAATCCTGGATTGATCGAGAATGCCAGAAGTGGCGCGGGCACGCAGGCAAACCCCATTGGGGCCTCGAAAAGATCAATCAATTGGCTTTACGGGGGGCCGGTGAACGTGCTTAGGATGCCCGCCGAGGGTGCCGTTGCCAGATTCCGACTCAACCTTTTTATTCCACTCAAGGAGAAACAATGGTGTCAACCAATTTCCATGCACGGGTTCTCTGTGCCTTGTTCTTGCCGCTCTTTGCCGTTGCTTGCGGTGATGAAGCGACCGACAAGTGCGACAACGGCTTCAGCAAGAGTGCGGACGGCAAGTGCGTCGATGTCGACGAATGTGCCGCTGGCACTGACAACTGTGGCACCAACGGGACGTGTGCCAACACGGCCGGTGGTTTCACCTGCGCGTGTAATCAGTACTACAGCGGTGATGGCGTCACCTGCAGCGATGTCGACGAGTGCGCGACCAACAACGGCGACTGTGGTGCGGCGTCGGCCTGGACCTGCTCAAACAACGTCGGGGCGGTGCCGACTTGTACCGATATCAATGAGTGCACGGCCAATACCGACAACTGCGACCCTCACGCGACGTGCACCAATACGACCGGTGGATTCACCTGCGCGTGTAACACGGGTTACGACGGCAATGGTACGGACTGCGTCGACGAGGACGGATGCGCGGACAACCCATGCGATGACGCCGGTGACACAGGTGCCACATGCGCCGATGTCGCGGCACCGGCGACGGGATTCACCTGCACGTGCAGCAGCCATTTTGAGAACGCCACTTGCACCGACATCAACGAGTGCCTGACCAACAACGGCGACTGCGACATCAACGCCACCTGCAGCAATACGACGGGAAGCTCTACCTGCACGTGCAATCAGTATTACAGCGGTAACGGCACCACCTGCAGCGACGTTGACGAGTGCGCGACCAACAACGGCGACTGTGGTGCGGCGTCGGCCTGGACCTGCTCAAACAACGTCGGGGAGGCACCGACTTGTACCGACATCAATGAGTGCATAGTCGAGACCGACGACTGCGACACCAACGCGACGTGCGCCAACACCATTGGTGGATATACCTGCGTCTGCAATGATGGATACGCCGGCAGTGGAACGGCGTGCGCTGACGTCGATGAGTGCACCGATAATACCGACAACTGCGATGTCAATGCGACGTGCGCCAACACTTCGCCCCCGCAGGAGTTCACCTGTACCTGCAATCAGTACTGGCAAGGCGATGGCGTGACCTGCACCGACGTGGACGAGTGCGCGAGCGACAATGGCGACTGCGGTGACGCGGTCGACTGGCAGTGCGCCAATAATATTGGCACCGCACCAACGTGCACTCCGATTATCCGCATCTCCGGTGTCATCAATGACCTGCCCAACTCGAATTACAATGGGAGCAGTGTCGTCGTTCGCGTCTATGGTGCTGCCGATGAGATCCTGGACCCCATCTACGAACAAGTTATCTCTGTCTCGGGATTCGGGCCACTCGAGGATGAGCCCTACGAATTTGTTGTGGAAGACGGGACCTATTACGTCCGCGCGTTCCGCGACGCCAACGACGACGGTCTGCCCCAGCTCCCGTTTGAAACTCAGTCTGCAGGCCTCGAGGTAGTGGTTTCGGGGGCCTCAGCATTGAACCAGAACCTCGTCCTTCTCAATTCCTTCAACCTTCCCGGCGCTTTTTCCTTCCATTTTGACGCCCAAACCAGGAACTTCGGTGCCCGCTGGTCGGCCGACGCGGGCGGCGAGTGCGGCGGCTATTCCATGTTTCTCAGCGGCGGCATGCAGGATGGCTATGGCGCTTTCAGCGGCCCGTTCGTGCGCACCCCGAATCGTGGAGACCTCACTCTTCTCGACGACGGTGGCTGCGGTTGGGACGGCAGCAACGTCGACTTGAGCTTTGACGATAACAGTGGCGACCAGCGTTTTGGACGCGGCTTTTTCGAACCGGATGCAACTGACGCGGGCGATTACACCTTCTGGTACCAGGATCTGGACAACGACCTCTTTGGGGTTCAGGTCGACACCGTTGATCCTGTCGTCAAGCTCGACAACAATGTGCAACTGACGAGCCCAACCTCGCCGGCCAGCACGATGCCGTTCTTTGATTGGAACGACATCGCTGGTGCGGTTTACTACTCAGTGAACGTCTGGGGCCACGGCAACGGATACTGGTTTGGCAATGGTACGACCGACAGCGAATTCCAAATGTCTGAGGCGCTGCCCGATGACCAGGCTTATAGCTGCCAGATCTCGATGCACGACCAAAGTCAGATGGGCGGGGAAATAGATGCCTACTCCGCTGGGACGCAAATCATGTTCCTCGTCGACGCAGATGGACAGGACACGACGACGGTGCAGGGAAGCATCACCAATACGTCCGGTACGACAGGGCCGTATGTGATTCAGGTTGAGGGTTACTACGGTCCTGAGGCGATTCTGAGCCTGCCCGAGACGGCCGATGAGTACTCGGTTGTGGTCTTCATGAATTCGGAGGTCGGGATCTGGGCCTACATTGATGCAAACGGAGACTCCCGTTACCAGGACGGGGAGCCATCGACTTCCCTCCGCATTGACGCGAGCAGCGGCCCGGTCACGGGCGCTGACATCATCTTCCGGCCGCCGGTGGTCCACCTCGCGCCGGCGGATGGTGCCATTCAGGTTGGCGGTACCCCTGCATTGTCTTGGGTTGCGTATCCGGAGGCCGCCGCGCCGGTAGGTTCCTGGTGCTATGTGTTCTTGGCGCAGCACTACGATTCTGATGACATGCCCCAGATCGCTTGGACCGTGCCGAACACTGTGACGAGCTATGACATGGAGTTTCCGCCGGAGGATCGCTGGGACCTTCTGTGTTCATTCTTCTTTGGTACCTACGATCCCGACACGGATGAGTGTAACACCTGGGGTTCGAGCACCGACCTTTGGGACTCGATTGCCTGGGGTTGGGAGGTTGTTGTCATCGACTGTGCCTACGATGACTTGATGTGCCTCTTCGACCGGCTGATGAATGACCGGGGATACGCAGGCACGGACGGTCCTTGGTTCCTCAGCCCCGGATGCCCACCCGGCACCACCGACAACGGTGGCAGCTGTGATGACACTGACGGTTGTCTCGTCAACGACTGCATCACCGACGGTGATACCGGTGCCACGTGTGTAGATGTTGCCGCGCCGGACGAAGGTTACACCTGCGACTGCTCGATCGGGTTCTTCTTTAATGGCTTGACCTGCGCGGCGGACACCGATGAGTGCGTCGCACAGTCGAACCCGTGTGATGACAATGGGGACGACGGCGCGTTTTGCTATGATCCGCCGGGACCGACTCCCTACTATTGTGATTGCACTTACGGCTACAACTTCAACGGGACG
>MGST01000208.1:0-1120 GCA_001798605.1 Deltaproteobacteria bacterium RIFOXYA12_FULL_58_15 | reverse complement strand
GGGAGATAGCAGTGCGATCTGCGATGACCCACCGGGACAACAACCTTACGGTTGCACTTGCACCGGCCCGGCATTCTTCTTTGATGGGTACACGTGTCAGGCCGACCTAGATGTCTGCGTGTCCCTGGACAATCCGTGCGACGATAACGGCGACAGCAGCGGGACGTGCAATGAGGGTTTCGGAGAAAGCTATTTCTGTACCTGTAGTGAGCCGACGTATTATTTCGAAGGAACCTCCTGTTTCCTGGACTTCGATGTCTGCTCGGGCGTCGATTGCACCGCGGGCGGTGATACCGTCGCGAGCTGCTACGAGGGGCCAGGTTCACAATTCTACTGTGGCTGCAGTTTTGGCTACATCTTTGACGGTAGCACATGCGTCCCTGACCCCTGCCTCGACAATCCTTGCGATGATGACGGAGACGCGAGTGGGATGTGCTTCCCGATGGGTGCCTTCAGCTACGGCTGCTTCTGTACGATGCCGCCCTACATGTTCGACGGCATGACCTGCGCTCTGCAGTAGGTTGGGGTGACTTCGAGAAGTCCAAGGGCAATTCCCGGCGCGCGAAGCTAGTGAGCCCGTCGGGTTGCGCCCTTGGACTTCATCTCCTCGTCGAGTGTGATGTCCGGCTTGCGCTCTCAGACAGGTTGTATCGGTCGAACATCACTCGAACACCACGCGCGTCCCGTGCTCAATAGTCTCAACAGTACTCAACAGTGCGCGGGATTTGTTGTCTGGCTGGGGTGTGGTAGGTATCGGCTATGACCATGCGAGTTGTTGACCTATTGCGTTGTGTGCGGGACGGGGACCCGGTTTCTGCTGCGGAGCTGAAGGCCTTCATTGATGGCGTGGGTCGTGGGGAGGTTCCCGACTACCAGGCCGCCGCTTTTTGTATGGCGGTCTTTCTCAAGGGGCTCTCAGACGAGCTCACCGTGGCGTTGACCCTTGCCATGCGTGACTCCGGCGAGGTCATCGATCTCTCTGGGGTGCCGGGCATCAAGGTTGACAAACATTCCACCGGTGGAGTGGGGGACAAGATCTCCTTGCCCCTCGCGCCTCTCGTGGCAGCCAACGGCGTGCCGGTGCCGATGATCAGTGGACGCGGGTTGGGTCACACCGGTG
>MGST01000207.1 GCA_001798605.1 Deltaproteobacteria bacterium RIFOXYA12_FULL_58_15 | reverse complement strand
GGCCTGACCCTCTGCCACGCCAGACACGAAAGCTCAACGATCTCCAGGTGGACGAGGTATTGGCAAACGACAAGCCGAGGCGTCTACCTGTTTCGGGTATGGCGCGTCGGCGGCAATACCGATGATGCAGTTTTCGTTTGTTCGGTGGGCAGCCTGACCGTTTTCTATGCTTGATCTTTTGTTGGTCGCAACCTCCCCGACCGACGCATAGTGGTGTATGCTCGCCTTGATTTTGAGGCTGAGCGGTGATGAATTGCCGCTTTATCGGTGTGGAGTTAGGTTAGCCAGGTGTGTTGCTTGCAAAATGTCTGATACAAAACACTGGTAAACTCCGGGGCGGAGGTTCCATGGCCTTCATGGCTCTTACGGCCGACGCAACGGCCAGTCGAAATCACCCCAAAGCACAGCCGGTGGCACATACGCACACTGCAGATGGATCTTGCTGCCGATGAGGCTCGATTGCAGGCAAGGCACGAAGAGTTGCTGTTCGCTTGGGACGGAGCGGACCGCTACCTGGGAAGAGTTCTCACTGTTGGTGCAAACACGTTGACGTTTGTGGACCCAATTTTTGGGGCACCGGTAACAACCCAAATCGGAGGTACAGGCGCACAGTGGGGTTTTCCTGGGATTTGGGGGCTATCCAACACGGTCATGTACTTCGCAGGTTCGAATTGTACTGGTGCGGCAATATCCCCACGCTCTATGATGAGATCGGACTCACAGCCAACCTGGCTACTAGACCCACTAACGGGAACCATTTACTCACCAACAGGAGGTTGGGGCACACATGCGTACCAATCAAGCCGAGACAGCTTGCTTGGCTCCTGCACCAACACCACTGGGTCGAGTGATGCGGTGCTCTATGAACAGGCAACGACCATTTCACCGTTCACACCCGGCGTCTCCGTAGCCCCGATGGTTTGGGAATAATGGGAAGGGGACAACATGGGCACGCGATACACCTGCAAGCATGGCAAGTTCAAAAGGGACGACGGGATCGACGTGTACGTCAGGCCCGGTGGGGCCACGAAACTGTGGCGTCCGACTCCGGAAGAGGTCGAGATTGCGGTCATAAATGATGAATGGCCAATATTTCGTGTATGTTCTCGCATGATAGTTGCGCAATCAGGCTTGAAAACGTAGATTGTGACATGTTACGGAGGTAGGCGCATGCTGGTTGAGTTCCGCGTGGAGAACCACCGGTCGATCTGCGACGAGCAGGCTCTGACTATGGAGGCCGGGCGAGTCGGCCATCCCGGCGATCTCCGGCCACGTAAGGTCGTGGGGTACCCCCGCCAGCTCCTCCCCGTCGCGGCCCTGTATGGCGCGAATGCCAGTGGTAAGAGCAACGTGTTGTCGGCTCTCGGCTTCATGCGCGATGCCGTCATTGACTCACACCGATCGTGGCCTCCGGAAGGAGGCGTACCACGGGAGGCGTTTGCGTGGGGAGGTCGCACACGCGCACCGTCCATGTTCGAGGCCACATTCCTCGTCGAGGATGTCCGCTATCAGTACGGTTTTCTTGTCGACCAGGTCCGGGTGCTGGAAGAGTGGCTCTTTGCTTGGCCAAAGGGACGGCGGCAGACGTGGCTTGAGCGCGAAGCAGATAAGTTCTCGTTTGGAGGACATCTTGGTGGTGAAAACCGCGTCATTGAACAGGTGACTCGGTCCAATGCCCTGTTCCTGTCCACTGCCGCGCAGCACCAACATGAAAAGATTCTGCCCATCTATGGATGGTTTCGGCAGCTCCATACCGTTCGCGTCGAGGGGTATAAAGAGCGCTATGCTGATGCTATGCCCGCTGCCGTTGCTGCGTCGATGTTCGCAGCCGCTACCGCTGCCGCTGCCGCCTTGGCCGGCTCATCTAACGGCATGGTCCGCGTCCTCGACCTGATTCCGACTCATGGCAAGCGCGGGGGTGTGCGCGATGACGCATTAGCACTAGACGCAACCGACGCTGACAAGCTGCGCCGCTTGATGAAGGCGGCAGATGTTGGCATCTCGGATTTCCGTATCGACGAAGTACGCCATGGAAACGGAGGCAACGAGAAGGACGCACAACGGATTTTCATGCGCCACCATATCGGCAATGGTGAGGCGTGGCTGCCGTTGGAGCAGGAGTCAGCGGGTACCAAAACCCTGTTCCGCCTCGGCCCATCCGTGATTGCTGCGCTTGCCCGCGGAAGTCTCCTTGTCATCGACGAACTGGAGGCGAGCCTCCATCCTCTCGTCGCTGCGCAACTCGTAAGTCAGTTCAATGACCCGCACACCAACCCTCACAACGCGCAGCTTGTATTCACAACGCACGACACCAATCTTCTCGGCACTACGTATCGGGAACCGATGCTTCGTCGCGATCAGATCTGGCTGACGGAAAAGGGCCCTGCGGGAGCGACCACACTTTATCCTCTGACGAACTACAAGCCACGAAAGGCAGAGAACCTCGAGCGTGGATACCTGCAGGGGCGGTACGGCGCGATCCCATTCCTTGGCGAGCTTGGTCGAGTGGAGGAGTAGTGCATGGTTAGCAAGAGGCGCAACCGTGACCGCCGTGCCGCTCGTCCCAGTCCATGGCGCAATCCGAAGCCGATGATTCTTTGCGTGTGCGAGGGCCGGGTAACCGAGCCGGAGTACCTGCGTGGCTTCACGACGCTTCATAGAAATCCCAGGGTCCAGGTTGTCATTGATGGCGGTGAAGGTGTGCCTCGAACACTGGTGGAAAAAGCGAAGCAGCGGAAAAAGGAAGCTGAGGCGGATGCGCGACGACAACGCGACGACAACCTCGCTTTCGACGAGGTGTGGTGTGTACACGACGTCGATGATCACCTGAAGCTCGATGAGGTACGCGTGATGGCGCGCGACAACGGCATCAAGCTCGCGGTTTCGAACCCCTCATTCGAGCTGTGGTTGATTCTGCACTTTCGTGACAACCCGGGCCCGCAGCATCGCGACCGTATGGCCACGATTCTCAAGAATTTCATGCCTGGGTATGACAAGCACGTCGACTTTAATAGCGTTGCACATGGATGTGGGGATGCCGTTACACGCGCGCGCCGTCTCGACGAGATGGCCGACGACGACGGCGAATCGGGACGAAACCCGACCACAGGAGTGTGGCGTCTCACGGAATCGATACGAGGCGACGGCGACTAATGTGATCGTGGGAGACGACCCGGATGACCTATGCTTGGGCTAGGCGGCTTGGCCATTCCTGACCAGTTAACCGGTCAATATCCAGATAAGGGCAAGGTCTGTGGTCCGAATTCTTGGGATCCATGTTCTTCGTGTATGTGATTCCTCTGGTTGGATCTGATTGCTCTACTTCGGCGGCGCACATCGGGTGATGGGTGGGCTGGGTGTGGAATAGAGTGGGGGCGCCACTCGCCAAAATGTCTGATACATGTAAACAATGTGGCCAGTGGAGCCAGGGTGTTCATGGTACTACGGTCGCAGAAGGAGGCCCGCATGCACTTCGCCCGCGTGGTTGGCATCGCCTGCATTCTCAGCGCGACGGCTCGCGCCGAGGGGCCGATCAAGGAGAAGGTCTTCATCTCCCCGGTAAGGGGCGAAAAGATCAGCAAGGATGTCGTCTCCACGCTGTTCGATTTCGTGGTAATAGCTGTCGACCGAGCGAAAGTCATGCGGGTCGTCACCATGGACGACGTGAACAGCATCCTGGACCAGGAAAACCGGAAGGACGCTATCGGGTGCAGTTCCATCTCGTGCGCAGTCGCGCTCGGTGGTGCCCTCGGTGTTCGATATCTCCTGGCCACGCGTGTGAAGAAACTGGGCAGTGAGTTGATCTTCACTGCGAGCCTCATCGATACCGTCGAGCAGGAGTCGAAGAATGGTCAGGGCAAGTGTCCCGACGACCTGGCGCGGTACCAAGGGGCGGTCGATGCCGCAGTGGCGGAGGCTTTGGGCCTGGTCCAGGTAGACTTGAAGGCCGGCAAAGCCGTTGCGTCAAAGCCAGAGGCGGAGAAGACTGCGCCGACGCAGTCCGCGTCAACCCGCAATGCGGCTTGCGCAGAAACGTGCGCAGCGCGGATGGCGCCATGCATCGCGGAGGTCGTCGCTGCAGGTGCCAGCGCCGATCTGTGCCAGTCGGTCGTCGACGAGTGCATGGCGGCATGCAAGTAGCGGGCTGGGGCGGGTTTCAGCTCGCCTCAATGCGGCGGACCGGCTCGCTCGTTACTGCCATCAATAGTCGAGGCAGGTTGAGAGACGATTGGGGTTTTGCCGCAAACACCCTACCCTGGCGGCTTTGTGTGCCTACTTCGCCATTTGTAATTTAGGCCGCTTCGGAGTTGGTGAGGCGGCGATTGAATCATCCTCCAATTCCTCCAGAACATGACTGAGGCGTCCGGGATCTGCAGCGATCAAATCAAATAACACCGCTGTGCGATGCTCCACCTTTTTTCGGCGAGCAATCATCTTGCTGATATATCCCGGCGACCAATCGAGGAGCGTTTCCAGCTTGCCTCGGGTCGTCAGACGTTCGACACGTTCAAGGGCTTTCACGAAGACGGCATGCCGCCGATCTTCCAATATATTGTCGAGTCGGGTATCGACGAGCTTCGCTGTAGCTTCATCAAAGAACCGCTCACCACAGTGGCTACACTCGGGGATCTTCACGTCCTCTGGGATCTCCAAACGAACACCATGGTGCTCGACCATTCGCCCTGGTTCACCAGTAGGAGTGATCGTGCCTTCACCGCATACCGGACAACTTCGCTCTTTCGTTACCATGGCTTCAACTCCAGTCCTCCGACCGTTTTGAACTCACGTTCCGGCGGATGGAACGAGACGACCAATACTTGCTTGTGTGTCGGCCTTTTTCCTTTCGTCTTATCAGTCGCTTTGACTTCGACTTCTTGCAACGTGAGCTTGATCCACCAGTCACGCCCAGAAATCTGGACACCGTACACATCCGAAATGCTCTGCATCGCCTGAACCGTGTGCGAGAAATCCGTGCCCTTCAGCGAAGCGACAATCTGTTTGGCATGCGCGATGGCGCTCGTCCGATCTGTCACGCCCAGCTCGTGCCGGACCAAGGGATCTATGGCTCGCGTCTGGGTCAACTCGATGCCGCCTTTTCGCAATGCTGTTGAAACTTGCCTCAGGGACCAATGAGGTGCCCTCTTTGATGTCATTACACCTCCAGGACCGAATAACTAGTTCCCAGTACTAATCTAGTTGTACTGAGTTGTTTAGTCAAGCAGCAAGCAAACTCTTTGCTCGTCGCAGTTCGAGTCCGGCATGGCAAGTTACGATACAAAGGATCTTTCTCCCTTTTCTGGTTTTCTCAGCGGCTCCCTGACCAAACGGTGAGCCACCGGGCGTCGGTGGCACAGGCAGCCGTCTGAGTGGTGATTGGCTTTGGCCCAGGCGAGCCACACACGGGCGTCGAACTGGGTGGTGGTTACACTGGGGGCTCGATGTCACCGGCGCGGGTCTTCATGATGGCGAGCTCCATGCGGAGCTCGATCACCGGTCTCTCCGCTACACGAGGCAAGACAGAAACCAGCACTCACAACAAGCGAGAGGACGGATAGTCGCATTAGATAGCCTCTGGCGGATGTCTATCAATATGCCGGCGACGCGGACAGAGGGAAAGTACTTGCCGCCATCCTACTCGCCCGAGTGCGCTCCGTCGAAATTCAGCTGAAGACTACATTGGTCTGATGTCGACGTGAGGTGGGGACTGATTCGCTTCATCCGTGGACGCGGTCGACATGCTGCCAATGTTGGTGTTGGTCAAATCTGCGTTATCCTGCACGTCGGATGCGACGGGTGCCGGTGGCAACCAGCGCACCAACAAGCGGCCGTAGAGGACGTCGACGCCTGGATGGCTTTCGCCGCTTAGGTTGTTGAACGCTGCCCCTGGAATCAGATGCCCGTATTGCACACCGACGTTGAGCGCGGCCCAACGATCGACGGCCAGGTTGTAATCGAGGCCGATGTCGATCTCCATTCCGAGGTCTCGCTTGCTGCCGTCCCCGCCCTGATGGTTGATGGTGACACCGCCGGCCAATGTCGACGCGAAGGGATCAACCATATCTTCCTCCGCCACGGCATAGAGCAGTGCGACGCGAAGCCCTAGCTCGCCGAACTCCTTGGGCAGAAGCGGCACCGAGCTCACCCGAATCGTCGGTCGAACATAGATGGCGTTGGTCACCGCACCGTTGGTGGGCAACAATCGCACCGAGTCTGGCGGATATCCGACGCGGGCCGGGTCGCTGGCATTGGCGGCGGCGGCAACTGTTTCGGCGGCGCGCAGCTCATCGAACAGGACGAGAGACGGGTTGTATTCTGGATCGAAAGAGAAGTTACGCATGTGCCCGTCGTTGGCGTTTGAATCGCCCGATGCATAACCCACTTCGACGTCGAGGCCGGAGGCAAAGGGCAAATAGGTCGCTCCTGCGCGCAGGACATATCCGAGCTGCTCCACGTCGATGTTGTTGGTGAACGCGTTGTTGCGTGCGAGGGTGGTGTCACCGGTCACCCACGCCACTTCACCCATGCCGCCGAGTTCCAAGTCCCCGAGTTTCATTGAGCCCTTGCCAAAGAAGTCGATGGCCCACACGGTCAGGGTGTCATTGTTACGGTCTTCGAGGTCGCGGTAGGCCACATAGATGCCTGCCTCACGGCCATCCTTCTCGTAGCGCAGCGCACCGATCGCCTCAGCAGCGGTGTCACCGTCGGGCAAGGAGAAGCGTTCATCCCGCTGCAGCAGATCGGCACCGATGGCGAATGTCCAACAATTGGCCCAATCGGCATCACTGGCAAATGCAAGGGGCTTGGTCGCGAAGAGGATACGGTTGACGATGTCGCCGTAATTGCGGTCGTCACCGAAACGAATTCCACCCCAGTCGCGCATATCGTCATCACCACTGTTGGCTAAGAGCCCCATGCCCCATTGTGATGCCATTCGACCGGCAATGATGGCACCTATGGGTGAACGCCAGGTGAACATGGCCTTGCGCAGGGCGAACTGGTCGGCCCAACTCTGATCCGAGCCAAACGCCGACAGACTCGAGTCCCGCGGCGCGCCGAATCCGACAAAGCGGTTGTTTGGTCCCGCTGTGCTCAGGTACCCCGCGGCCAGCTGGAAATCGGCTTCCAGGGTCAAGGTCTCGTGCAGCACAGCCTTTGGCTCGAAGCGGAGGCGATGAAGCACTGTCATGCCCTGCCCGAAGGTCTCACCCTTCTCGGCCACTCCGTCGCCGCTCTGGTCAACTCGCATCTCTCCCACTGTACCGACGCCGAGCAGATAGGTTCCTGACAAGGTCAGACTGGCATCAACGCTGCCACTCTCCACTGGTGTTGAGACCTCCTCGGGTGCCAACGCTTCCTCTGGCGTTGATACTCCCTCTGGTGCCAACACTTCATCCGGTGCCGATACTTCATCTGACGCCGATACCTCGGCGGCCCTCGCCCCCACGCTGAGTGTGGCAATCCACATAAATAAGCCCAAGGTTCTCATGACAGCTCCCTTGACGTTACGGCAAAAAATCGCATGACGAATCCACGAGGCAAACATCATCGACAATCACAGTGCCACCGGTGGCGAAGAACCAGCCAATTTGATTGATCATGTAGGTGTTGTAGTCGAATGCAAGGTTCGGATCTGGAGGCATAAATCCATGGTCTCCAGTCGACAACATGTATGGGATCCGCATGCCGCTCATTCCCCATGGATAGGTGCGAGTCACGCGCAATGGCGGCAACACCGCGCAGGCGTCACACTTTGCCGGCGCAGACACAGAGCCATCGCACTCGGCCGCGAGGGAGAGGGTTGTCAGCCGTGGTGGCAACACCGGATCGTTCCCCTCTGCAAGGTCATCGATGTCGAATAAAATATCGCGACTGTCATTGCGGCAGGGATCTGTCGCAAACCGCGTCAACCCCTCCAGGCCTTCGAGCACCCACGAATCGATGAGCACCTGGTCCTGGGTCTTGCCGAAGCGCGGGTCGGGTTGCCGTACACCGATGAGGCCCGCGGCTCGGGCGATAGAAACGCCAGTGTTGATAGGCACCGACCTATCGCCCACGGTGTTCACCACCAGTACATTGGTAGGGACCTTGCCCTCGGGGCGAACAAAGATGGGCTCGTTGTGCAACAATGCCACGTTCACCGGATCCGCCGGATCAGAGATCATCTGCGCCAGAGACATCAATCGGCGCAACGAGGGCGTACCGCGGCGATGTCCGTGGCCCTCTTGAAGAAGTCGCAGAGTATCGCCAACCAGGTAATTCTCACCGCGAAAGGCCGCCTCCTCGAGGTCAGGCGTCTCCCAGGTGTTGATGGTGCGATATGGAGCGGTGGCATTCCTGCGCAAGAGCTCGACCTGGAAACGGTCGAGGTAGTCGGCGGGGATGTGCAAGCGCACCAAACCCACGGGATCGCTTAAGCCAACGACGACTTCGTCGGTTTCACCGTTGTCGAGATTGGTGACCCGTACATGGTCCCCAACCTCGAGCTCATCGAGCTTACCGGCGATCGGATCGGGAATGCGGGCAAAACGGATCGGCCGCTCCTGGTTGACATCCACTATGTCCATGACCATGTCGATGCGGCCCGAAGTGCCCGGACGGGTGGCGATGATCGGCCCAAACAGCGGCAAGAAGGCCGCACGCACCACGCCGCTCTCTTGGGTCCGCACCGCAACGTCCACGAGTCCCCCACCACCCGAGGTGGGAGCACTGGCGACCACTGCCGGCTCCAACGGTGCAACCACGGCGGAGACTATGCTGCCGAGAGACTGACCGAAAATGAAATATGGAACATTCCCACCGATGTCGGGAACACCATTGGCGTCGAAATCGCCGGCAATTTCCTGCTCGCCGTCGCCATCAATGTCGACGGGCATGGTGGTCTTGCCAAAATGTTTGAGGACGCGAATGGCTTGGAAATAATCTACGGCTGTCTGTCGCACGACATCACGGGTGTGGAAGCTG
>MGST01000206.1 GCA_001798605.1 Deltaproteobacteria bacterium RIFOXYA12_FULL_58_15 | reverse complement strand
CGAAAGGCGCCGGCCGAGAAGAGCAAAGGCCAGCGCGGCGAAGGACATCACCCCGATTCCGCCGGCCTGGATAAGGAGCAGAATGACGAGCTGACCCAAGGTCGTGTAATCGGTTCCGGTATCGACAACCGCGAGACCGGTGACGCAGACGGCGGATGTTGCGGTGAAGAGCGCGTCCAGGACGCCAACGCTCCCCTTATGAGACAAGGGCAGCGACAGGAGCACAGTGCCGATGCCGATGAGACCACCGAAGCCCGCCACGAGCAGGCTCTCCGGTGAGCGCGCGGCGACGCGCTCGCGGAGCAGTGCGAGAAGCTCACCCACGCGGTTCTCCCTGCCAGTGGGGGCAATCTTCCTTCTTCGCAAGGCACCAGCGTTCGACGTGATGTCGAGCAAGGACCATCCGGTCCTTGTGCCTGCCGCATACCGAAAACGTGACCCCTTGCTCGTGCTTGGCGTGCAGCTCGGGGCAGATGCCGACGCCGAGCTCGACGACGACGTCGAGCGGGGGCTTCTTGCACAATAGGCAGTGCTGCGGCTGAGGGACGAGCAGAGCCAGATCAACCCCGGCTTCTCGAACAGACTCTCGCCACCTCGCCGAGGGATGCACGCTTGCGGCGACGACCTCCAGGGGCCCGGTCGCGAGCCGCCGCGCCAACCTGACCGCCGCGAAGAGTTGCTCGTCGTCCTCAGGGCCTGTGCCGATGACCAGAAGCGAGACCACCCGCGGAGAAGAGCTCGTTATGAGGTCGAGCGCGAGCCCCGGCTGACTCCATCGTCTCCACCTGCCTTTCTCGTTGCGGGTCCACGTCTCCATGTCGCTTGGCTCCATAGGCACCCCTGCCCAACGGCTCCTCGAGCAGAGAACGTGCCATCTGAAATTCCTCATCAAGAAAGACGAGTTACACCAACGCCGGCGGTCATGGGAGGGGGCGGTCTTCTTGCGACTTGCAGGGTGGATTGCAGGTTGCAATCCAAGAACCACGTTTGATTGCCCCGGGTTGTGGCTTGCAATCCATCGGCGTCAATATATCCATTGTGAACCCAACCGCTGAGAATCGGATCCTTCTCACACGCATTGAGGGACGCCTCAGGCTCACCGACCCGGAGCGAATCACTCTCGCAAAGTTGGGCAAGCCGTCGCTCGACGTGGTGTCGAAGTCGTCACCCGCCGCTCCCGTTTCTCATTCGGCGTCGCGCTGACACGCGGATACCAGCCGCTCGTCGGCGCTTAGCAGGGTACCGTGCCGGTCAGCAGCCAATGCGAGAGACAACGCGTCGTGAGCGGTCAGCTGGTGGCGGCGTGCGGCCTCTAGGGCATCGCGTAGAAGCTCGCGGTGTCCGACAATCTCCAGAGGCAGCTCAAGGATGCTATCGAGGATCTCGTCCGCCTCCGCCTCGGTGATGAATCGAGCGCGGGCCTTTTTGAGCAGCACTTGGGCGCATTCCACCAACGCGAGCTCCGGTACGAAGACGATTGCCTCGGCACGCCAGGCGAGCTCGAGAGCCTCCTCGACACCTTCGGGCAGGGGGCCATCGGGGATGTAGAGGCGCAACAGCGCCGAGGTATCCAAGACGTAGCTCTTCATCGGTTCCGTTCTTCGCCAAGCTCGCGCAACGTGTCGCCGAGCTTGCGTCCGCGCAGTCTCTCCCGCACGCTCCGCGCCCTATCCAATCCGGCCACCTTCTCGAGAGAGCGCCCGCGTTCGAGCAGGAGCAATGCCTCTTGTTGCAGACTGCGCCGGTTTCGTTGCGCGCGAGCAGTGAGAGCACGGTAAGTCTCGTCTGGAATATTTCGAATGGTCAACGCACGCATGGTTACAATTTAATGCGATTGCATTTTGATGTCAAAACAAATTTTTCGAATTATGCAATTTCTGGATTTCTGATCACGCTGTTGCCATCATTTATGTGTAGATGTAAAATTTACATCATGGTGCGTACGCAGATTCAATTGCCGGACAGCCTCTACCGACGACTCAAACGGTTGGCTGAGCTGCAGGAAACGTCTTTGGCAGAGGTACTTCGGCGTGCGGGCGAACGAGAGCTGGCGGTCCACCCCGAAATCGAAAGTGTCGATGAGCCGTGGGAGCCGCCAACGCCTCGGCCTTTGGGAATTCGCAAGGACATCGATGTCAGCGAGTGGCGCACAGTGGCCAATGACCCCGGCAACCCAATAGAGCGGTGATCACGTGCTTTCCCTGGATACCAATATCTTGCTCTATGCTTACGATAGCCAATGCAAGGAGCACCTGGCCGCTCTCGATTTTGTGCGAGCACAGGCAACCAATCCGGACTTTGCCATCTGCGAGCTCGTGCTCGTTGAGCTTTACGTCCTCCTGCGCAATCCTGCGGTCGTGGCCCATCCGTTGTCGGCGAAGGACGCCGTAGAGGTGGTGCAGGCCTATCGTGTCAATCGAAACTGGGCGGTGATCGAGTGCGCTGATGGTGTGATGCACGAGGTGTGGCGTTTGGCGAGAGCCTACGACTTTGGCAGGCGCCAGGTGTTTGATTCGAGGCTCGCCCTTACCCTGCGGCGTCATGGCGTTAGGGCCTTTGCTACTCGCAACGTCACCCACTTCGACGGCTTCGGCTTCGATAGGGTGTGGGATCCCTTGGCGTAGGTTATCCGCTCAGAGCGGTCAAAGGCCGTACTTCTTGCGCTTGCGCCAGAGTGTGGAGGGATCGATGCCGAGGAGTCGTGCGGTGTCGTCCTGGGGGAGGTTTTGCGCCAGGGCGCGGCGGATGTGCCGCTCCTCGAGCTCCGCAAGGGTGAGGTGGTCGTTGGAGGCACCATTCGCGGCGCTCTTCTCTTTGAGTCGCTCGGGGAGATGCTCGAGCCGGATGGTGCGCCCGGGGGCGAGGAGCACCGCGCGCTCGATGGCGTGAGCAAGCTCGCGAACGTTCCCGGGCCACGAGTAGGTGAGGAGCGCGTGCTCCACCTCCTCGTCCCAGCCGGCGACCTTGCGCGAGTGCGCCTTACCAAACGATGAGACGAGCTCGCTGGCGAGCAGGAGCACATCCTCGGTGCGGTTGCGCAGGGCCGGCAGGCAGAGCTCGACGACGCTGAGTCGGTAGAAGAGATCCTCGCGGAACAGGCGCTCGCGAACCATCTCCTGGAGGTCGCGGTTGGTCGCGGCGACGATGCGGGCGTTTACCTGGCGTGGTGCGGGATCTCCCAGCCGTTCGAAGGTCCGGTCCTCGACCAGGCGCAGGAGCTTGCCTTGGAGGTGCACAGGCACCTCGCCGATCTCGTCGAGGAACAAGGTGCCGCCCTGTGCGGTCTCGACCTTGCCGACCTTGTCGGACACCGCGCCGGTGAAGGCACCGCGCTTGTGTCCGAACAGCTCGGATTCGAGCAACGACTCTTGGAGCGACGTGCAGTCCACGACGACGAACGGGCCGCCACTGCGCGCGCTGCTCGCATGGATCAGCTTCGCCAACAAGGTCTTGCCGGTGCCGCTCTCACCGGTGACGAGCACTGTCGCATCGGACGTTGCCACGTCGCGGGCCACCCCGAGCAGGTGCAGAGTCGACGGGTTCTGCGTGGCGAAGTCGCCCTTGAAAGGCAGGTCGCCGACACGACGCCTCAGGCCAGCCACCTCGCTCTGCAAGCGGGCCACGCGCTCGATCTGTTGCAGCCTGTGTCGGACCTGGTCCGGCGAGAATGGCTTGGTCAGGTAGTCGAAGGCTCCTTCCTTCATCGCCTCCACCGCGGTCTCGATACTCCCGTGCGCGGTGATGATCACGGCCTGCACGTCACGGTGCGCGTCGCGCAGGCGGCGCAGGAGGGCGGTGCCGCTCATCCCCGGGAGCTGAAGGTCTACGAGTGCTATGTCCACGCTCTGGCGCTCGATCCTCTCGAGCGCCTCCTCTGCGCTCTTCGCGCTCAAGACCTCGTGTCCGTCTCCTTGGAGCATGATTTCCAGGGTACGAACGATGTGGGCGTCGTCGTCGACGACGAGTATCCTGCTCATGATCTGCTCCCTTGTGCCGGCAGCCGGATGACAAAACGCGTACCGCGTCCCTGCTCGCTCGACGCCTCGATGGTACCGCCGTGCGCCTCGACAATCTCCTTGGCGATCGCCAGGCCGAGCCCGTGGGTTCCAGACTGCGGCTCGCGATCGAGGGACACATAGGGTTGGAAGATGCGCTCGATGTTCTCGCGGGCGATCCCGTTGCCCGTGTCTTCAATTATTACTTCGACCTGCTCCTTGTCCGACGATACCGCGACCTCGATGCGGCCACCGCGGTCGGTGTAGCGCAGCGCATTGCCCGCGATGTTGGTCACGACCCAGGGAAACTTGACGGGATCGACGCTCGCCAGGATCGCCGGTTCCTCTTTTGGGACGACGAGGGTGACCCCCTTGTCCTCGGCCTGCGGGACGAGCGGTCGCAGAGCAGACCTGAGCAGGCGCGCGAGGTCCATGCGGTGCGGCTTGAGTGCGAGATCCGGCGTGATCTCACGAGCGGCCTCGATGAGGTCGGAGACCAGCGCCGAGAGGCTGTTGCAGTTCTCCGTGGCGATGGACAAGAGCTCGACCTGGGCGGGTGCCGCGTCCTTGAGCTTTTCACGGATCAGATTGACCGACATGGTCAGAGAGGTCATCGGCGTCTTGAGCTGATGCGACAGCATCGAGATGAACCGGCGCCTCGACTCCTCGAACCGGCGCTGCTCGGTCACGTCCCAGAACAGAATGAGGTAGGCCTCGACCTCGCCGCCGGACGCTGGCACGGTGAGCACTCGCGGGCGAAAGATCCGCTCACTGTTGTCTATCTCGAAACGGACCTCGCCCAGATCCCGCTCGGGCTGGAACGTCCCCTCCATGAGCGGCACAAGCAGCTTGCGCACGTCCTCCCGGGGCTCGAGCTCCTCGAGCCGCTGCCCGACGCCCGTCGCCATTCCGAGGAGGGTGCGGCCGACGCGGTTGGCCGCAAGGATGTGGTGCTCCGCGTCCGTCAGCACCAGGCCCTCGAGAACCTTGTTCATCACGAACGCGAGCCGTCCTTCGAGATGGGAAAGCTTGCGGGCCTGCTCGTCCTCATAGTGCGCGAGCCGCAGAAGGAGCGCGTCGAGCTCCTCGCGCAATCTGCCGATCTCGTCGACAGCGCTGGCGGTTGTCGAAGGCTTGTTAAGCGATGTCGGATTGAGCGCCTGGTGGAGCCGGTCCGCCACCTCGGTCACCGGGCGAGATATCCGATGGGCCGACAGGAGCGCGAACAGCGCCAGGGCGACGAACGCCGCGAGTGCCGCGACGCTGACTGCGCCCAACATGCCTCGGGCGACCCTGCGACTCTCCTGCTCGTAGGCGATCATGGCGCGCTCGTTGAGCGACACCAGCTCCTCGATGTCGGTGTGCATGGCCTGGAGGTCTCGACTCTTCTGGGGATCGAGGCCCGCGGCACCACGAGCCTTGAGCGCGAAACGAAGCTGCTTCCAGCTCGTGCGGATCCGCCGCAGGATCTCGACCTCGCCGGTCTCGGTGACGTTGGCCTCGCACCGTCGTAGGGCCTCCTCGAGCTCTCGGCCAGCGGCGTCGCGCCCATCGCCGTTCGCGGTTCCCGCGCCATCGTCAACCGGCGCCTCAAGCAGACGCAGCGATCGGGTCATGCGCCGTGACTCCTGGATGCTCCGGTAGTTGTCCGCCAGGATCCGCCCCGCCGCCTGCTCGAGGTGCCGAAGCGAGAAGATCCCCATGGCACCCAGCATCCCGAGCAGCAGCGCTGGGATGACCATCGAGAGCAGGAGCTTGCGACGAAGCGGCGTGGTCACACACTTCCCTTTGGCAACCCCGGCACCGACTCGACTGCTGGCGCGGTCATCTCCTGGAACGCCGTGCGCGCCTCGTCCGTGCCGATCATCGCCACCAGGTCGTTGACCTGAAATCGGAACTGCGCATCAGGGTTGGCTAGCAAATTGTCGGCGCGAATGACTCCCACAACCGACGCTCCTGTCTTTTTACGGATTTCGATCCCGCCTATCGATCGAGTCACCAGAGGGCTGCCTTCTTGCAGATGGACCCACTGAAGATTGAAGTGCTGCTCGGCAGATCTAAGCCGCACGAGCGTCTTGTAGCTCTTGCCGTCGTCGAAGAACGGCGCGAACAGATCCTGTCGCAGCGACTCCGTACGTTGCTGGATCTCTGTCACCGGAATCGGGAAGTGAAGCAGCGCCTTGCGCGTCATCTCGAGGCTGGCCTCGAACTCGGGGAGCACCACGCTGTTGACGCCCAATTCCTTGAAGATTGGCAGAAACGAGGGGTCGGAGGTCCTTGCCACGATGTTCAACTCTGGATTCTGGCGCTTTGCTATGGCAATGATCGATTGCGCCGTGACCACGTCCGGCGTTGTGACCACGAGCAATTGCGCAGTGCTAACCTCTGCCGCTTCAAGGACGATCTCGTGCGTTGCGTCACCATAGACCACTGGGATTCCGTCGGCCTGCGCGCTTTCAACCCGTCGATGATCGAGCTCCACGACCACCAGCGGCAAGCCGAAGCTCTTGAGCGCACAAGCGATTCTGGATCCGACCCGGCCGCCGCCGACGATGACAGCGTGCTGTCTCAGACCCGTCTCCGGGATGTTGAGCGTCTCGAGCGGTTCATGCTTGAACATGCGCCTCTTGAGCGAGTACAGGCGGGCGGTCTGGCTCGAGACGAGAGGGGTGACAATCATCGACAGAATGGCCGTGGTGAGAATCAGCGAATACAGATCGTGATCGATGGAGCGCGTCGACACGCCCACCGTCGCGAGCACGAAGGAGAACTCTCCGACTTGGAACAGTCCCAGGCCGACGGCCAGGGGGACGACGTTGCCGTACTTGAAGACCTTGGCGAGCACGGCGAAGATGATGCCCTTGCCCAAGCTGACCGTGAGGAACAGGACAACGACTTCCATGAGATGGTCCAACAGGAAGATCGGATCGAGCAGCATCCCCACCGAAGCGAAGAACAGGAGGCCGAACAAGTCTCGCAGAGGGATGATGTCGCTGAGCGCCTGGTGTCCGTAGTCTGACTCGGAGAGCACCATGCCGGCGGCGAACGCTCCGAAGGCGAACGACAACCCGACCAGGTGGGTGACGTAGCCGATCCCGAGCCCGATGGCGGTGATCGCCAGCAAAAAAAGTTCCCTCGATCCGAGCCGGGCGATGTGCGCCATGAGGCGAGGCAGTAACTTGGTGCCGAGCAGCACCATCCCGGCGATGAAGGCCGCCGCTTTGAGTGCTGCGAAGCCCAACGTCGGCAGACCCACCGACGGATTGTTGAGTTGCGGGAGGATGATCATCAGTGGGACCACCGCGAGGTCCTGAACGATGAGCATGCCGATCATCACCTTGCTGGAGAGAGTGCCCAGCCAACCCTGGTTCATCAGGGTCTTGAGGATCACCATGGTGCTCGACAGCGAGATGCAAGCACCTAGCCACAGTGACGCCTTCCACCCCCAGCCGGTCAAGGAGCCGATACCGAAACCAAGGCCGATGGTCAGGATGATCTGGATGGGTGTCCCGATGAGGGCGATCTTCTTAACTGGCTTGAGGTCCTTGAGAGAGAACTCGAGGCCAAGAGCGAACAGCAACAACGCCACACCGATCTCGGCGAGCCGCTCGATCTCAGGGATGTTAGAGACGATAATGCCACCTGTGTGCGGCCCCAGGATGATACCGGCGGCGATGTAGCCAAGGATTACCGGCTGCCCGAGCCTTTGGAGCACGAGCCCGCACGCGAAGGCGGTCACGACCAACAGGATGATATCAGTCGCGATGCCCATTTTGCGTTCCTGTTTCTGTTTCTGTTCCTGTTCCTGCGAAGATCCTCATGATCTCACCGCGCTGGATCCAAACACGACGGACCTGGCTGTGTCACAGATGGCGACCACTGCCGGATGCTTGATCCGGCGCTCGACGGTCACAGCGTACAACCGCTCGCGCACGTTCGCAGCCTTGCCTATGAGCTTCACCTTGTACTGCTCCTGGACCTCCTTCGTGACCACCATCGACGCAGGAAACACGCCGACACCGCGCATGCCGAAGACCATGAGCAGGGCGCTGTCCTCGAACTCGCCCACCACGTTGGGACGGACACCAACAGAGTCGAACCACTGATCGAGTGATCGGCGTAGAACCGTGTCATCGGTAGGCATCAGCATGGGTGCCCCCGCGAGCGAGGCTGGAAATTTACGTCGGTACGTGCTAGCCAAGCCGGGGTGGCCGAAGAAGCCAATCTCCGACTCGCCAAGCAAATGGTTGAAGGCTCGCACCTTTACGTTTGGGTTAGCCGGTGCGTCCGTCAAAATTACGTCGAGCCCATGAAGTGCGAGGTCGGCAAGTAGCCGATCCGACGAATCTTCCCTGCAGACGAGCCGCACAGGCTCTGGAAGCGCCAAAGCCGAGGCGAGGACGCGCTCGGCCACGAGCTTCGGAACGACGTCTGCGATGCCCACCGTGATACGAAGCGGCTTGCCGTCAGGGCGATCCCTTAGGGTGTCGAGCATCTCCCGGCCGAGGCCGAAGATCTCGTCAGCATAGTGGAACACCACGCGCCCGCTCTCGGTGAGGACGAGCTGCCGCCCGCTCTTGCTGAAGAGCTTGTGGCCGAGCACATCCTCGAACTGGTGGATCTGTTTGCTGACCGTCGATTGGGCCAGCCGCAGCCCGGCGCTGGCTCGCCCCAGGCTCCCCTCCCGTGCCACGAGCCAGAAGTAGAACAAGTGGTGGTAGTTGACCCACTCCATGCAGATGACTTTAATTCGACTGAAGCGAAGTGTCCACGCCACATAATCTATTTGTCGAAGTATTGTTGGCCCAATACTCTTTGTCCCGCAACGGATGGAGCACCATGAAAACCAATACAATCAGAGACCTGAAGAAGCCTGGGCAGCCCGGTGGGGATAGCGCGTCCGATCTCTGGCATGCAATTGAAGCCGACGATGTAGTGGAGCAGCTCGAGGCACGTCAAGAGGGGCTCACCCCAGACGAGGCGACG
>MGST01000205.1:813-8943 GCA_001798605.1 Deltaproteobacteria bacterium RIFOXYA12_FULL_58_15 | reverse complement strand
TGACGGCTTTGGGTGAGGCGGGCCCAAATTGGGCATGGCTCTGGATGAGCCAAAAGACGGTGATGAAGAGATCGAGGTCGGCGGCATCACATGGCTGGTCGCCCAGAAAGACGCGTCCTACGTGCTCGCTGGGGATGGGGTGAGGATCGATCATCTCAAGCAGGATTGGGGGGCGTGGTTTCAGGTAACCCGCGTCAATCAAGTGGGAGGGGGCTGCTGCTGATGCAAGATTTCTTGACGATCATTGCAGTGGTTGGAGGTTGGATCGCGTTGCAATATTTCATCTTGCCGCGACTAGGCGTACCTACCTGAGCAGTTCCAAACACGTGTCGGTCGGCACGTACTGACAAGAATGGAACGGACAAAGCGGATTCCTAAGGGACGGCAGACAAAATCAAGAGCGAGTGGTGCTGATTCCCGAGGCAACTGACGCGGCAAGTCCACACGGGGCCGGGCTTGCGGGGCCACCTGGGGCAGGCCAAAACTAGTCACAACAAATGCATTTTTTACCTTGCCAAGGGTTTTTGCCCTGTGCTAATAGGCGCTTTCCGTTTTCCCGGGATTTACCCGCGGCATGGGGGAACGGTTTATTTGTTTTTGACGGAGTTAGGTATCGAAAGACTTTGCGGAATGTCAGTTGGCAAGAGCGCGTGAGAACGCGTTTGTAAGGTTGAGCCCCTTTTGTCGATGACGTGAAGAAGGTTGGACGGACAGTAACTCGGGAGCGAGCTAGCGATGAAGGTTAGAGCATCAGTTCGCAAGATTTGCATCAAGTGCAAGATCATTCGCCGTCGCGGTCAAGTGCGCGTGATTTGTGTAAATCCGCGCCACAAGCAACGGCAGGGATGAGGTAAGTCAATGGCACGTATTAGTGGTGTAGACCTGCCCCGCAACAAGCGAGTCCGCGTTGCGTTGACCTATATCTTCGGTATTGGCGATTCTCTTGCAGAAGAGATCGTCGAAAAAGCAGGTATTGATGAGTCGACGCGAACCGACAACCTCACTGAGGGCGACGTCGCAAAACTGCGCGATATTATCGAGCGTGGCTACAAAGTCGAAGGTGACTTGCGGCGCGAGGTTTCGATGAACATCAATCGTCTCATGGACCTCGGTTGCTACCGTGGCCTGCGACATCGCAAGGGCTTGCCGGTACGCGGGCAACGCACTCATACCAATGCTCGGACCCGCAAGGGACCGCGCCGGTTGATCAAACGCCCGTCGGCTGCTAGGTGAGCACATGGCGACTACGAAAACAAAAAAAGTCAAGAAGAATATTCCCAGTGGGCTCGCCTATGTTCAGGCGACGTTCAACAACACTTTGGTGACGATCACCGATCCACAGGGCAACGTTGTTTCATGGAGCTCATCCGGATCCAGAGGCTTTCGTGGCTCCCGCAAGTCTACGCCGTTCGCGGCGCAAGTGGCTGCGCAGGATGCCGCACACAAAGCCATGGATCACGGCATGCGTTCCGTTGGCGTGCTCGTAAAGGGGCCGGGCGGTGGCCGAGAAGCAGCGGTTCGCGCGCTGCAAGCTGCAGGCTTCCGCATCACCATGATTCGCGACATTACCCCCATTCCTCACAATGGGTGCCGTCCGCCGAAGAAGCGGCGGGTCTGAGGAGCATCGAGCAATGGCACGTTCAACAGAAGCGCGGTGCCGTCAGTGCCGACGCGAGAACATGAAGCTCTTCCTCAAGGGAGAGCGGTGCTACACCGAAAAATGCGCAATGGAGCGCCGACCCTATCCGCCAGGTCAGGCAGGTCAGGGTCGTCACAAGTTTTCCGAGTTCGGAATCCAGCTGCGCGAGAAACAAAAAGTACGCCGCATCTATGGCGTCTTGGAAAAGCAGTTCCGCCACTACTACAAAGAGGCGGCACGTCGCAAAGGCATTACCGGCGAGGAACTCTTGAATATCCTGGAGTGCCGTCTCGACAACGTCGTGTACCGGTTGGGTCTTGCGGCATCTCGGAACGAAGGCCGTCTGTTGGTGCGCCATGGCCATGTCGTGGTCAACGGCCATCGCGTGGACATCCCCTCGTTTTTGGTCAAGCCCGGCATGACGGTCGGTGTGAGTGAAAAAACACGCACAGTCGGCCGCGTGATGGAAGCCGGTCAAAACGTTGAGAAGCGTGGTGTGCCTGGTTGGCTCGAGCTTGGCAGTGACAAGTTCTCGGGCACGGTCAAAGCACAACCGACCCGAGAAGACATTACCATCCCGGTCCAAGAGCAGCTGATCGTCGAGCTTTACTCGAAGTGACAGCCGGACGCGCGGATTGAACGCGTTTGTCGAGGAGATAGAGCATGCATCGGAATTGGCGTGATCTCATTCGCCCGAAACACCTACTCGTGGACCGTGAGAGCCTCACTCCAATGTACGGGAAGTTCTTTGCAGAACCGCTCGAACGTGGATTCGGCATCACCCTTGGCAACAGCTTGCGGCGAGTTCTGTTGAACTCCCTTCAAGGGGCAGCAATTTGTGCCGTGCGCATTGATGGCGCACTGCACGAGTTCACCGCGATTCCTGACGTGACAGAGGACGTTACCGACATCATTCTTGCGCTCAAGGATGTGTTGGTGAGGACCCACGCCAACGAGCCGCGAGTGCTCAAGATTGACGTTGAAGCCCCCGAACATGAAGAGCTCGCCGTTACAGGCAAGGACCTCATCGGTGATGAAGCGGTAGAGGTTCTCAATCCAGACCACAAAGTGTGCACCTTGGCTCCTGGCGGCCGTTTGGCCATGGAAGTTATGGTGCGTCGTGGTCGTGGGTACGTGCCAGCAGACAAGAACAAGGCACCGAACATGGCGGTGGGGTGGATTCCCATCGACTCGTTGTTCTCGCCGATTCGGAAAGTGAGCTACAACGTTACCAACGCCCGTGTGGGCCAGGTGACTGACTATGACAAGCTGACCATCGAGGTCTGGACCGATGGCTCCGTGGTTCCTGACGACGCAGTGGCTCTTGCTGCCAAGATTCTCAAGGAACAACTCACCGTCTTCATCAACTTTGAGGAAGAGGAAGAGTTCGAAGTTCCGGAGGAGACGCCGGCAGAGGACAATATCAACGAGAATTTGCTTAGGTCGGTGGACGAACTCGATTTGAGTGTTCGTGCCGAGAACTGTCTGCAGGCGGCGAATATTAAATACATTGGCGACTTGGTGCAGAAGACCGAGGCCGAGATGCTCAAGACGAAGAACTTCGGGCGCAAGTCGCTCAAGGAAATCAAAGAGCTTCTCGCGGAGATGGGTCTGACATTGGGTATGAAGCTGGACAGCTGGCCGCCCAAGGAACTCAAGAAGTAGGCAATCAACGTAGAACGTAGGCCTCTCGGCAAGGTCGAGAGGGTGCGATACAACAAGAGGGGGAATGTCCCCATGCGGCATCAAAAAGCACATCACAGACTTGGTCGAAACAGCTCTCATCGGGAGGCGCTTATGCGCAATCTTGCGACGGCGCTGTTTCGTCATGAACGGATCGAGACCACCAGCGGCAAAGCCAAGGCCCTTAGGCCCTTTGCCGAGCGGTTGATCACTTTGGGTAAGCGAGGCGATTTGCACGCGCGACGTCTGGTGGCCCGAGAGATTCAGGACCATGAGGTTCTTCGGAAGCTCTTCGATGGTTTGGCGGAGCGCTACCGCACCCGTGAGGGTGGCTACACTCGCGTGTTGAAAATCGGCCGACGTGCCGGAGACAACGCACCCCTTTCGTATATTGAATTGGTTGACGCGAAACTCGGAACCCCGGCGCCCGCCCCCGTCCAAGAAGAAGCCAAGTAGCTCTTTTTCGCCCGACGTCCTTGAGCAACCTCAACCCGTGGGGGACAGGTCATTCTCGTCCCCGCTGCAATCAGTTGCTGGTGCAAGGATCGCGAGTGCAATGATCGGGGCAATGAGACGCATTCTAGACTGGACTCACGGTCCATGAGGCCAGTCGAAAAAGATGGCATTCTGTTTGAAGAACTGAGCCGGGTTGGACGTCACAGGCGTGTGGTAGCCGAAATCAGAATCAGTGAGGTAGGCAGATGTGGGTTGGTGGTGAGCAAATGACGTTGCGTCTTGACAGACGAGTGGATAGCACAGTATCTCCCTTGTCCTGTGGAAGTTCGCCAGCCTTGCGGGAGAGCTTCAAGCGGAAAAGTGACCACAAGGAATTTTCTTAATCTCAGTTAATCAAGGTGAGCCAGGAGGAATCTCATGAAGGTATGGTCAAGTCTTATTGTTGTTGGTGTGGCTATGGCGTTGGTTGCTTGCGGTGGTGGAGCACCGAAGAGTGAGCCATCAAATCTCAAGGGCATTGATTACCCGGAGTGGGTACTCAAGGGCAGCGGCGCCTTTGGTGGCGAAGCCGGCCGGGTGTTCTACGGTGTTGGCTCAGTGAGCGGAATCAAGAACCACGCTCTCGCTCGGACAACGTCCGACAACCGCGCTCGTGCTGAGATCGCGAAAATTTTCGAAGTCTACAGTGCTTCTCTGATGAAGGACTACATGGCGTCGACGACCGCCGGTGACATGTCTGCTTCGAGCGAAGAACAACATGTTGAGCAGGCCATCAAGACTTTCAGTGCGCAGACCCTGTCTGGTGTGCAGATTGTTGACCACTGGTTCCATCCAGACGGAACTGTGTATGCTCTCGCCCAACTCGATCTCGAGGGCTTCACCAACGCCCTTGATCGTATGAAAGAGCTGAGCACTGAAGTTCGTGACTATGTGCGTAAGAATGCCGAGAAGGTGCACATGGACCTCGAGAACGAAGAGGCCAAGCACGCAGCTCCATAGTTTTTTGGGCACGACAAGGCAACTGTGAGTTGAAGCCCCCAACACACCACCTAGTTATGGGGCGTGTTGGGGGTTTCTTTTTTTTGCCGCGACTGGCGGACTTCCGAGTCTTGCGCGGTTTTTCTAACGCTGAGGGCGACTCGCCAGGGCCGTCCGCTTTGACCGGAGTGATGCAATGAGAGCGTGGGGTGTCGCTGGGGCTATTCTTCTCTTGTCTGCTGTTGCGTGGGCACAGAAACCCAAGGACGTTTACATGAAGGCCGGGCCCGCTGTGGTCTTGCTCTTGGGTTCCGACGACGGCAAGGCCGGGTCAGGAGGCACAGGATCGATTGTCACGTCAGAGGGCAAGGTCATCACAAACGCACATGTGGTGATCAGTGAGGCGACGAATCAGCCCTATAAGATCCTCTACGTATTCCTCAAACCCCCCAAGATCACCGGGGATAACTCGAAGGACCTGTCGAGTCGTTTTAAGGCCCGAGTGTTGGCGTGGAGCGCCGCGGATCAGCTGGACCTCGCTGTGCTGCAGATCGAAAATCCACCAGCCAATTTGTCCACCATTGCTTTTGCCGATCCTGAGAAGGTTGAGATCGGCGATGAGGTCGTCGCCATCGGTCATCCTGAGCAGGGTGGGTTGTGGACACTCACCACGGGGACGGTCTCGACGATGATCTCTAACTTCAATCGCGTCAAAGGCAAGAACGTTTTTCAGACGGAAGCCTCAGTCAACCGTGGAAACTCCGGAGGACCGCTTCTGGACATGCAAGGCAACATGGTTGGCATCAACACCATGATCGCGCGCCAAGGCGCAGGTGGCCTCGCCATCACGGGCGTCAACTTCTCCCTCAAGTCGTCGGTGGCCGTCAGCTGGATGGCTGGGCAAGGTATGGGCCTCGCCTATGCTCCGAAAGAAGATGAGCAGATGGTTGTAGCGGTGGCTCCACAACCTGACCGACCCGCCACAGTGGGTGCCCAAGCGGCGCCAACAGAAGTTGCTGCAGTGAAGGAGGCACCTCCAGCGACGATCGTGGTGATTGAGGCACCGCCAGCCCAGCCGGTTGCTGTCCGCGATGCGGGGGTGAATCTCGGCAAGGAGAAACAAAAAGAGAAGCTTACCGCCGGAAAACCCCTTGACCCGAAGAAGACACCCCAATATCACACTGAGAAGCGCGCCTACAGCCTCGATGATCTGCGCAAGCAGCAGATGAAAGAGATGGAAGACATGATGGATGAGATGGGAGGCAAGGTCAGGCGTAAATCAGGTAAAGGCATGGGCCTCTGGTAGGCCTCAATCAAGTGAAGGGAAACGATGATGAAGGATTGGACACGTGTAGCGTTGATGGGAATGGTTGCTGTGGGTCTCTTGGCCGGTTGCGGCCCTAAGCGTTCCGTCACCCGTGAGAAGCCTGGCACTGGCCGCGAGCTTTCGGGCAACTGGAGCGCCGTAGACGCCAAAGAGACATCTGACGCTCTTATCAAGGACTGTTTTGCGGCGCCGTGGATCATGAACTTTGTCGAGGAGAAGAGTGAGAAACCTGCGGTACGTGTGCGCCAAGTCGTCAATAAGACCGACGAGCACATCGATGCCAAGGTGTTCATCAAGAATCTCGAGAAGGCCATGCTCAACTCAGGCAAGGTGCGTGTGCTGGCCAATACCGGCGCAGAGCTCGATTCGGTCAACGCCGAAGAAGATTATGCCACCGAGGGCCGCGTCGCAGATGGTCCGGCGATTGGCGAACAGAAGGGTGGCGACTTCGTCCTCACCGTTTACATGAGCTCGATAACTGACCAAGTCGAAGGGCAGAGAGTTAAGTTCTACAAGCTCAACGCCGAGCTCATCAGTTCTGTGACCGGTGACAAGGTGTGGATCGGCGACCACGAAATTCAGAAGTATGTCGAGCAGGCCGGCGTTAGCTGGTAGATCCTATCAACAACAACAAAAACAAACCGGCTAGAAGAATGGGAGCGGATGGTCAACGCTTGTCGTTGTCCATCCTGCTTCTGGTCGGTTGCATCCTATTTCGGAGAGGAACAATGAAGAAGGTAACACTTGTATTGGCGGTGGCGATCCTTGTGTCCGCTTGCGGCATGAAGCCGGAGGAGAACTACAAGAAGATGCGCGCCAACCTGATTGCCGGCAATTTTGACGCGGTGGACAAGTACCTCGAAAAAGTCAAAAAGGACATCTACAGCGAGGATAATCGCCTGTTGTTTTACATGGACAAGGGCATGGTCTTGCATCTCGGCAAAAAGTACAAAGAGTCGAATGCTCTGTTGGAGCAAGGAAAGAAGACGGCTGAGGACCTGTGGACAGAGAGCGTCGGCAAGAACGCAGCAGCCTGGGTGAGCACCGACAATTCGCTGCCCTATCAGGGAGAGGATTTTGAGAAGGTGCTGTTGCACTTTGTCTCAGCTCTCAATTTCATTGGCATGGGCGATTATGCTGGGGCTCGGGTTGAAGCTCGACAGATCACTGGCAAGCTCGAGCTCTACACTTCCAAGTACGAGCAGCGGGAGAATATCTACAAAGATGACGCGTTCGCCAGGTGGTTGTCTGGCAAGCTCGCGGAGACTGGCATTGGTGAGGACCCTAGCGCTCTCAACGATTCATGGATTGACTACAAAAAGGCACTGAAGATCTATGAGACCGACTATGCCGAGCGGTATCAGGTCACCGTGCCAAAATTCTTGGTGGCCGATGCACTGCGTGCCCTCGAAGGGCTGGGCGGTGATTTCTCGGCGGAGTTGAATGAGGTGCGCTCGCGTTTTCCCGGTGTGGCCTACAAAACCCGGGCAGAGACAAAGGGCAAGGGCGAAGTGGTACTCATTCACAGTGCTGGTGAAGCTCCCTACAAAGTCGACGAGTATTGGGAATCAAAAGCTGGAGATGATCCGCTGCGAATCGCTTTCCCCAAATTTGTTGCCAAGACGAACCAGATCATCGGATGTCGCGTGAATGCAGGCGGCGAGACGGCAGGCGCGGATCTTGCCGAGCCTATCACCGCGATTGCCATCCAGAACCTCAATGATCACATGGGTCGCATCCAGGCCAAGGCGATTGCTCGTGCCATTGCCAAGTACATCGCAGCCAAGGCTGCACAGGCGGCGGGCGAACAGGTTGGTGGCACCGGAGGTGCGGTGTTGCAGCTCGCCGGCGCGGTCTTCCAAGTGGCCAATGCGGTTGCCGAAGAGGCCGACAAACGATCCTGGATCACACTGCCAGCGGGCGTCAATGTCGCTAGCGTGTTTCTCGATCCGGGTCCCCAAGAGCTCGAGGTGCATCTCCTCGGCGCAGGTGGTCAGGTGGTGCAGAAGGTGAAGTTGCCAGTCGAGGTGAAGGCCGACGGCGTTAC
>MGST01000205.1:0-715 GCA_001798605.1 Deltaproteobacteria bacterium RIFOXYA12_FULL_58_15 | reverse complement strand
CCGCCCGCGCGACAGCAGCCGTTTGATGCGGGTGCATCGATGCGGAGGAGAGACCGAGCACCATTGTTTCGCGGATCTTCCAGGTCTGCTCCAACCCGCCGATTTGCTGGTGGTCAACGCCACCGAGGTGATTCGTGCTCGCTTGTCCCTGCGCCGACCGACAGGTGGACAGGTGGAACTGCTGTTGTGCCGCCCCATCGACGGTGGCGTGCGAGACGCACGGGTTTGGTCGGGTTTGGCCCGGCCGGCGAGTGCTTTCAAACGGGGTCGCACAGTGGTCGCTGCCGATGGAACAGAGCTCATTGCAGGGGAGCGACTCGGCGAGCAGGTGACCGTACGCAGCAAAGCGCCTTTGTGGCAATTGATGCAATCGCACGGTGAGGTTCCATTGCCGCCATACATTCGGCGACCCGATGGGCCAAAGCAGGGCGATGTCGGCGACTATCAAACCCTGTTTGCCAAGGAGCCAGGAGCGGTTGCAGCACCTACCGCGAGCCTGCATTTCACTGAACGCGTGTTAGGGGCACTGGACGCTCGTGATGTCAAACGCGCTTCGTTGGTGTTGCACGTGGGCCCGGGGACTTTTGTCCCGGTGCGCAATGAGCACGCCGAGGACATTCGGGAGCACGTCATGCACGGCGAGTGGTACGACATCCCAGAGGAGACGGTCCTCGCCATTGAGGCGACAAAGGCAAGGGGAGGGCGAGTGATAGGG
>MGST01000204.1 GCA_001798605.1 Deltaproteobacteria bacterium RIFOXYA12_FULL_58_15 | reverse complement strand
GGCATTGCAGGTGTTTATCGCTTGTCTGGTCCGGCTCCCGAGGGTCGCCTTCTGCGGGAGATGATTTCTAAGGTCGCCTATCGCGGACCTGACGAGAGCGATGTGCTGATCCGTGACCAAGTGGGCTTGGCGCACGCGCGTTTGAGCATAATCGACGTCGAGGGTGGACAACAACCGATGGTGGATCCCGACAGCGGGGCTGTCATTGTGTTCAACGGCGAGATTTTCAATTATGTCGAGCTGCGCTCGGACCTCGAGTCGAGAGGCCATCGCTTTGTAACCCGCTCCGATACTGAGGTCATTCTCCATATGTATGCGGAGTTTGGCGAATCGTGCGTGCAGTCGTTCAATGGCCAATGGGCATTCGCCATTTGGGACCCCGGCAACATGAAACTGTTTTTGTCGCGCGACCGCCTCGGTATTCTACCGCTGCATTGGACTCGGGTCGGCGATGAATTTATTTTTGGTTCGGAGGTCAAATCGCTGTTGGCGCATCCGCGCGTCGAACCACGCGTCGACCTCGAGGCAATGGACGACATCTTTACTCTCTGGGTCACCGTGCCACCGCGAACGTTTTTTAAAGATGTGTGGGAGCTTCCTCCGGGCCACTCGTTGGTGATTTCCTCGGCGGGCGTTCGCGAGTCGTGCCACTGGCGACTCGACTATCCTGAGCCCGACGACGGGCGCACCGAGTCCGATCTCATCGAGGAACTCACCGCACTGTTGGCCGATTCCGTCCGTTTGCGTTTGCGCTCCGATGTACCTGTGGGCGCCTATCTCAGTGGAGGCCTGGACTCCTCTCTCACAGTGGCGATGATCAAGCGCTTCACTGACACCCCCCTGGAGACATTCTCCGTCACCTTCTCTGACGCAGAGTACGACGAGAGTGAGTTTCAGCAGGCTGTCGTTCGACTCAATCACACCAAACACACTTCGATCGCCTGTGGTGGAGCCGAAATTGGCGAGGCTTTTCCAAAGGTGGTCTTTCACGCAGAGAAGCCGATCCTTCGAACGGCGCCTGCTCCGTTGTATCTGCTGTCCAAGCTCGTGCGTGAGTGTGGCTATAAGGTTGTGTTGACTGGCGAGGGGGCGGACGAGGTCTTTGGCGGTTACGACATATTCAAGGAAGCCAAGATTCGCAGGTTCTGGAGCGCCTTCCCTGAGTCAACGTTCCGGCCATTGTTGTTGAAAAGGTTGTATCCCTACATGCCGGGGATTCAGGCCCAATCAACAGAATACCTCAAAGCGTTCTTTCACGTGGGTTTTGGGGATGTCGACTCGCCGTTCTTTTCCCACTTGCCCCGTTGGGAGCTCACTTCCAAGCTCAAGGGCTTTTTCTCCGCAGATGTGAAGGGTTCCCTCAAAGGTCGGAATGCGCAGAACGGCGTGTCAGCGCGATTGCCCGAAGGGTTCGCGGGCTGGGATTCCTTCTGCCAGGCGCAATACCTTGAGGCTGCCTATCTCCTGCCCGGATATATCCTCTCCTCTCAGGGCGACAGGATGTTGATGGCAAACTCCGTGGAGGGACGGTTTCCATTTCTCGACCACCGCGTCGTTGAGTTCGCAGCCAAGCTTCATCCTCGGCACAAGATGCGGGTACTAGACGAAAAGTATTTGCTCAAACAAATGGCCCGAGACATGGTTCCTGCGCAAGTTGCCAAACGGCCAAAGCAACCCTATCGTGCCCCAGACGTGCCGAGCTTTTTTTGCGGAGGCACAGACGGGGTTTGTCTCGAATATGTCACGGAAGCGCTGTCCGCCGAGGCTATTGCCGATGGAGGTGTCTTTGATCCCCGTGCCGTCCAGGGACTGCTCAGAAAATGTCAAGGCGGTCGTGCCAGCGGAGTGAAGGACAGTATGGCGTTGGTCGGTGTGCTGTCGACCCAGCTCGCGATCAAACAGTTTGTCAAAAATCGAGGAGTTGTGTGAGACCATGGAAGAGATCGAGAAAGCCGTCTCTGAGTTCATCGTCGAGAATTTCTTGTTTGGAGACGAGGATGGCGTGCCAGAACCAGAAGAATCGTTTCTTGAAATGCGATTGATTGATTCGACAGGCGTCTTGGAACTGGTGCTATTTTTGGAAACGAACTACGAGATCAAGATTGCTGATGCCGAGCTCACCCCAGAGAATCTCGACTCCCTGCGGAAGATCGCCGCCTTCGTCACGAAGAAGTGCGCTTGAACCGAGGAGAATTTCGATGAGATTTTTACGGGATGTTTTGAATATTGATGTGGCGGCTGAGGCAGAACGTATCTGCAACACGATTCGCAAGCAGATTTCGGAGAATCTCAAGCGTCGCGGTGCCGTGGTCGGACTCTCCGGTGGCATTGATAGCAGCACGGTTGGCGCCTTGTGTGTCAAGGCTTTGGGACCGAAACGAGTGCGCGGCCTCTTGATGCATGAACGGGATTCCTCAGCGGATACGCGTCTGCTTAGCTCCGTTTTGGTCAAGAGTCTTGGCATTCAAGCGCAATCAGAGGAGATCACGGGGATCCTCGAAGGTTTTCGCTGCTACGAACGGCGAGACGAGGCCATTCGATCGGTCGTTCCTGAATTTGCACCGGGGTGGAAATCGAAGATTGTCCTGCCGCTTGTCGAGGACAACGCCGCCTACAATATTTACTCTGTGGTCGTTGAATCGCCAACCGGTGAACAGAAGAAGGTGCGTCTGTCCGCAGAGGCATACTTGGGAATTGTTGCGGCGACCAACTTCAAACAGCGAACCCGCAAGACTCTCGAGTATTATTGGGCAGACCGTCTGAACTTTGCGGTGGCTGGAACGCCGAATCGACTCGAGTACGACCAAGGATTTTTCGTCAAGCTCGGAGACGGTGCCGCCGACGTCAAGCCCATCGCTCACCTGTACAAGACACAGGTATACGCTATCGCTAAACATCTCGGAGTTCCCGCAGAGATCTGTAACCGGCCGCCGACAACCGACACCTACACCCTCGCCCAAGGTCAAGATGAATTCTACTTCTCTTTGCCGTACGACCGCATGGACTTGTGCCTTTGGGCGAAAAATCATGATGTTCCGCCAACTGACGTGGCCAAAGAGATTGGGCTAACGACCGTGCAGGTCGAGCGGGTCTATATGGATATCGATCGCAAACGTTCGACCACTGAGTACCTGCACGCGCCACCGTTGTTGGTTGAAGAGGTGTTTGCGTGAAATCCGCTGACCTGTCGGGGCACCATGGCAATGACTCCCTTTCTCCTTCACCATTTTTTGCAGCAATCCGCGCAATGCTATCCCGAGCGATGGTGCTTGATTGAAGAAAATGATCGTGCCACCTACGCCGATGTCTTGTCTGGCGCATGTCGAATAGCGAACAGCCTTCTTCACTACGGGCTGCAGAAGGGCGACCGCGTCGCGCTGATGGCATACAATTCCCGCTTCTTCGTCGAATCCTACTTTGGCGTTCTCATGGCAGGCGGTGTTGTCGTAGCCATCAACACGGCCGCTGATGCGCGAATGATCGGCGTTTTGCTGAACGACTGCAGCGCACGGATGCTCATTGTCGGCCATGGATCACAACGGGCAGTCAGAGGTGCGCTGGCGGACATGGTGGCTCTCGAGGTTCTGTTTGTCGAGGGACCGCTGCGTTTGAAAGGTGCGCCAGCTCACATTCGCGGCCTGGATTTGCTGGCCGAGCGAGAGTTGGCTGCCACATCGCCTCCGAATGTTGGACTCATCGATCAAGACCTGGCCTGTATCATTTACACCTCCGGAAGCACGGGGAGGCCGCGCGGAGCTATGCTGACGCATCTCGGGTGTGTCAGCAACACCCGTGCCGTACAACGCTATTTGCGATTGACAGTCGATGACAGCGTCTTGGCGGTTCTGCCGTTCTACTACATTTACGGCAAGTCGGTCCTCGACACCCATGTCGCCTCAGGGGCGACCGTTGTCATTGAAAACCGTTTTCTCTATCCACAGTTGGCATTGGATACACTGGAGGCACAAGGTTGTACCGGCTTTTCGGGGGTGCCATCGAGTTTTGCGATCCTACTCAACCGGTCGAATTTCGCCGAGCGAAAATTCTCGACGCTTCGTTATGTGACTCAGGCCGGCGGTGCCATGAGCCCGGCGCTGACCCGACGATTGATGGAGGCGATACCCGACAAAGAGGTGTTCGTCATGTACGGTGCCACCGAAGCCTCGGGACGGCTGACCTATGTGCCATCAAATGACCTGCACAACGCTATTGGGACGATTGGGCGAGCGATTGATAACGTAGACCTGCGGGCGCTCCGTGCCGACGGCACAGTCTGTGATGTCGGGGAAGAGGGCGAGTTGGTCGCGCGGGGATCCTGCATCATGAAGGGCTATTGGGGCGACCCCGGCGAGACCGCCGCAGTCCTTGACGGGAATGGCTACCACACCGGTGATCTCGGCATGCAAAGAGAGGATGGTTACTTCACGGTGGTGGGGCGCAGCAAGGATATGATCAAGTCCGCTGCACATCGAATCTCCCCCAAAGAAATCGAAGAGGCTATCTTGGAGCACCCGATGGCTCACGAGGCCGCGGTGATAGGCATTCCCGACGAGTTTCTCGGTGAATCCATCAAAGCTTTTGTCGTCGCCAAGGATGCCTCTTTGGATGTCGACGAGTTGACCGCATTCTTGGGAAAGAGACTGCCGTCCTACAAAGTTCCACAGTCGATTGAGGTTCGTGACGCCTTGCCGAAGAACCCGTCAGGAAAGATCATGAAACAGCCCTTGCGCGAAGAAGAGCGGGTGAAAGCTGCTGGGAGGAATCGTGAAGATCATGACGCCGCGTAGCATCCTTGGGGTCTTGGTGGTCGGGGGGCTCTCCTTGTGGCTTGGAACGAGGTATTTGACCAACGCCTCTGCATCACCCGCATCGAACGCCAAAGGAGAACTGGAAAAGGAAGCGCCGGAGGGGAACGACGAGGAGGGACTCGCCATCAAGGCAGTGGTGTTCCGTGGCGGCCTGCAAAACGGCTGGGAGGACTGGGGTTGGGCACCGCGGGAGATCAAAAATGGCGAGCCGGCCAAAGTGAATATGAGCCAATACGGTGGTTGGATTCTCGGCCGTCATCGTCAGGCGCCATCGTTCAAGACGTTCAGATTTCGGATGCAAGCGCCCCTAAGCCATGGTGCTTTTCTCGAGGTTCGGCTACGTGACCAACAAGAGAGCCAATTCCCAGTCGTGATTGTGCAGCCGCGTCATCGTCGGGCAGTGGGTGAGGGATGGGATGAGGTGACGATCGCTCGCAAGGAGCTCAATCCAGACGGCCTGTCATTCAACCATTTCTCTTTCCGAGCGCGGAGCCCAGTAGGCAAGGATTGGGTACTTTTTGACGAAGTTGTTCTTCTCGGCGCAGAGGGTGAGGCCACGACAGAGGCCAAGATCGGCGCTCTGACCGTGCCGAGTCGAACGGTGTCGATGAGCATCGACTGCAGTGCTCCAGGGCAAGCTATCAACCCAGGTATTTATGGTATTGCCTACAGTCCGCGCACTGCTACCCGTGACACCCATGTCTGGAGCTTGCGCCCGGGGGGGAGGCGTTGGGGAGGAAATCCGACGAGCCGATTCAATTGGCGACTCGGCAATGCGTGGAATACGTCTTCTGATTGGTACTTCATGAATGTCAACTACACCGGCAATGCCAGCTTTCACTGGCGCGATTTCTTGCAGGAGAACGTGCGGCGGAAGGTTCCCACCGTCTTGACGGTGCCGATCATCGGTTGGGTGGCCAAGGATACGTCGTCCTATTCCTATCCTGTGTCAGTGTTTGGGCCTCAGGCCTCAGTTGAACCAGGGAATCCCGACCGCGGCAACGGCATGACAACCCGCGACGAGAAGATTGCCGCCGGTGATCCAACTCGAACGAGCGTGGTGATGAGTCCGGCCGACATCGGTGAGTGGGTACGCGAGATTCGCGAGCTCGACAAACGAGAGGGAGCCCGACATGTTTCGATGTATGTCCTCGACAATGAGCCAGAGCTGTGGAACTCAACCCACCGAGATGTCCACCCCGATCCGGTCGGTTACGATGAGTTGCTGCGGCGGACTATCGAGTACGGCACGGCGATTCGCAAGGCTGACCCCCAGGCGGTTATTGCGGGGCCAGCGGCTTGGGGATGGCCTGCGTATTTTTATTCCGCAAAGGACCAAGCCGCCGGATTCCGGGAGAAACCCGACAGACGTGCTCATGGCGATGTGCCGCTTTTAGCTTGGTACTTGCGGAATCTGCGCGCGCACGAAAAGCGAACGGGGGTCCGCATCCTCGATGTTCTCGATGTCCATTTTTACCCCCAGGCTCGCGGAGTTTTTACCAACGGCGGTGGCGGCGTGGACACTGCGACGGCGGCATTGCGGATTCGTTCGACCCGGGCGTTATGGGACCCGGACTATCTCGACGAATCGTGGATCCGGGACAATATTCGATTGCTACCGAGATTGGCTGAGCTCATCGACGAGAATTATCCAGGCCTGGAAATCATGATTGGCGAGTATGCTTTTGACGCCGAGAAACACATCAGCGGTGCGTTGGCGCTGGCTGAGGCTCTCGGACGCTTCGGCCAGGCGGAAAAAATGGCCGGTGCCTACTACTGGACCTATCCGTCCGCAGACAGCCACGCCTTTCACGCCTTCAGGGCTTTTCGCGATTACGATGGGGCGGGTGCGCGTTTCCTGGACCAGTCGATACCGACGACAGCAGGGGAGGGGGTTTCCCTATTCGCCTCGCGGGATGGCAGTGGGAAGATGGTCCTCATCGCCCTGAACCTAACCACTCAGAGCGCTGTCGACGCGAGCATCGACATGGGCTCCTGTGGCAATCCACTGATCCGTCGCATTTATCGTCTCACGGAGCAGAACGGTCACATCGAAGCGCTTCCCTCGAGCGTTGCCACAACTGAAGCCGGCCGGCTCAGCGTGTCTCTGCCACCCTACTCTCTTACTGTGTTGGAATTGCGATAGGGGCACCCGAAGATCGCGCGGGGCCTGATTTGGGGCAATTTACGATCGTCTGGGCCCGGAAAACCGCATCAGAGGTGGCTTTTCCCTCCTTTGATGCGAGAAAAGGCTTGAGACTGGGGCCTAGCGCAGGCATGGTGACGTCACTGAATACGCCGAGGCGTGCAGGAATTAGCCGCGCGATACTTGGCGGTTGGCAAAACCGGGAACACAGTCGAGATGGTCTCGACTGAGCAACCGGAGAAATGAATGGAGAGGGATATGACCAAGGCTGATCTCATTACTGCGTTGCACAAAGGGCGTGAAGACAAGATCACCAAGAAGCTCGTCGGCGAATTGATTGACGAGGTTTACGAGAACATGGCGAACGCGATCAAAAAAGACAAGCGCTTCGCTTATCCGGGCTTCGGCACCTGGACCGTGCGTAACCGCAAGGCTCGCAAAGGCCGCAATCCCCAGACCGGCGAAGTGATCAAGATCAAAGCGTCGAAGACTGTCGGCTTCAAGCCCTCCGTGACCCTCAAGAGCAAGCTGTAACCATTGGTCAAGGGTCGGGTCCGCCAGCCGGGCCCGACCTTTTCCAACTCCCTGCCTCGTCTCCTTCTAATTTCTCACTTTCTCGATTTTTTCCTTCCAAGGGCGACGCCGTTGACGCGCCGCTGTGCACCACCTCGGGGTGGCACATAGGCCGGCACGAGCAACCCATGGCGTCGCCAACCGACGCTGAGCAGCCACGTTCTAGCGCCGCTGACCGGCGGCGGCCCCGTTGCCACACAAAAGGGACTGGCACGGGTGCGCCAACCATCGAACCAAGCGGCGCTGGAGCAGCCATCTTCTTGCATGAGATACCACCGGCCATCACGGGTGGGTATGTGGCGCGAGTGGTTGTTGAGCACGTAGTTGATCGTGTTCTTTACCTCCCGTGGAGTCTTAAGAATGCGGGCATGGTAACGATCGGCGAAGACCTTGCCAGAACGGCCGAGGGCGCGGTTGATGCCTCGCGCCAGTCGAATCGCCAACCCTTGGACGCCTCGAGATAGACGCTCGCTCTCTGCCGCCTCCACCACCATGTGGATGTGGTTTTGTTGCATCGAGAAATGACACACCCGAAAACCAGGGGTGCAGCGATGTGCAGTCATCGCTGCGCGTACGGCCTGCCAACCGTTCTTGTTGCGCAGCTTGCCAACGCCAGACGCGAACTTGAGGGTGACATGGACCGGAAAGCGCGAGGCCAGATTGGGGCGAGTGACATGGGGTAGGCGTGAGCCTTTCCGTTTTGGTCGACCCGCACCGGGTCGTCTTCCACCCCAACTGCGGAAACGCAGCTGCAGTTGTGAGTTCCGCTCTTGGCTCATGTTTGCGCCAACGTCTCTCTCGACGATGCCCTCTGTCATTAACTTGATTACAGCACTAATATAGCCGACGGGTCTGACAGGTTTGGGCTTTGCGGTTTGAAAGTTTGAAGGTTTGAAAGTTTGAAAGGGGAAGTCAGGCAACCGAAGTGTGGTTCGCGTTTGACCAAACAATTCGCACGACAGGAGAGCCCCCAAACGCGGGCAACGGCAATTTTGGCGGAGAAAATTGGCAAGTCTGCCAGATTCAAGATCGACAGTTCAGTGGGGCCGCCGACGGCCCCGTCAACCGGGCGAGAGGCTCTTGAACACTCGGATCGCGTCGGTCAACATGCGCCGGATCGCGTCGGGTTGTTGTTGAGCTTCGCACTCGAAGAAGATGAAGCGGTCCGCTCCGCCTTCGATGGTCACATGGTGTAGACTCTCGATGGTCGAAAGCGCCATGTAACCCAAGGTGTGTCGCACCGCCTTCTCGTCTTGGCCTCGCACGAGGTAGCGTTTGGAAAAGTCTGGGTGGGTTTCGAAGTCGATGTCCTGATAGCCGAAGAGTTGACCGATCTTGTGCAAAATGTGCTCGGGACGTAGCTCAAAGAGCGGCAGGCTTCGCAACGAGTGGATACTAACAATGGTTTGGTAATGAGTGCTCCGATTCTTACCGCTTCCCGTGACGAAACTGTAATCGAAGACCGCGACGTCATGGCCGCCAAATCGCCCATCCAGCAAGTTGAACACGGTTCGGCTCTGCCCCTGGTTGAACAGACGCAAGTGGGCATGGTCGGCCAGGATGCCAACTCCCGTGTCCGCCGAAAAATTAAACCC
>MGST01000203.1:38040-39415 GCA_001798605.1 Deltaproteobacteria bacterium RIFOXYA12_FULL_58_15 | reverse complement strand
GACGACGTGCAAACGGGTTATTCCGCCTACACTCTGTTACCTGACGGCCGCCGCCAGACCGAAGTCGAGTGCGGCGACCCTGGTATCGATGGGCTCTGGCACACCGTCGACGACGTCATCGCCGGTGGCGGCACCTTCGAGTACAACGACGCCCACCTGATGATCAAAGAAATCTGGCGAGACGACATCAATCAAATCAATGTTTACGAGGAATCCGATTACGACGACGACGGACGACGTATAGCCCAACGTCGATACAAACCGGGCGCCGATGGCGTGTTCCTAACCAGCGACGATTTCGTCGAGATCGAGTGGCAGTTCGAGACACCGATTGCACGCAGGTGATAACTGTGTGCGTTCGACTCACCTAGCTCACTCACTCAGAGTCTTTTCTGGCCTTCCAGTTTCTGAATGGCTGCGATGTCTTGAACGGTCTCGAGGCAGCCGAGGTACTCACCATGGGTGCCGCGCACTGGCCAATAGCGGATGTGCACCTTCTTGTCGCCCGCATCGAGCCAAAACTCTGCGACATCGCGTTTGCCCGCCTTGAAGTCGGCAAGGATTTCGTTTACCAGGTGCACGCTCTTTTGGGGGTGGCAGTTCTGCACCTGCATGCCAATTGCTCCACGGGAACGCGGGAAAATCTTGGGATGATTCTCGTGGCTGAAATAGCGAACAGTGTCGTTGGCATCGACGAACGACAACTCCAACGGCAGCGTGTTGAGGATTGCCCCCAACACTTCGTAGTCGAGGTTGTAACACAGGTCTTTGACCTCGCCCCAGCGCATGAGCTCATCGGCCAGTTTGTAGTAACGGGCGTGCGCATCGGGGGAGATGGCAATCTCGGTGGCTCTGATTCCTTCGACCACTTTTTCACCGTCGGCCAGACTGAGCGCCTGCTCCGCCATGGGATAGAGGATGTCGTTCTCCTTCCAGAAATGCTGTTTGAGCAGGGCGACATATTCGCCGTAGACACCGCGGAGCTCATCGAGAACGCCGTCGTCGCCGCTCCCATAAGCACCACCGAGTGTCCGCAACTTGGCGAGGAGCTCCTTGCTGCTTGCGTGCTCCGCCAGCATGACAGCAAGAGGTCCTCCCCGACTCGGAATGCCGCGCTCCTCGAGCAAGGGGAAGAGATGATCCTCTTCTTTCTTGTTGTGACAGCCATCGAGATACTCGACAAAGTAACGCAATAGCTCCTTGACCATGGTGCGGTCCGGCTTGCTCGCGGCAAACGCCTTTTCCCCAGCGTCGAAGACCTTCTCGTGGGTCTCGTGGTCAAGCATCAATAGTTCTTTCCACTCAGACATGTTCATCTCCTTCGTGTGTACCACCCAATATGGTGCTTCGACGCCCTTCAAGCATCATTTGAATC
>MGST01000203.1:0-38012 GCA_001798605.1 Deltaproteobacteria bacterium RIFOXYA12_FULL_58_15 | reverse complement strand
GACACGACCGCCGTCCACCGTCACCCTCTCGACAACTGGGCTCACCCCTGGGCCATCGATTCGCACGGTGTACTCACCGGGGTAAGGAAGAATGCGAACAAAGGAGCCGTCCCGAGGCCGGGTGGTCCAACTCTCAGAAGCCCGCAACTCCACCTCCGCCAGATTCACGCTCATATTCAGAGGGTGACCGCTCGAATCGACGACTGTCCCCGTCAAGGTTGGCCCGTTGATGATTCGGTCTAACAGCCGTTGCCAAATGGGCCTGGTAGCATCAATGAGACCCTTTCTTGGGTCCTGTCCTGTGGGTGGTGGCCACAGTGCACCTTCCACCAGAATCGCCACCGTCCCGTGCTGGTGCCGCAGCCAATCCTGATCCGTTCCTTGCACGGCATAAATGCTATGCCTTACCTTCATTTGCCCTTGCGGATGGCTGAGATCGCGAATCAAGCCCTCGGCCACCAACCACGCTTCGTTTGGCACCGGATCTTCGGCGTCGCCTGTCGTATAGGGTACGAGCAGAGCGAGATTTCCCATATGGTAGGACAATGAGGCAACAAATCGCTCCCGCTCCGCAAGACTCATCATCGCACGAGTCTCTGGCTCCGATGCCGGCTGGGACCCCCTGTAGTGCGGATGATTGGCATCGGAGCACGTCCGCGATGGACGCTCCCACCTAAATGGATAATTGCGATTGAGATCGACGCCCTCAAAAATGCCACGGGTGCCGTCGCCGTCATTGTCCCGACCATTCTTACGACCCGCGCGCGGTGACTCCTCGAGGAAAACCTGCACACCGTCTGGATTCACCATTGGAACAGCATAAACAACGACCGACTTGCGCCACCGTTTGACCTCTGTTGATTGCCCCTCCACCAAGACACGGATTGCATCGAGCACCATCTCCGTTCCCATCAGCTCATCGCCATGGTGGGCACCCGCCAATGACACGCTCGGCCGCACGTCACCGTCGTGCAGGTTTTCACCGATGGCGAAAGCCAAGATGGGACGGCCCTGATGACTCCTGCCGAGAACCTCGACGCGGGTGCGTTTGGGATAACGAGAATGCCATCCTCGTAGCAGCCCTTCAACCATGGCCGCATTCTTGTAACTGCGATCGAGATCATATCCTGTCGTCGTCACGACGGGAGGCTGATTCCGTGCCTTGAGATAACTCAAATCAATATACTTCCACGGCAGCTCACTCTGTACCGAGTGCAGTGTAACACCGCTGCAGAACAGGTGTTCGAGGCCTACCGGTTCGGTTCGCAGGACCGCGAGACCGTCGCCCGTTGTTTCGAGTAACTCGGCGTAGGCTCGAGTTTCAGACCAGTCTTTTTGGGCCACCGTGACGACAACGGGGAGCTCGTCGTCCGTTCCATTAACCGGCCGAAGCGGCAACTTCGCACAGGCGCGTCGCGTCGACAACAGATGCAACGCAGGCCCTGTCTCAACCTCTGAGGAGATGGCGACACGTCCTGGTCGAATCGCGAGCCCCGTCACCGAAGTTGTTGCCAGAAGCTTGCCCGTCTGCGGATCAAAAATGTTGGCAACCATCGCGTCGGAAAAGACCGAGAGCACCACTTCGATCATGCCGGGTCGAGAGGAACGAGCAATCATCACCCGGTTCTGAATTGACTCAGGAACTCCCGATTGCATCGCAACCAGCCGACAAAACCGGCCCTCCAGGGACAACCCGTAGGCACGCACACCGTTCGCCTCCTCGACCGTGCGCACAGCAATCACTACCGCTCGGGTGCTTCCCTTGGGTATCTTCAGGCGAACACGGACGGTTCCATCTTGGAGATACCCATCCTGCTCCGCATACCAAAGCCCCGTAGGCAAGCGTTGCTCTGCCGGCGATGCGCCGCGCTTATCCACGAGGATAGTTTCACGGGTTGCATCGAACTCGGGCACGACAGCTGCACGAGCTTGGCTCGCTGCCAAACAATGAAAAATGAGGATGAGACGACGCACCCACTCAGGGAAGCACGGCACGTTCGGGTGGTCAACGGCCGAGTACTACGCAATGTTCCTCAGTTGCTGCCGAACGATAGCGGCGCGAATTCGGTCGGCAGTGATCCGCCGGCCTGAGCCTTCGTACTGCGCCGCCACATTTTCGGCAGCCTCGACACCAACGGCCAAGACCCAAGCAACGATGCAGGTATTGCATTGTGATCTCGTTGCCGGTCCAACGCGGTAATGGGGGCAACTCGCCTCCAGCGGCGTCGCGTCGGGCTCTGGCCCTTTCTGCCCCTCGGTGAGGAACCGCGACTCGTCGCGACGCCTGTGTGGATAGTTCTCGCTCGGCTTGATCTCGGGTGCACTGTCACACGAGCAGTCTTTGCAACTCTTACACGATTCTCCATGGCCCATGATGACTCCCTTTCTGCGAAACCACCACTACCCGCAGGATACCCCATTGAACCGACCCATGCGACCAATCGACAATCGACAATCGACAAACAGGCTTGCGATGACCGCGGCAAGTGAAGCAAGTGAACAGAAGCTGTTGACTTGACCAGCTCCAACGTGAGATATTTTTGAACGATGGTTCAAAAAAGCAGTCGCCATTCAATAGCAGCTAAGGGTACCCCTAAGAAAAGCGAGATTACCAGAGAAAGACTTTTGAGCACGACCGAGATTCTTTTTGCTGACAAGGGGTATTCGGGTACCAGTCTGGCTGAGATCACTCGATACGCCGGGGTCACAAAGGGACTCTTTTATTACTATTTTTCTGACAAGGAGGCGTTATTTGATGCCATTGTTGAAAGGTATTTTGACGCCCACGCCGAGGTTTTAATCAACGCGATTTCTGGTGAAAGAACTCTGTCCGAAAAATTGCATCGTGCTTTGGATGGCTATTTAGACATCGTCGAAGTCAATCCCTTGCTAATCCGAATTATTCAACATGAGGCCTGTTCCGAAAGTGAGCAGATGCGGAAGATTTCCAATCTTCTCAAGCCTATTTTGACCTTGGGAAACGAGATGCTGGGTGCCTATTTGCCTCCAGAAGGGCCGTTTTCGCCGCGTCACTTTTTCTTGAGTGTGTTTGGTATGGGGATGAGTTACTTCGTCTACGCGCCACTTCTGGAAGAGCTTTGGGGATTAGACCCATTGGGGTGGGATCGCTGTGCTGAGCGACGAAAGCATCTGCACGGTGTCGTTGATTCCTTGGTAAATACCTATTTTCGAAGCGGTGAAACCCCGTCAATTCCAATAAGATTGGATCAGGAGGAGCAATGATGGTGCTTTCATCACCGAGGCGCGAGATTCTGCTCAAACAGTTGCCACGTGGTGCAGCTCTGGCAAAGACCCTGAGGCTCAAAAGATTGGAGAAAGGATTGGGCTTATTAGAGAGCAGGGTCGCCTGGCGTCATCCAATGAATATGATTCACGCCATTACTTCCCGCTGCAACGCCAGTTGTGCGTTTTGTGCCTGGAAAGATGAAACAAGTCAAAGGGACGAGTTAACCACTACGGAAATAAAAACGCTTTACAAAGCTGCTCGCCAGGCTGGGTTTGTGTGGTTGACTTTTTGGGGCGGTGAACCCTTGATGCGCAGTGACATTGATGAGATTTCTTCCTATGCCAGTCATTTGGGTTTCACTTGCACTTTGGTTACCAATGGCTCCCTATTGGCCAAAAAGATGGACCGGGTCGTGCCGTACCTTGGCAACATTAGCATTTCGTTGGATTTTGCCTCGGCACGCCACGATGACGCGCGAGGGATTCCTGGGCTTTTTGATCGGATTGTAAGGACGGTCCCTGAGCTTAAGCGCCGGTATCCGAAAACCAAGGTGTTGCTGAACTGCACGATGATGCGAGCAAATACCACCCCTGGAGAGGTGCACAACCTGGCGGAGCTTGCCAAGGAGCTCAACACGTTTATTATTTTTAATCTTTTTCGCACTGAATCGGCTTCGAAAGTTGGTGACGCTCAAAGATTGAAAGACTCTGCTCCCAGCCAAGACTCTTTGGCTGAGGTTTTCACAATGTTGCGGCGATTGAAGACGGAAGGCTATCCCATCGCCAACTCGTACAGTTACATTGATCGGATTTCTACCAATACGTTGAGTTACCGTTGTCACTGGCCGAAAATCAATTTGCCAATGGAAGCAAACGGTGATGTGGTTGATTGTATGCATTGGGGAATTAGTCCGATAGCGAATATCCGAGAAAAGCCCTTCACGGAGATTTTGCGACATCCACGCCTGATTGAGTTGGCTGGTGAATGCGGCGAGGCGTGTCACAAATGTGTGTCGATGCACCGATTTGATGCGTCGGCGATTTTTGAAGGCAACATTGAACCGCTTTTGTCGTGGTCACGCATTTTCTAGATGATTCCTCCCCAGGCAAAAAATGCCGGTGCTCAGGTGCTGAGGCGCGCCACTGTGGAAGAGCTGGAAGCGCTCTATGTTGGTGCGGGGCCAGTGAGGATCCCCAGGGGTTATTTCATTGGCTCTCATCTTGAGCAACTCGAAAAGTCCTGGCGTCGGCCAATCATTCGGTTCGCTGAAAAGGTTGGATTTCAATGGTTGCCTTTCGGTGTGGATTTTGATTCCCGCCGTTGGTTTTTCGTAAAAAAATCTGTGCAAATTGGTGCATTTGACGCTTGCCTGCAGTCTTCTGTGTGGCGCAATACCCAAGTGGTAGCTTTGCACTATCAACGCTCCCATTTGCCCAAGCCCATTCGTCGGCTGCTGTATGACGAAGTGGTTCCGTTGGGGCCCGATCTTTGTTTGGGCCTCGGTGGCGTAAGAGTGGGCGGCAAACCTTGCGAGCAGTTTTTCTTCATCTTGGAACGGGGAGGTTGTCATCACCGGTTGTAGAGAGATCCACTTTCAACGGTCTTGACGAAAGCCGAAGGGCAATTTCTCCGCCTTTTCAACGAAACCGGGCCCCCATGCCGCCGATAATGTCCCTGGTTGAAAGATCAGGTCGTGAGCTGTTCGTTGAAAGCAGAGCGAAGAGGGATTCCATGAAAACACAAAACACGTCTATGCGCTCTCGGTTCGTCAATCCCGCGGCGCTGCGATATGATTTCAATCGTCTGAGCAGTGATCGCAGCCGCACAAAATCTGCGCAAAGAATTGCCAAACAACAACCGTTGATTCCCCCATCTCGGTCCGCCCAGTCAGAACGCCGACACAAAAAGCTTCTGCTAGAGCAACAGCTCGCCACAAACCCGTTTATCAAGGGCAGCAAACAGCCCTTCTCTGCACCTGACTTCGCCAACATTCACAACGAGGATTATCTGCCCGCCTTCTGCAAGGGACTCGCTGAGAACAAAAAGGAGATTCAGGCCATCATCCAGAATCCCGAGAAGCCGACTTTTGAGAACACGATTGAGCCGCTGAGTCGTGGAGGAAAGCTGATGGGCGACGTCGCCGCGGTCCTCTTCAACCTGCTGTCGGCACATCGCACTACAGCGCTTCACAAGCTCGCCGGAAAAATCGAGTCCTTGTCGAATGACCACGCCGCCGCAACGTTCACCAATGCGGAGTTGTTTGCACGAGTGGAAGCGGTCTACAACCAACGTGAGAAACTCGACACTGAACAGCGCCGACTGGTCGAGAGCTACTATCGAACATTTGCAGACAATGGCGTGAGCTTGCCACTTCAGGAGCAGGCTCGAGTGCAGGCGATCGACCAACGTCTCTCCAAGCTCTCTTTGCAGTTTGGCGACAATGTCCTCAAGGACACCAACAGCTTCGAGATTTGGGTCATCCACAAGACCGACCTCGACGGCATACCGGCTGACATTGTCTCCGGTGCCGCCCAACGCGCTGGCGAAAAGGGTCGGCCCGATGCTTGGCTTTTCACCGCAGAACCGCAGTCCGCTAAGGCCGTCCTGCGCACTGCCAAAAATCGCGAGCTGCGCAGGAAAGTTTACGAGGGGTACACGACCCGAGGCTCTCGCGGCAACGACAACGATAACCGTGCCGTAGTGCGAGAGATCGTACAACTGCGTGCGGAGCGCGCTCACATCCTCGGTTACGAAAGCCATGCCCACTATGCGCTCAAAGACCGCATGGCGAAGACCCCTGAGGCTGCGAACAAACTGTTGCAGAAGATGTGGGACGCCGCCGTTGTCAAGACCAAGCAAGAAAAGATCGAACTGCAGAAGTTTGCCGACACGCTCGAGAGCCAACCCACCGGCCTAGAGCCATGGGACTGGTCATTCTACAGTGAGTTGCTGCGGCAGAAGGATTATGGCTTTGACAACGAGGCCCTTCGTCCCTACCTGGTGCTCGAGAAGGTTCGCGACGCGGCGTTTCACCTCGCCAATCGCCTCTACGGTTTGACCTTCGAGCCCCGCGCCGATGTCGCCGGCTACCATCCCGATGTCGAAGCGGTAGACGTCAAAGACGCAAATGGCAAACACCTGGGTTTGTTGTATCTCGATTATTACCAACGAGATGAAAAAGCCTCCGGTGCCTGGATGAACAACTATCGCGAACAGCAACGCGTGGATGGCCAGGGGGTTCGGCCAATTATCTGTAACTGCTGCAATTTTCCCCAGCCCCGTGATGGCAAGCCGTCGCTTCTGGATTTCAGCCAAGTGGAGACGCTGTTTCACGAGTTCGGCCATGCCATCCATGGACTGGTGGCGAACACACGATACAGCGAACTCTCCGGCACCAACGTGGCTCGCGATTTCGTCGAGATGCCGTCGCAGATCATGGAAAACTGGCCAGGCCAGCCTGAATTCCTCAAGACCTTCGCACATCACTATCAAACCGGCGAAGCCATTCCAGACGAGCTCATCGCCAAGATGGAGCGAGCCGACAAATTCAACAAGGGTGCCGAAACCCTGGCGTATCTCACTTCGGCGATCATCGACATGCGTTGGCACTCGCTACAGCACGGTCAAATCGCAAACGATCTCGATCCCATTGCTTTCGAGCAGAAGGTTCTCGAAGAGATTGGCCACGTACGTGAAGTGATGCCGTACCACCTGAGCACTCACTTCAAACATCTGTTCTCTGGCGGCTACTCCGCGGGCTACTACTCCTACCTGTGGTCGGAGATGCTCGACGCCGACGCTTTTGTGCCCTTCAAAGAGAACGGCCTCTATCACCAGCCAACGGCCAAGAAGTTGTTCACCTGTCTTTCATCGGGCGCTTCCGAGGATGAAATGGCGCTCTATGTCGCGCTACGTGGGCGTGAGCCAACCCCTGATGCCTTGATGGCCCGACGCGGATTTACTTGAGTCAGAACCCGCCACCAACGTAAAGGTACCCCAACCCCGCAGCATGCGACTCGGACACGTCTGTGCCACAGAGCTGCCAGGGGGCACGGTTGAGTGGATGGGAATTCTCGAGTAGGGATCTGGGCGTGATGAAACTCATGGCAAGGCCCTCACACTCAATCTTCATCGCCAGTGTCATTGTCGCTGGCATCGTGACCACAATAACAATGAGCTCGAAGAGCTCCCCACCCCAACCCCAACCCCACCCAAAAGATGGCTTCGTTACGTGGGACATCCCCCCAGGTGCCCGCATCGAGGAGATCGCAACCATCTGGGCAGCGGCGACGTCGGGCGATCCTGAGATATTGCAAAGCAAGGCCTATGATGCAGAGCTGATAGGCTCTTTGGGCATCGACGCAACCTCGCTCGAAGGTTACCTCAAACCCGGCGTCCACCGAACACCTCGGGGTGCAACGGCCAATGACGTGATCGCCGAGTTGGTGAAAAGCCAACAACGCACACTCGACGAACGCACGGACCTCATCACGGCAAGTGGCCTAACGCCCCATGAAGTACTCACACTCGCTTCTATGCTCGAGAAGGAGTCAAGCGAACTGAGGCCGGCCCTCGCGGCAGCATGGCGGCAACGTTTGCGCATAAATCTGCGTCTAGAAAGCCATGGAGCCTTGGCCTTTGTCCAGCAGGGCAAGATCGACCGCAGTTTCGACAGCCCCTTCAACACCTTCATTCATCACGGTCTGCCACCCCACCCCATCGGCAACCCAACGGCCGAGACCATCGACGCCGTCTTGCACGCCGTCGAGAGTGCCGAAACCGTGGTGCTTCGTGGCAGACAACCTTCGCCGGAGGAGATCGAGGCTCTGAGGGCCGTGCCCGTGGATCCGCCGCCCGCAAGCCTAGCACGGGATACCCATTACTGGGTGTCCAATGAGATGCGACATGACGTCGTCCGCTCCTCCATCGAACACAAAGGTGGCATCTACATGGGAGTGGGCACGGACCAATGTTACCTCCTTGCCGGATGGATGCGTCCCGACATGATGGTGTTGATGGACTTCGACCAAGCCGTGATCCACCTCCACAACATCTACAGACTCATTTTCTTGGCGGCCGAGACACCTGAACGCTTCAGCGAGCTTTGGTCCTTTGCCGGCCGCAAGGACCTTTACGGGCTCATCAAGGCCGCCAATCCAACTCCTGCCAAACGCCGTCAGCTACACCTGATCCTCGAGGAGGCTCGGCCCAAAGTAGCATGGCGATTCAAACGCATGCGCGACATCTACCAACCGCTCGGGGTCCCAACCTTCTTGGACTCTCCGGAACAGTACGCCCACCTGCGCGCCCTGTTCACTGGCGATCGGGTGTTCGCGATCCGCGGAGACCTCACCGGCAAAAAGGCCATGAGAAACCTCGGCAAGGTGTTCGGCGAAAACGGCCGCACCGTTGGGCTCGTGTATCTCTCAAACGCGGAACAGTATTTCGGATATACCGAGAACTTCCGTACCAACATTCGCTCCCTTCCCCTCGACGCCAATTCGACACTGTTTCGCACCCGTCCTGCCGGTAAGGATTATGTCTATATCCTGCAACCGCTAGAGAACTTCCGACGCTGGCTCGAAGAGCCCCACATCCGTGGCGTCGCCTATGTCGCGCCGAAGAAATCACTCAATGTCAAAAAGCGACCATTGGTCATGATCGATGGCGATCCACCACCACCTCCCACCTCCAAGCGCAAATCGTCCGAAGGCAAGAAGGCACCCGCGGCCAAGACTGCCACTCGGCCCTGAGACGGTCGCCGCACGCCAGCGTGAAACAGCCAGTGCAGCCAGTGACCCACGGCAGTTCCCTTAGCGGCAGTTCCCTTCGGAGAAGACCTCGGCGGTGAACGTTTCAATCTGCACCGAACCATCTCGCCAAGCATTTGCGGGCAAACCGGCCTTAACACAGGTGTGATCGAGAAACGTCTCTGCATCCCAACCACGATCTGTGGCAACCTGCGGAAGCAACACTCCGCGCTGGTATCCGCGCGCCACGCAGATGCCATCCCGACCAACCAGCACATCTTCTGGCTTGGCCGCTTTGCAGGGTGTCAGCGCCGATATCTCGAGCACGATGTCCGCAAGCTCCCGAGCCGCGACAGTCGGAAACCGTGGGTCCTGGGTGGCCGCCGCTGCGGCCATCTCGTCGACCGCTTGCCACAGCGGCCGCGTCTCGGCAAAAGTGCCAATGCACCCGCGAAGGGCCCCGGCCCGAGTATGAAGACTCACAAAACAACCAGCCAACACTTCGGCACCCGTTGGCGGTAAGTCTGGTGTGGTTGGTGCCCGCCCAGCGGCCACAGCATGAAGAATGGCGCTGCGAGCCCGTTCTAGCAACCACAGCCTCGTCTCTTTTGGCATACAGGTCACGGTTGGCTCCAGTCTGTGATCTTTCGTACGCTTGCTGTCATTTCTCGATGAGCTCTTCGTGAAAGCGGTCGGCATTTTTGCGCACGTATTCGAGGATCTCAAACTCAATCCACAAAGGGTCGTGATCATTCACACGTGCCCCCAATCGAGACACCCCGCACTTGCGTACCTGCAGCAAGGCCGGCTCGATCGTTCGCCATGTTGCGTCCCTGTCCGCTTGGATGAAGACTTCACTGACGCGGCTCAATGTCTTGCAGGCGTCGATGAGGGGAACGGTGTCGACCCTCCAATCGCCATCCGTGCTCAAGGCAATGATGGCAGACGCTGGAGCAGACGCTGGGGCAGACGTCGGGGCAACAATGGTGGTCACGACAGCGGGGGGCGATCCTCCTGTCGTCGATAACAAAGTAAGAAGCAGTACCAGCATGGAGCCCCCTGTGAATGCGCACTCGACGTTGGTTGGTACATTGCATCAGAAGGACGACGTCAGGCAAACAGTTTCAATGTTCCCAACGGCCTTTGCGAGTCCAGGCGTCATCCTTCCGCAGGATCGGCCTGCTGTGTCTGCTCCAGCCGTGCAACATCACCAGTTTGTAATCGTTGGTTGACAATCCATGGTGCCGAAACGAGAGCTTGTGCTGAAGAAGCATTCCAACCGTTGAGAATAATTACATCAAACGGATGTCGCGGAAATGACGCTGTTGGCCCGGAAGATGCATCCGGTTGGCCCACCGCCCGTCACCCCGCAAGCTTGGCGGGCCGGAGAGGTTCACATGAAGTTTTCTCAAACCATGGCCTTGGCTGCCGTGGCAACGACCTGCTTGTGGAGTTGCGGCACTCCGCAACTAGCTCCCGAGACGTCCTGCTCCTTGGTTTGCGAGTATGGATTTGTTCGTGGCACCAATGGCGAGACTTTTTGCCAGTGCCGGAAACCGGACGGGTGCGACAAACCCGGCACCGTTTGGAGGAGCAACCCCACAACTGGCGCATGCGAGGAATTCTCGTCCGAATGCTATGCTCCCGAGGATTGGTCCAGTTGTGAAGTCGGGTGTTGGTACGAAGGCTCCGCGTATCCGATTGGTGCCGAGATCGCGGCCATCGACGGCTGCAACACGTGCTGGTGCCGCGCGGAAGGCCTCGAGTGTAGCGACCAGATCTGTCCGTGCCATACTCTCGACGCCGATGCCTGTGAAGATGGTCCTTTGTGCCGGGCGGTATGGGAGACTGACTGCTCGTCCTGCATGTGGCAAGCACCGTGCTGCGGGCTGGAGTTTTTGGGGTGTTTGACGCAAGACCAAGACTGTTCGGGTGCTTGGCTGGACACCAACAGCCTCGTCGACACCTGTCACGGCAGCGACGACGCCATTTTGCCCCGAGGTTGCTGCGGCCCGGACGCGCGCTGCCGAGCCTCCGGTGGCCGTTGGGATCCCGAAGTCTGCGGCGGCTACCTGTGTGGTGAGGCACCACCGTCATGTGGTGCCCGGTCGGGCGGCTGTGACTGCGGACCAGACAGCTACTACGTGCAAGGCGTAGGGTGCGAGTTGTGGGATGGTTGTTGATGACCATGAGCCAAACGGCCTCTATGCGAGAGCCTTACTACGGGGGAAACAAATGCTAAGGGCGGTCTGCTTGCTGGCTATTGTTTTGAGCGCAACGGCTTGTTCGGACGACGAATGCTCTCCGAAATGTTACGGGAGATGCTGTGGAGATGATGGTTGCGGCAATCCGTGCCCTGACAACTGCGGCACCGAGTGCCATATTGGAAGTTGCACCTGTGTTTCGGAAGGATTCGATTGGCCGGACCAGCAACCACAACCCAACAGCCTCTATTTCACCCCGAGCTGTGACTTGGCTTCTTGCCCGGCAGTCAACATGGCTCGACGAGACAGTTCCTCCATCACATGCAGACTCGACAGCGGCCGGTTGCACATTGAGACCGTGTTGACTGACACCGGCACATTCACAATAGATCTACTCGCACCAACAACCCCCGAGCATGTCTTCAACCCTACTCTCGACAACCTACAGCTCGATTGGACCACCGAGGACGGTGCCACTTGGTTCACGTTTATCAATGGAACGACCAGTGGCTCACTCAGATTCGAGACATGCAGCGACACGATTGCTGGCCGTTTTGATTTCCGTGACGCTGTTGAGCCCCATACGGCGGGAATGCCAGATCCCTGGTTTCTGGACTTCGTAGGCGCTTTCAGGTGCGATCTGACAAACGCACCTCTCGATTGTGGCCTCTGACGAGAGCAAACGACACCCCCTGCAATCGGTTCTGATCAACGTCCCTGACCTCGTAACGGCGACGCGCCTGCAGTGCCGGATTTGTATATGATGCCATGAGCCCAACACCAAGTTCCGCAATGGTCGTCGATTTGATGTAAGGTCCATCCGTGGCGATTTCTGAATCAGGAGTCCCTGCCCCCTCGGGCCGCAGCCCTCAACAGCGGGCGCTGCGCCTGTCTGTTGCGGAGGGAGCGCTGCACGCTGTCATGATCGGGGTAGGCGAAAGCTACCTGGGCGCACTCGCCGTTGAGCTCGGACATCAGGACTTGGCTTTGGCACTGCTGGTCACGGTGCCACTGCTTGCGGGTGCCGTTGCCCAGCTCGCCTCCGGATTTCTCGTTTCGGTGTTGGGATCTCGGCGGTTGGTCATCGTCGGCGCGTCACTTCAGGCAGCCTCCCATCTGGCACTCGCGGCCATCGCACTGTTTGGCCACAATGGATTGTGGTCGCTGCTCCTGGCGAAAACGGCGTTCTGGGTAAGTGGCGCTGTCATCACGCCCCCCTGGAACGCATGGATGACTCGTCTCACAGATGGCATCGACAAACCGCGTTACTTTGCGCGCCGTTCGGGTATCCACAGTGTGGCATTGCTCGTTGCGTTTCTCTCCGCGGGCTCAGTTTTGGAAACGGCTCGCGAGGCCGGACATGTCTTCAGTGCATTTGCCAGTTTGTTGATTGTGGGGCTTCTTGCACGCACAGCCAGCGCGATACTCCTTGCTTTCCAACAAGATTCGCCGCCACCGCCAACCACGACATCCCCAGCCACGCGGCTTGTGAATGCAGCTCGCACGAGTCAGTGGCGAGTTGCAGTCTTTGTCTCTCTCGTCATGTTCGGCGCTCAGGTTGCTGTGCCCTTCTTCACACCGTTCATGTTGCGTGAGCTTCGCCTCGGCTATGGAGCCTATTCGGGACTGTTGGCGGTTTCCATTCTCGCGAAAGCTATTGCGTATCCCCTCTTCGACCGCGTCATCAAGGTTATCGGACTGCGTGGGATCCTCCTCTTTTCCGGCGTTGGCGTTGCGATTGTGCCGATGGTGTGGGTTTCGGCATCGAGTCTCACAGAGCTCATATTCATCCAGACTGTCGGGGGGATCGTTTGGGCGGGATTTGAGTTCGCACACTTCCAGCTTCTCATGGGCTCCGCGACCGAAGATTGTCGGGTGGAGTTCTTCGCCTTGGCAGGCACGGGCACAGGATTGGCTCAACTCGGTGGGTCCATGATTGGCAGTCACTTGCTCGATGTCGGGGCTGTCGACTACCGTGGGGTGTTCGCGCTATCGGCACTGTTGCGTGCCGCACCGTTGGCCCTTCTCGTGTCTCCCTGGCTCACGGCGGTCGCCGCCCGAACGCCCTTCAGACGTATCTTTGTGCGCATTGGGTCTGTTCGTCCCGAGGCTGGGGTGGTGCGGACACCGATCATCGAAGCCGACGAGTCAAAGACGAGGGCAAGGCACTAGGCACATTCGCCGCAAATCTTCGTGTTGGTTTATGCAAGTAATAGAGTTTTGAGTTGCGATTTTTGGTTGCGATCTCCCCGACCCACGCGCATTGGTGTATGGTCGCTTCGACTCTCGAGGCGCAGCATTTTGTTCGAATCAATCCGCCCGAGCGCGTGGAGAGCAAACCCGTGACCGATCCGCCGACAGACAAGCGCACCTTCCTTTTTGCGACCTGCCAGGTGGGAGCGGAACAGGCGCTCAAGGACGAGATCGTGCGCGAGCACCCCCACCTGCGCCTGGCGTTTTCGCGACCGGGGTTCGTAACATTCAAAGCCGCGGCCGCCCCCGGGGTGGATTCCCAATTCGTGTTAGACAGCGTCTTTGCGCGCACCTACGGCGCGTGCCTCGGCACGGTCACAGCCGACAGAGCGGCTGTCATCGACATGGCAAAGGCCATGACAAGCCCGCCGTTGCGCTTGCACCTATGGTCGCGCGACCTCCATGCGCCACGTGACGCCCCTTTGGGTTACGTACCGGGGGAGCTATCGGCGCACGCCAACCAGGAGATCCGCGCGTTGCATGCCACGGGCCTGTTCCATTCCGACGTCGTTGCAACCCTAGGGGATCTCGTCCTCGACGTCATCATCGTCGACGAAGATGTCTGGTGGATCGGCTGCCACCGGCACTCACCGACGCATTCGCCGTATCCCGGGGCACGACCGCCGATCCCATTGCCGCGTAACGCTCCGTCCCGCGCCTATCTCAAGATCGAGGAGGGTATCCTCTGGGCCGACGCCCCCCTGCAATCCGGCGACACGGCGGTCGAGGTCGGCAGCGCCCCGGGCGGCGCGTGTCTGGCTCTGCTCGATCGCGGCCTGCGGGTGGTTGGTATCGATCCCGCCGCGATGCATCCCAGTGTTCTTAGCCACCGCGCCTTCCGCCACATCCAGCGACCCATGGCCCTCGTCCGTCGCGAGGAGCTTCCGGCCTCAGTGCAATGGATGGTGCTCGACGTCAACATCGAGCCCGGAGCGGCCCTCATTGGCGTCGACAGATTGGTCGCAAGAATGCGGGACACCTTGCTCGGCGTCCTGTTCACCCTCAAACTCAACAACTGGCAGTTGGTCCAACAATTGCCGCGGTTCTTCGACCACGTGCGGGCCATGGGCCTCCACGACGTCACAGCCAAGCAATTGGCCAACAACGGTCGCGAGATCTTTGTCTACGGCGAGACCGCAAAGGGGATGGCACGCCGGCGCGGACCTTGATACTCAAGCCAACCCTTGAGATTGGGTCGCCGTGGTTATAGTGAAAAGAGTTCCATGGCGGATGAATCTCAACAGAGGCGCCTACTCGTGGTCGATGATTCGCCCACCGTGCTTCGGGTCATCGAGGGGGTGCTGACCCAGGCATCCTATGACGTCACCTGCACCGACAGTGGCGCAGAGGTTCTTGCGCTCGCCCACAAGATCAAACCGCACATGATCCTCGTTGATTTCGCGATGCCGGGGGTCAGCGGCTACGGTGTTTGTTATGCCCTCGGCAGTGACGAGGATTTGGCACAAATACCCATCGTCCTCATGATCACTCGGGGCGATGCCGTCGGCACCAAGTTTGTCCATGAGCTCGGCATCATTGACCACATAACCAAGCCATTTGCGCCAGAAGTGTTGCTTGCCGTGGTCGAGCACTCTCTCAAGAAGGCCAACAATCCCAAACGTCAGGTACCGTTGCCAGCGATGCCGAGGACCGTGACTCCCACGATCGACCTCAGCCCAACCCACGCGCGACGGGCACTCGCCGCACTTCTAGTCGAAGAGGCGCATGCCTCTATGGAAATCATCAATGCCCTTGAAGTCGCACTTTCCCAACCACACGTGATCGACTCGCTGAGACGGCTCGTTGATTTGACCAATGATCGACACTCTCTGCGCGGCGAACTTGCGGTTGTTCCGATCGCCGAGGTGCTGCAAATCCTGTCACTGCAACGACAGAGTGGGTTCTTGCACGTGCAAAGCAGCGAGGTTGAGATTACCATAGCACTGGAACGCGGACTTGTTCGCCTGGTGACGGGCACGAACCTCGCCGAAGAGTTTCTGCTCGGTTCGGTCATGGTTCAAGAAGAGCTCATCGCTCCCAACGACCTCGGACTCCTGCTCAACAACAGGAAGGGTACAACACAGAGACTCGGCAATCAGGTCGTCAAGCTCGGGTTTCTCACCCGCGACGACCTTCACCGAGCCCTGCGCCGCCAGTCGAGTCAGATCGTCTACGAGCTCTTGCGGTGGCCCAAAGGGATCTTCTGGTTCGAGCCACGCAATGAATTGCCCGCTGATGTGCTCGAGTTTGAATTTGACTTGACCATCGACGAACTGCTCATGGAAGGCTTTCGTCGCGTCGACGAGTGGCGTTTGATTGAAAGTGTAATCCCAAGCTTCGATGGTGTTCCCTGCCGTACCCCCACGAGCTTCAACCTCTCCGCTGACCAGCTGACCGACAAAGAGCAAGCGGTCATTGCCGCAGTGGATGGTAGTCGGACGGTTCGGGAAATAGTGCAGCAAGTGGGCACATCCTCCTTTGACGCCGCCAGAATTATCTATGGCTTGGTGTCGAGCCGGCTGCTGGCCATGCAGCTGCAGATCTCGCCGACCAACCTCGAGAACAAGGGAACCATCGGGTGACTTGGGTAACCCCACATCCCCTTGTTCTACCGATGGCATCACGATAAGACGATCTCGTTGGCCCTGGGCCCACCTTGCCAACACCAACGACCCACTGGGGGCAGTGCCATGTCGAAAACCTCTGAGCTTCTCGCCAAAGTCAGCATCTTTCACGGGCTCGATGAAACGGCCCTTGAGAGACTGGGGGCGAAGCTCAAACCGATGAAAGTCACCAAGGACCGGGTGATCGTTGGCCAAGATGATCCGGGGGACGCTCTGTTTATCATCCAAAAGGGCCGGGTGAAGGTCGTCCTTTATGGTGACAGTGGACGAGAGGTGATTCTGTCGATTCTCCGCGCTGGCGACTTCTTCGGTGAGATGAGTCTCCTCGATGGCGAGCCCCGCTCAGCCAACTGCATAGCCATCGAAAAGACAGACCTGCTAATGCTATCGCGGGAGGACTTCGTCAAACACCTGTACGAATTCCCCACGACCGCCTCGAACATTCTCGCCGAGATGAGCATGCGTTTGCGTCGTGCCGACGAGGTCATCGGCAATCTCGCCCTGCTCGACGTCTACGGCCGCGTTGCCCGCAAGCTCATCGAATTGGCCAAATCCGACGGCGAAGACACCGATGAGGGTATCGTCATCAAGGAACGCCCGACGCAACAAGACCTCGCCTCAATGATCGGCACCAGCCGAGAGACGGTCTCGAGGGTCCTCTCGGAGTTCCAACGGCGGGGATTTCTTTCGATGCAGGGCAAAAAGATTCTGCTCAGTCACGGCTTCGCCGAGCAAGATTTGGAGAACAGTCACTAACTATTGACGCTTGCTCTTTTGCTTCTGCATCTTCTCGTAATCGTCCACGATCTTCTGAACCTCTTTGCGGTCGGAAGCGTCAGGCACCTTCGCAAGATAGAACTCGTACTCCTTGACTGCCTGCTCCTGCTTGCCTGTCTTGGCGAGAACGATCGCCAAGTTCCGGTGGACATCCCCCTTGCGCGGATAGGTCTTCAAAGCCTCACGAAAGAACTCCATGGCAGCCTTGTATTGCTTGCTCTTCTCTTTTTCGTTCTTCTTTTCCTCTGCGGCGAGTCCTGCGAGGTAGGCTTTCTTACCCTGGAACAGCAACTCATCGGCTTTCTCTTCAGCAGTCTTGGTGATCTCCACCTGTTGTGGACCAAATGCCATCTCGGCGAGTCTATCAATGCCGAAGTGCCACACCGCACCGCCAGCCCCCAGGACAACCAGCAGGATAAGGGCGATGACGACCGCGCCTGTCTTTGAGCCCTTGCCTGCAGCCAGTTGCAGCGCAGCCTCGGACTGCACCAACGTGAGATCGTGTTTTTGTTTGGCGGGCTGAGCAAAGGCTGGCAGTCCCATGGGCAGATCGGGGAGACCACCTGCACCACCTTGCTGTGCATGCCGTGCCTGAGAGGTTGCGGGTTTCTTGCCCGGCGGCAACGGCGGTGGCGCACGCAGTGGTGGCGGTGCAACCTGGCCAACCCCCGCGACTGCCCAATTGTCACCGGAGGTGTCTCCGGTGTTCTGCAGCGGGTTTGCCACACCCGGCGATGAGACCTCGGCAGCAAATGAGCTTCCGGCCACCCCTTCGATGGAAATCTCACCGCTGATGTTACGCTCTTCCCCTGGCACCGGCGGCATATGGAAATCGGGAAAGCTCGGCAACTGCAAGTGTGCCGGCAGATTGGCGTGCGACATAGCTGCGCGCCCGGCCGCTGAAGAATCCACCGTGGTGGCGTCATGATCCAGTGAGGCCGCTGGCTTTGCACTGAAATCTGGCATTCCGAAATCGGGCATAGAGAAGTCGATAGACGGAAGCTGCAGGTGCGCTCCAGCGGGAGGCGGCGTTGGTGAAGCCACCGTATCATCCTCTTGCGAGACCGTCGGTGCATTTGCGACCATCGGCTGATCGCCGAGGTCAGGTACGGCGAAGGGATCATCGCCTTCGGAGGCAGCCCCGTCAAAGCCTGGGATGGGTCCCACCCGAGTCTCTTGCTCATGAATCGATACGGGTGACTCACCCACATCAGAAAATGGATCATCCTTGGGTGGCAACCCATCGTCGCCGGAGTAGGTGTTGTCAGACATGGCCGCGTCCTCGTCGTCATCGGGCGGTGATGGTGGAGGCATCCCACGCCCCACCGCCCTCTGATCGCTTTGGCTGGAGAGAACTAGCTCAGTTTGCTCAAAGGTTGCATCAATAGGAACCGCCACCCGCGAGCCCGCCACAAAACTCATGGCGATGGCCCCATCGAGTGACGAGCTAACCTGCAGGGCGGTCTTCCCAAGACTCACTTGACCACCGCAGGTGGCACACTTCCCCAGTTGCAGAATGTTGTCACCAACCTGCGTCTCAGTTTGCTTGCATCGGGGGCAGTAGACATCCATTCGACTGATAGGAGTATAGGTGGTTCGCTCAGCCCAGCCAACCCGTCAACACCCGCTTGGCGAAGACTAGGTAGGATTCTGGCAGAAGCCCAACGCCGATTGTCAACCCTGCACACGCCCACAAACCCGCCGCCAACCATGATGAGTTGACCTTTTTCTCCTGGCAGTCAGATCCACGCATGTACATGACCACAATGATCCTGAGGTAGTAAAACGCGCCCACCGCAGACGCCAAAACAGCAATAATAACAGCGGTAATGCGCCCGGCATCGACAGCGGCGCTAAAAACCGCCAACTTGCCAAAAAAACCGGCTGTGGGAGGAATGCCGGCCAGAGCCAACATGAACACGACCAGCGCGAGCGCCGTGGCACTGTAGCGGTGGCCGATGCCACTCAAGCGACTGATGGGAAGATCGAGACGGCGATCATCTTGGCACTCAAAGGCCAATACCACACCGAAGGCACCCAAGGTCATCGCCGTATAACCGAAGAGATAATAAGAGACAGCCTGAATCGTTTCGGGCTTGGGATTGGCAACAAACGCCGCCACACCAAGGAGGACATAGCCTGCATGGGCCACGCTGGAATAGGCGAGCATGCGTTTGATTTGTGTCTGCCGAACCGCCAGAAGATTGCCGACCACCATGGTGATGATGGCGATGATCTCGATGCTCAAGACTGCGGTCTCGGTGCGCCCTTCAGCGGAAACCATGGTGGCAGCAACGAAGCGACACAAACCGGCAAAAGCAGCCGCCTTCACACCCACCGCCATAAATCCAGTCGATGGCGTTGGCGCTCCCTCATAGACATCGGGTGCCCACATGTGAAATGGCACCGCGGCGATCTTGAATGCCAATCCACCAAACACCAGGGCGACGCCAATCCACCCGATTGCGGCCACCTCCCCTGGTCCGTAGGCCTTGCCAATGGCAGCAAAAGCCAAGGACGGCGACCCGGAAACCCGACCGACCTCGCCATAAATGAGCGCCATACCAAACAGGGCGAAGGCTGAGGCAAAGGCCCCGAACACAAAGTATTTGAATGCCGCCTCTTGTGACTTGCGATTCGAGCGTCGGTAACCGGCCAAGATGTACACTGCCAAAGACATGGTCTCGAGGCCGATAAACAGGGTCAACAAATCCCCCGCCATGGCCAACATCATCATGCCGACCGTCGACAACAGGACCAAGGCGAAATACTCGCCCTGTGACAATCCGTGTTCGGTCAAATACGCCGCTGCGAGCATGATCGCGATGAAAGCCCCCGCGATCACCGTGAGACCAAAGAGCACACCCACACCATCGACAACAATCGCACCCGAGAAAGCTGTCTTGGTGCCATCATGTCCTACCAACAACCAAGCTGCAGCTGCCAACGCCGCGAGACTGACCATCACCAGATGTGTGCCAGTGTTTGGTGCCGGACCACTCTTGCCACCGGTGACCGTGAGCAGCAGAACCACCGCCGCCGCGATGGCAACAATCCACAAGGGTGCAATGGTCCCCAAATCTTGCAGCATGTTCATCGCTCACCTCCCCTGACTGCGGGGCGGTTCTTCAACCAACGAACTCCCTTGGCATCCAGCTTCTGCATCTTGGGATTTGTTCGTGCCTTCTCTATTTCACCTCTGGGCGGCACCACGATCGGGCCACTCGGCAGACGCCGAGCGGGTAGCATTCCTGGCATCCCTGGCCGGTCCATGAGCTGCATCGGCAAGGCGGAGGATGGCTCGACAAGCTCGTCGGGCCTGGCGGGCTTGGCAAGAGCCGTTAGCGAAGGTGTCTCCTTGGCGGCAAGAGCCGAGAGGCCCGCCCGCGAACGGAACTGCTGGGCGTAATTCTCGACTGTGGGGTTCACCGCCTCAAGGAACGGCTTGGGATAAACACCCATGACCACCGCAACGATAATCAACGGCAATAACATCATGCCTTCACGGAGACTCAGATCATTGAGGTGCTCATTCTCCTTGTGACGAATGGGACCAAAAAAGACTTTCTGCGTGGCGAGGAGCAAGTAGACCGCCGCGAAAATGACGCCGGTGCCGGCGAGAACGGCAAGCAAGGCGAAGATCTCACGGAAGCCATCCCCAGAGATGCTGGAGCTGGTGACGCCGACCAACGGGCGAATCAACAGGCCCCCGGCGAACGAGCCCATCGGCGGCAAGACCAAGGCACCAGCCAAGATGGCAATGCCGATGCCGGCGACGGCCTTTGTGGGAGTACCCACTTGTTCACGGGGTTGACGGCCCAGGGCCAAAATCAAAAAGATGATGGCGGCGATGGCGACGACGTTGGCGGCAACGATGCCCATCCACGCCAACTGACCGGTGGTTGTTGCGACCAAGATGCCTTCGCTCTGGAAGGTGCCGACCAAGATCAAAAACTCGCCGACGAAACCGTTGAGTCCTGGCAAGCCAACGGAGCTGAGCATCATGATGGCCCAGACCATCGCATACTTAGGCATCACCTTGGCAAGGCCGCCGAAGTCATCCAACAACCGCGTGTGGCGTCGCTCGTAGATGACGCCAACCAAGAGGAAGAGTGCACCGGTGGAGATGCCGTGGTTGACCATCTGCAACACGCCGCCGGAGACGCCGGTCACTGTCATGGCAGCAAGGCCCAACATCACGAAGCCGAGATGGCTGACCGATGAGTAAGCAACCAGTCGCTTGAAGTCGACCTGCACCATCGCGACCAACGCACCATAGATGATGCCAATCACCGCAAGTAGACCTATGGCGGGCAAGAACGCCGCGGCAGTCTCAGGGAAGAGCCACATGGCATAACGCAAAAAGCCAAAGGTACCGAGCTTGAGCAGGACGCCAGCGAGGATCACCGAGCCGCCCGTGGGGGCCTCGACGTGGGCGTCGGGCAACCATGTATGGAACGGGAACATCGGCACTTTGATGGCGAAGGCCAGAGCAAAGGCGAGGAAGAGATAAACCTCAGCGTTGCCGAGATCGGTATTGCCCAGACGTTCCACCACGTCGGCGTAGTTGAAGGTGATATCGCCTTGGCCTTTGACCGCCCAAACCGTGTAAAGAATGGCGACGAGCATGAGCAAGGAGCCGCTCATGGTGAAGATGAAGAACTTGATGGCGGCGTAGACGCGCTCGCGCCCGCCCCAGATGCCGATGAGGAAATACATCGGCACCAACATCACTTCCCAGAACACGTAGAAGAGAAACAGGTCCGTGGCGACAAACGCACCGAGCATGCCGCTCTGCAAGAACAGCAAGCAGACCATGTACTCCCGGGCCCGCTCCTTGACACCGGAGTAGGTAGAGACCACGACAATGGGCGTCAGGAAGGTGGTGAGAACGATGAGAAGAATGGTGAGGCCGTCGACCCCCATCGAATAGGTGATGCCAAAGGAGGGGATCCAGTCGACCCTTTCGGTTACCTGCATCGTCGCCATCGATGGATCGAAGCGGCCCCACAGCCACAGAGCCAACGCAAAATCAACGAGGCAGATGGCGATGGTGAAGCCGCGCACCCCAGACTTCTGGCCGCGGGGAAATGCAAGCAGGAGCATGGCGCCGACGAGCGGCAAGAGCACGATGGCACTTAGGAGATGGTCGTGGAAGAAGCTCATGGCTCACCTCCCAACACTTGGAGGGCGGGAGTGGGCGTCCCGTTGTCATCGGGCACGGCGTTCTTAACCATTGGCAAGAAGTAGATGCCGAGAAGAAATGCCAAGCCGATGGCGAAGATGGCGAGATAGCGCTGGATGTTGCCTGAGTGGAACAGTTGCCCGACAAAGCCGAGGGAACGACCGAGCCAACCCACGGTGTTCACGAGCCAGTCAATGACGCGCCTGTCGATACCTTCGTACAGAGCCAAGCGGGAGGTGGACCACAATGGCTGGATGACCGTCGCTTCATACAGCTCATCGACGTGCCACTTGTTCGACAGTCGCAGGTAGAGCCAGCGCCAGGGTCGCTCGGTGGCGAGCTTGACAGCCACGGGATGGATTCCCTTGAAGTAGAGAACATAGGCGGTGCCGAAACTGAGTAGCGCCGCGAATGTCACACCACCAATCAGGGTCCACTCCAAACCGACGAAGTGACCTTCGGGAGTCGGCAGCTTGCCAACGATTGGGGTCAGCCAGTTGGCGATCCAATCGTGACCACCAACGATGTGGGGCCAACCGAGGGCACCGCCAAACAAGGAGAGGATGGCGAGGACCACCAAAGGGAACCACATGGTGAACGGTGACTCGTGCACGTGATTGGCCACTTCTTTGCTGGCGCGCAGCTTGCCAGAGAAGAAGGTCAGAAAGACCAGGCGCCACATGTAAAAGGCCGTAAAGAGCGCGGCGATCACAGCAACTGCCCAGATGATCTTGCCGGCGTTTGCGAACACTGAGGCGTAGGCGGCACCCTCGTGACCCGACATCCAGGCGTTCCAAAGGATCGCATCCTTGGATACGAAGCCCGCGAGGAAGGGAATCGGTACACCGGTGATCGCCAAGGTAGCAACGATGAACGTTACCGCAGTGATCGGTTGTTTTTTGAGCAAGCCGCCCATCTGGCGAATGTCCTGCTCACCGCTCATGCCGTGAATCACCGAGCCAGAGCCTAGGAACAAGCAGGCCTTGAAGAATGCGTGGGTAACCAGGTGAAACACCGCGACGGCATAGGCGCCGAGACCTGCAGCGACAAACATAAAGCCGAGTTGGCTGACCGTGGAGTAGGCCAGCACCTTCTTGATGTCGTTTTGCGCGACCGCGATGGTGGCGGCAAACAACGCTGTTGCCGCTCCGACTCCGGCCACGGTGAGCATGGCGACCGGCGCCATCGAGTAGAGAAAGCCCATGCGCGCGACCATGTAGACACCGGCGGTGACCATGGTGGCGGCGTGAATGAGGGCAGACACGGGCGTCGGGCCAGCCATGGCGTCGGGCAACCAAACAAACAGAGGAATCTGGGCGCTCTTGCCGGTGGCGCCGAGAAACAGCATCAGGCAAACCGCGGTGGCCAAGATTACATCAATGGTGCCGCCAGCGGCTGCCTTCTCGATGCCGTCGAAGGTCAACGTGCCGGTGAAGCGAAACAACAAGAGCATCGCCACGATGAAACCAAAGTCGCCGATGCGGTTGGTAACAAACGCCTTCTTGCCGGCGACCGCTTTTTCGATGTCGGTGTACCAAAAGCCGATGAGCAGATAGGAACACAGACCCACGCCTTCCCAACCAAGGAACATCAACGGCAGCGAATCACCAAGCACCAAGGTGAGCATCGCGAAACAAAACAGGTTCAAGTACGCGAAGTAGCGGGCTACGGCGGGATCATGCGACATGTAGCCGATGGAATAGACGTGGATGAGGAAGCCCACACCGGTAACGACCAGGATCATGATGCCGGAGAGGGCATCTACCGCGAAGGTGAGGTCGACCCGCAGGCTTCCAGCCGCCATCCAGGTGTAGAGGGTCTGTGACAATGGTTCGTGATTGCCGGCTTGTGCCAGCTGCCACACGCCCCAAAATGCCCACGCAGAGATCAAAAAGGCGCAAAACACCGTGGCGCAGCCGATAAACGCAACCATTGGGCGTGGCAATCGATGCCCGACCAGCCCATTTAGTATTGCCCCCATTAACGGCAGCAAGGGGATCAGGGGAATAAACGGCTTGATTTGCTCAATACTCGGATCCATCTCACCATCCGCGGCCTGGCGCCTGGTAAATATCGAGAAATGGCCCCAGAATTCGGGCACAATTCTCCATCGCCGAAGCGACTTCCCTAAAGTGCGGCATGTCTAGGACTGCTCGGAGGACGAGTCAAGGCACTCGTTACGGCTTGCCGCCGGCTTTCACTCGGGCTCTGGCAACCTCCAGCACTCGGGCTCTGGCAACCTCCAGAAATTGTCCTCTTGTGTCCGGGATGTGGTTGTGAGAGCCAACGGGACGCCATTTGGCGGAGGTCGTCATGCCTTTCAATCCAGCAAACGCAATCCAAGATCAGCTGGTATTCGGCGAGTTCGGGGACATCAATCCCTCAATCACCGACAGCTCCACCTTCACCTTCATGTCCCCCGAAACCATGGAGGACGCATTCGAGCACGAGATGGAGGGATGTTTCCTCTATTCTCGGCACTGGAATCCAACCAACCGTTACCTCGCCACAGCTCTCGCAGCCATGGAGGACACACCGGCAGGATGGGTCACCGCTTCTGGGATGAGCGCCATCACATCGGTGGTAATGCAGTCGTGCAGCTCGGGCGATGAGATCGTGTCGGGGCGAACCGTCTATGGCGGGACTTACGCCCTGCTCAACAACCTCCTGCCCCGGTTCGGCATCAAAACGAGATTCGTCGATATCACCGACCTGACCGCCGTCGAGAAAGCCCTCACCAACAAGACCCGCATCCTCTACACGGAGTCAGTCACCAACCCGTTGCTCGAAGTCGCGGACATCGTGACCCTCGCCAACATCGCGCACAAACACGACGTGTTGCTCGTGGTCGACAACACCTTCACACCGATGATCCTCAGTCCAGCTCGACTTGGCGCCGACGTCGTGGTGCACAGCCTCACCAAGTTCATCAACGGCTCCTCCGATACGGTGGCCGGTGCCATCTGTGGACCTTCGGAGCTCGTCGCTCAACTCGCCGACGTCAATAACGGTGTCGCAATGCTGTTCGGACCGGTGCTCGATAGTCTCCGCGCGGCAAGTATCCTCAAGAATCTGCACACGCTACACATTCGCATGCAGCAACACTCGCAAAACGCCCTGGCCCTCGCCGAGGCGCTCTCCGGGTGGGGCTTCGATGTGCACTACCCGGGCCTTAGCAAACACCCGCAGCACCAACTGATGAAGAAGATGATGCATCCCGAGTACGGCTTCGGGGGTATGCTCGCGGTCGATTTTGGCAGTGACGAGGCGGCGCGTCAGCTGATGAAAATCATGCAAGAGGAACAGGTCGGTTACCTGGCGGTGAGTCTCGGCTACTTCAAGACCCTCTTCTCTGCCCCCGGCCACAGCACGTCGTCAGAGATCCCATCCGCAACACAGGAATCCATGGGTCTTACCAAAAGTCTGGTGCGTTTCTCTGTGGGCATCGACAAGGACATCGACCGCACCATCGAACGAATGCACAAGAGCCTCTCAAGGGTGGGGATCTTGAACACGTGAACACGTGACCACGTGACCTCGATCGGTTGGCTTCCACGGCTGACATGGGCTACGTTCACCTCATGCCAGAAACCATTTTCAGCAAAATCATCGCCGGCGGTATTCCTTGCCACCGAGTGTACGAAGACGATCTCGTGCTCGCTTTCTTGGACGTTGGCCCTTTGAGCCGTGGTCACACTCTGGTCATCCCCAAAGAACCCGCCGAGACCCTGGACCGGCTCTCCGACGAGTCGTCAGCAGCCATTGGTCGTGTTCTTCCGCGATTGTGTCGAGCCATCATGAAGGCAACGGGCACCGAGCAGTACAACATCCTGCAGAACAACGGACCGATGGCCCATCAGGTCGTACAACATGTGCACTTCCACATCATCCCCAAGACAGACGTCAAATCGGGGTTGGGTGTCGGTTGGCCAGCAGGCTCGCTAGACAACGAGCAGGGCCAAAAGCTCGCAAGCAAGATTGTCGCCGAGCTGGAGGGTTGACCGATCGACTCAACGGCGGCGCTTTCGCAAGAGGCGCTGCAACTCTTTGTGCAACGACGCGATGCTCTTGCCACGGTCCTTGACCGCATCGACCAGATCCTGCTCCGAATCAGTGGGTAGCTCCGCGGCCATGAGCTCTGCGATCTTGGTGCTGAACTTCTCTTTCTGCGCTCCAGACAAGCGATCATCCGTCGCCGCAGCCCGCAGCTCCTGCAGCGCAACCGGGTTGATGCGCTCTGTGAGTTGATAGGCGTGCTCCGCCGGCTCGATCCAACGACGCTTCAATATTTCGAGCGTCTCTGGGGACAATTCCCGCATTTCGATCTGCCCATCCTTGGCTATAACAAACGCGTTGGGGGGCACCGTAAGCTTTTCGCCCATACCCGGCGGACGAATCGCAACGTTCACCCCCAGATGCCGTTCATCCATGACGTGAACATGGTGCCGACAAAAACCGAACCGGAGTCCATCGCCCACACGAATGACCTGGTCGTCGATCCGCAACAGGTGACCCTCCTCCTCGAGAGATGCATTGAATTGCACCACAAAGGTGAGCTGCGGTCCGGTCATGCCGCGCTCGAGAGCCGCCAACGAACGACCGATGCGGGTTTTGGTCTTTTCCAGATCCGCGGAGAAGTCGACATCGCTAAGAGCAAAATGGTTCGCAATCAAAGCGGCCTCGATCTCAGCGGCGAGACGCCTTTGGACCGGCGGCAAATCTTCAGAGGCGGCCGTTGTTACCAACTGTTGCCATGGCTCAAAAGCAAAGGCGCGAGTCAGATGATAGCGCCCGTCGTGCTCCATGATTTGCCCCTCTGACAGGAGCCTTTTGATCTCCCAACTGGTGTCATGCTTCGACTCGATCCGGTTGTCGTCGGTTACATAGAAGAACGGGTTCTCCGGAAACGAGAACACCTCATCCACTGGCCAAACAGACACCGTGAACGACTCCTCACCCTCTTTGCCAACAATGTGGAAATGGCTGTGTCCACCGACGACGGTCATGCCGGTGCCCAGCCTGAAGGTCGTCTCTCCAACTTGGACCGATTTGCCATCGACTCCCAGAGTCACCGACTTCGGTTTGAGACCCGCTGCGACAACCGCTTGCGCAAGACGTTTGTGGATTTCATCGTCCGGGCCGGCACGCAAACGGCTCGCAACGTTGGACAGACGCTCTCCGGTAATCCGCAAGGGCGCGGGCAGCCCATTCGCCCCGAGAATCTGCAATGCCCCCAGAGGACTGACAACGAGTTGCTTCCCCACTCCCAAATCCACCAACAACAGATCGGGTCGACTCTCCATCAGATGTTCTGTGAGATCGTTGACCACAACTCCCCTGAGAGCCGGACTACCTGCGACAAATGCGTCTATCTGGGCGATGTTGCGGTCGAGCACGTGCTGCAACGAATCACCTCGAGAGATTGGGTAGACGAGATCTTTCGGGGTTGTCGCGCACGAAACTGCGCAACAAGTGGACATGCAGACCAACCATCGGGACATAGCGTTCTCCCTGCCAATTGACGAAAGCCAAAGCGATTGGCTTCCACTTCTGCCTATTAGATTTGAGTGCGAGCCGCAACCGCCACTCGAAGCGGCCGCCCATAGACAACTACCCCAAAAGGCCATCAATGGCCTGCTCGGAGAGCGTCGCCCATTGCGCGGCGACCAGTGCGTTGACGCGACCTGTGAGCTCTTCGGGATCGATTTGTTTTGGAAACACATCGTTGGCACCGAAGTCTTTGAGATTTTTTACGTCCTCCTCAGTGAGTTCGGCACCCGTCAACACAACGAGGACGAGATCTCTCTCGCCACCTACCCGTCGAATCTTCTCGATGACCTCGACGCCAGTAATGCCGGGCATAAACAGGTCGAGCGCCACCACATCGAGCCGCAATAGTTCTTCGACCAAGACCTGAAGAGCGTGCACCCCATCTGGAGCCTGCAACACCTCGTAGCCCGCTACTCGAAAAGCCCCACCGATGACCTCGCGGAAGAACCTGTCGTCATCGACAATGAGAATTCGCCGGTCTGAGGGCATCTTGTTTCGGCCGAGGAGCCTGCGAATCGCTTCTGCAACTTTCTCCGGGGAGTCGATGAACTCGACGCCTACGCCACCGGGTCGGCCCCCAGACGCTTCGCCGATGTGCACCACACGTCCGCGCAAGCCAACCGTCTCAGTCTTGCCGGTCAGAGACAGACGCATGTCGAGCTCTGTATTCAAGGCGGGGGGATTTTTCGACTCGATGAACGCCCCCCCCCGGCTGAGATTGACCACGCTCTCTTGGCCTTGAAGTCCATGATAGGTAACCGCCAGTCGAATGGGGAAGCGTTCAAAACGTCGGCCCGAGGGGCCTGGCCATGGAACACAGCGGGTCTGGGCGTTGAGGAAAGACTCAAACAACACACGATTGTTGTCATCGAGTAGAAGCCCGACCTCAAAGGCACCGCTTCCCGACACCTCCGTGCCAGAAACCCCGATGTGGGAGCATACACGTGCATCAATGATCAACCGCCATTCCGACCTGGATGTGGGCAGTGAAAGAGTCACCTTCTCCCCAACCGAGGGACGTCTCGTGCAGTGGATGATCGCCTCTCTGGGACTGATCGTCGTGAGTCTGCCTGGATATTCTTGGCCCCCTGCCACCACAACGACCTCTAGGTCCAGCTGGATCCTTCCCGAGGTACCAGCTTCATCTGTTTGTGCCAGGGGAAACAGCTGAGTGCGGACAGCCGCGATAGTCTCGGGCCAATCCTGCACCTCCCGCTTTTGCCACGCTACGTTCTGCAAACGTTTGGCGTGAAAGGACTCCATCTGTGGTTCAGACAAAACACTCAGGTCGAGGATGCGTAGACATGTGGAGGTGTCGGAGGTCATTGCGTTGCGCAGCAAGGTGAGGGGCACACTCTCGGCTGAGAAGTGGACAATGACTATCAACACCGAGGAGTCCGTGAGGAAGAAGTCCGTGCTCAACAGACAGTCAGTCGCCTCAAGGGATTCGTGCAATGACAACAGCTCGGCGACTGTGGTATTGAAATCAGTGTAGAGCTCATTGACAACTAGGGCGGCACAGTTTTTCCACATCATGGATTTCCGATCTGGCCATCATTGTGACTCCAAATCAATCTAACCGTCAACACCCCAGCCAGCCGACAACGAGGCGAACGACGCAAGCAATTCAGGCGACGCGGGCATGACGTCGATATTCGCCGGTTCTGCAATTTTGGATTTGAATTCTTGGAGCATTCTACCGTCGTTGGAGCGAAAGATTGAGATCTTCCGTCTGTCTTTGATGGCAAGATAAACGAAGAATTCCCTCGGATTGCCGTCAGGGCTCGCCTCTAATGCATCGCGACGTACGTCAAATACTTCGAAACCAACGACATCTCTGCGGGGAAGCGGGATAAGAAGGTTACTCCAAAGACGTCCAACGTGGATCTCGAAAACGTGACGCTGAAGATCGATCACCAGAGCTGACGCGGACAATGCGAGCCTCAACGAAACAACCGCCAGAATACAGATAATGGGAAACAGAGCGTAGCCAATGATGTTGAAGATGATGTCGAACACAGACATCCCGGCGTTATTGGGGACAATGCTATCCCAAATCCCCCATGCCACCCAAAGGCAGAACACAAATCCGAAAAGCCGGTAGAGTATGTGTTGCCCGCCCCTGCTCACTGACAATTTGTGTCGTGCAAACGTGAAACGAACCTTCTCGTCGAAACCAAAGAGGGGAGCAGCACCGGGTCTAGTGAGTCTTTCGAGTGCCTGCTGTTGGTGAGCATTCATGATGTGTCCAAAACACGCCCCGCTGAGTCTACAACGGGGCTGTTGATATGTTCTTACCCGTGCGACCTTGTCAATGAAACCATCGCATTGCTCTCTGTTTCCACCCACCCCGCCCTGGTGGCGTGCAACACTCTCGGGAGAGGGGCGTCCGCAACTGTTCGATGTCGCAGGCGTTTTGAATTCGTACGGAAGCTCTTCGAGCCGCACCTCGCCAATTCTGATGTCGCATCCGAGGACACCGCATCCCTTGTGCTTTTTGGCAGGGACCGGCACTTCCGTGCATGCGAAGCTAACGGTGAGTGGAAGACGTCGGGACTATCGATTCAAGCCATTGACGAGCGCGGCCGTCGTGGTGACCGTACCGACATGAGCCAAATAGGAGCAGCAAGCTATGACTTCGCCATGGCACCACTCGAAGCGGCGGGTTTGCGCAACATGCGCAGACGTCTGCTCACCGGTCTGACTGGTCGAGTTCTCGAAGTTGGGATCGGCACCGGAGCATCTTTGCCCCACTACCCACCGGGGGTCGAGATTGTCGCTGTCGATCCAGACGAAGCTAAGCTTGCTCGCGCCGGTCAGAGACACGGTGACGCCAGAGCACATCTCGTCACGGCCAAAGGTGAGGATTTGCCATTCGAAGACGAGAGCTTCGACGCTGCTGTCGTCGCGCTGGTGCTGTGTACGGCGAATCAGCCCGAGGAGGTTGTCCGCCAGATCCGCCGGGTGCTCAAGCCTGGCGGCCTGCTGCGAGCGATGGAACACGTGCGCCTGCACAATCGCCCCCTCGCAGCAATACAACACTGGCTCACACCAGCGTGGAAGGCCATGGCTGGCGGCTGTCACCTCGATCGCGACAGCGTGGGGGTCCTGGAAAGCGGAGGCTTCATCATCGATGAGGTCAGGGACCATATGGGTGGCTTGTTTGTGGAGATCTACGCACGGCGGTAGGAGGTACATGACGAGTTCTCTGAGTCGACCGCCACGGTGAACACAGTGCGCCACGGTTGACCGATCGCAGGATCGTGGACCGGTGGCAAAAAGGATGGACTACAACAGAGGAGATGGCACCTCGTCGGCGGCCGCTACCCTTTCGCGGGTAATCGCCTCACCGAGATGGTTGATCAGGGCGTCAACTCCAGCACCCGTTGCCGCAGAGATGGCAAAGAACGGAATGTCTCGCTCTCGCGCATAAGCTGCGATCTCATCTTGACGGTCGGTTACGAAATTGAGGTCGGTGCGATTGAGCACCAACACCCGCGGCACCTTCGCCAATTTCTCATCGTGTTGCCGCATCTCATTTTCAATGGCTTCGAAGTCAGCGATGGGCTCTCGCTCTGGAAAGTCGGGCTCCACCGTCACAATGTGAACGATGCGACGGACCCGCTCGATGTGGCGAAGAAAACGCGCCCCGAGGCCCGCACCCGCATGCGCTCCCACGATGAGCCCGGGCACGTCGGCAACGACGAAGTGCTGCAAATCGCCGAAGCGCACCACACCGAGATTGGGCACCAAGGTGGTGAAAGGATAGTCGGCGATCTTGGGTCGCGCCGCTGACACTCGAGCGATCAGCGAAGACTTGCCCACGTTGGGGAACCCCACCAAGCCCACATCCGCAATAAGCTTGAGCTCCAACTTGAGTTCGAGCTCCACACCAGGCTCACCCGGTTGACAGAACTTCGGTGCCTGACGCGTCGAGCTCTTGAAGTGAGCGTTGCCTTTGCCACCACGGCCGCCTCGAGCCACGACAATCTCTTCGCCGTCCTTGCTCAGATCTGCGACAATAGCACCGCTGTCGCGGTGGGATATGACTGTGCCCAGTGGGACGCGCAAAACAACAGACTCTCCAGCGTGACCGCTGCGCTGGTTGCCTTCGCCAGGTCGCCCGTTTTGGGCGAAATGTCGCGATTGAAACTTGTAATCGAGCAGAGTTGCGAGCTGGCCGTCGGCGACAAAGGTTACGTCTCCACCATGGCCACCCTCACCACCGTCGGGTCCACCAAAGGGGACGTACTTCTCCCGCCGGAATGACACGCACCCCGCTCCCCCATCTCCGGAGCGCACCAGGATGGTCACCTCATCGACAAATTTGTAGCGCAAGGTGAGTGCTTATGAGGCTCGCGGCTCGGAATAGACGACAGCTTCGGTGCGATTCTTGCGTTGTTCAAATCGCACCACGCCGTCTTCGAGCGCGAACAATGTGTAGTCACGGCCCAAACCGACGTTGCGACCGGGATGAATCTTGGTGCCCACTTGCCGCACCAAGATATTGCCAGCCTTGACCTGTTGACCATCGTGTTGTTTGACGCCACGGAACTTCGGCTGCGAATCACGCCCATTGCGGCTCGAGCCCTGACCTTTTTTATGAGCCATGACTTAACCTTGAATCCCGGTGATCTCGAGCTCGGTGAAATACTGTCGATGCCCGATTGTCTTGTGGAAACCCAGACGCTTCTGTCTCTTGAACACGCGGATCTTCTTCGCACGTTCTTGCGCAACGATAGTCGCTGTAACAGTTGCGCCGTCCACTCTGGGTTGGCCGATCTTGGGGTCGCCTTCGCCAGCGACCAGAAGCACGTCGCTTAGCTCGATTGAAGAACCTACCGCACCGTCGAGTTTCTCAACTCTGAGGTGCTCACCCTTGACGACTCGATGTTGTTTGCCGCCGCTGCGGATCACTGCATACATGACACCACCCTCCTCGGCCCCGGTTTTACACCGTGGGGATTCGAGGACCGCGGTTTTTAGGGAAATTGAGCGCATCTGTCAAGTGATCACGACGTCTAAAATGGCATCATGGAGTAGCGCGGGTTTTTCGCTTCTTCTTACCTTTGCTCTTGCCGTCCTTCTTCTTGCGTTTGCGCTTCTCTTTGCCCGCGGTGGGCTTGGCATCGTCGACTTCTTGCGGGATCCCTTCGTCGTAGGTAACAGTTTGTTTGTTACCGCCATCCCACTCGGTCCATTGGCCCTGCTGCATGCCGTTTTCGTAGCTGCCCTGAGCTTCCTTTTCGCCGTTTTTCCGCCAGGCTGTCCACCGTCCGTGGGGCTCGCCATTTCCGTAAGTGCCACTGGCCTTGATCTGTCCGTTGTCGTGCCACGTCGTCCACTCACCGGTCTTGCGACCGCGTTCATAGGGCCCTCGTGCCATGTTCTTTGCAGTCGGGTACCAGTGAGTCCACACACCGTGCCGTTCATCATCCAGATAGGCACCAGCCCCCTCTTTGCTGCCGTTGTCGTACCACTCCACCCAAGGCCCTTGGCGCAATCCATCACCATAGTCACCCCGGGCACGCATCGATCCATTTTCATGCCATGCGGTGAACGTACCGCTGGCCTTGCCGCGGACGAATTGTCCTTCTTCTTTCATTTGGGTGGGCGAATGCCACATCGTCAGTCGGCCATGCCGCAGGCCCTCAGGCGTTTCGCACCAGACCTTGAGAGGGACCATGGCCCCGTAGACGGTCGTACCTTGAGCATCGGCAGCGGCAGGTGGACCTCCCTTAAGTAGGGCACCAGCGGGGCACGGCTGCGCTTCAGACCACCAACCTTGAGCGCTTGCCTTCGCTGGCACAAAGGCCTCGGGAGGAACATCCCCCTGCTTGACCTCATCGACGGGCAATTCGGAGTAGCAGCTCGCGGCCATGCCCAACAGCACCGCCATCATGGGACATCCACATTTCACCCAAGCACTCTAACACCGTCGTCCCCCCCAGACCCAAGGAGATTGTCACGGCGTCGAACACAGATTCCGTTGTTGACCTGCCCGACCGGGGCTGACCCGCACCTCGTAGTCACGAGAATAGTCGTCGATGATTCCTCTCTCATTGACTAACCAAGGGAATTCACCCGCGAGCTTGTCTGGGATCCGCACCACCGTGGGCGCGACGTAGGTGCGGAACACCCAATCCCACAATGGCGACGTTACGCCGTGATTCACTCGGACGTCACCGAAATGATGATAAAGGTGATGCCTGCGCGCCCAACGTCCATACACAGTGCGCGGTGCCCGCACATGCAGCATCTCATGCACTGTTTCGAATATCCACCAACCAACACCGACACCGACGGCAAAACCTGTCGCCCCCCATGGTCCCAAAACTGGAAATGCAGCGAGCCACGCGACGCCAAGCACCGGGCCTGCGGCCTTCAGCTTCTTGCTCGCGGGTGAAAAATAACTCGGCTCGCGGTGATGACGCCGATGCTCCCGGGCGAACTCGTGCCTCCCCTTGCCCCAATGTCCACCCAAACGGTGCAGAAGGTACTCGACCAAGGTCCATGCCAGAAGTCCCAATACAACTCCCGTTGCCATCAACATCAAGCTCATGCTGCCTCCCTTTGTGCAGCCAAGCTGAGGTTGAAATATTAGATGTCAATGGTAAATTTGGGCGATAGCCCAAACACACAAAGGATGGGGCAAGAACCCCAAGAATGCCCAGAACGCCAAGAACCTCAGATCCCCAGATCGCATAGGGAGTGCCACAAACAGGAATATTGGGTATGCTCGCGCCATGCAAAAGATAACCCTCGCATTCGTCGTTGTCGGGCTCCTGTGCAGCAGAGCAGCGCAGGCTCAAACCTGGGAGCTCGTTCAAGATGAAGATGGCATCAAGGTCTGGACCCGTGAGGTGAAGGGCGGCTCCATTCTTGAAATCAAAGCTCAAACGGTCATCGAGTTGCCCGCCAAGCGCATCTGGGACGTTATTTGTGACGTGCAGAAATATATCGAGTTCATGCCCTACATTCAGGACCTGCGCATCGTCGGCACCCACGAAAATGGCATCTACCTCTACCAGCGCATCGATCCTCCTTTGGTTTCAGAGCGTGACTACGCTTTGAAGGTCGTCATTGAGCCCGACGAGGGGCGGGGCGTTTACAAGCGCAGCTGGTCGCCGGCCAACGATCGCGCACCGGAGAAGAACCCCGACGTGGTCCGCGTCGAGATCAACACGGGGAATTGGACCATTACCAGCATGAGCCCCAACAGCACCAAGGTTGTTTACTATCTCTACACCGATCCGGGCGGCTCACTTCCAGCTTGGATGGTCAACAAGGCCAACAAGACCAGTGTGCCGAGTCTTCTTTCTGCCGTTACCAAGCGTTCTCACGATCCCACGTGGACTCGGTAGGCCTCTATCGACAGATCCTCTATCGATCTCCTCTCAATTCGCCACCGCACGCTGCGACTCGGCCTCTTCAACTTTCTGTCGGACCTCGTCCATGTCGAGCTTGCGCACCTGACTGACCAGATCGGTCAACACGGCCTCCGGCAACATTCCAGGCTGAGCAAACACCGGTATGCCGTCTCGGAAGATCATCAAAGTCGGAATCGAGGAGATATGAAACGCTCCCGCTAGGCTTGTCTCTTCCTCTGTGTTGATCTTGCCAAAGACAATATCGGGATTGGCTCGCGATACTTTGTCGTAGACCGGCGCAAAAGCTTTGCACGGCCCGCACCAGTCCGCCCAAAAGTCGATCAAGACGATTCCATTTGAGTTGACGGTCTCGTCGAAATTCTTGGCTGTCAGCGTCGTTGTCATTGTGGCCTCCATGTTCTTTGCCGGGTCTATGCATACAGAGCCAATGACCGACGGTGAGGGTGCAAGAATCGACGGCGCGAAAAGCAGATTGATATTGCAACAGCCGTGGCGTACGGCTATAGCGCCGGCCACCAGAACGTTCATGGGCACAGCCAAATCAGGCAGAGGCCCATCGTTCGTGGCGTATCCCGCGAACGCCATGCCATAGAAAAGTGTTATCCCGTATGACCCACAAGCTCCGCAACATTCGTTCACTCGCAATCATCGCCCACGTCGATCACGGCAAGACCACACTCGTCGATGCTCTATTCCGCCAAGGCGGAATGTTTCGCGACGGTCAAGAGGTTGCCGAGCGTCTCATGGACTCCAACGACCAAGAACGCGAGCGCGGCATCACAATTCTCGCCAAGGCCACCTCGGTGCATTTCGGCGATTTGACCCTGCAGATTGTCGACACGCCTGGACACGCAGACTTTGGTGGCGAGGTCGAACGCTCCTTGCGTATGGTCGACGGCGTTCTGCTCCTGGTGGATGCGGCGGAAGGCCCCTTGCCGCAAACCCGGTTCGTTCTGCGCAAGGCTCTGGAGCTCAACCTGCCGAGCGTTGTCGCCATCAACAAGATCGATCGCTCAGACGCCCGGGTGGAACAGGTTCTCGATGAGATCTACTCGCTCTACATCGAGCTCGGAGCCAACGACAAACAGATCGAATTCCCGGTGCTTTACACCAATGCCAGGTTGGGCACCGCAACACATGACATGGCCGTTTTGGGCACCGATCTCCGTCCTCTGGTCGAGACGCTGGCGAAGACCATCGACGCGCCCCCCGACCTCAGCGAAGAGCCGTTCTCGATGCAGGTCAACCAACTCGGTCACGATGACTACGTCGGCCGTCTGGTGGTGGGGCGTATTCTCGGCGGCTGCGTCAAACCCAATCAGCGAGTGCGAGTCGGCCGCAGCAGCGGTGAATATGTCGGCCGCATCACCGGCGTGTTCAATTTCCTGGGTATCAAACGGGTCAGTCTGCAGCGAGCCGAGGCGGGCGACATCGTCGCGCTCTCGGGCCTCGAGGACGTTGCCATTGGCAACACCTTGAGCGATCCCGAAGGCGTCTTGGTGCTACCGGAGATTCACATCGATGAACCGACCGTAGCGATGACCTTCCACGTCAACGATGGGCCCTTTGCTGGTCGCGACGGCGGCGTCTATCTGACGGGGCGCCAGCTTGGCGATCGCCTGCAACGAGAGGTCTATGCCAACGTAAGCATCCAATTGGAGAAGACCAACACCCCTGACACCTTTCGTGTCCTTGGCCGTGGCGAGCTGCAACTGGCCGTGCTCATCGAAAACCTACGTCGCGAAAAATACGAGCTGTGTGTTGGCAACCCTCAGGTGGTGACCCGCCAGGGTCCCGGCGGCCGCGAAGAACCGGTCGAACGCTTGGTTATTGACGTTCCCGCGGAACATCTCGGAGCTCTGATGGAACTCGTCGGCAGCCGCAAAGCAAGGCTCATCGCTCAGCATCAAGAAGGTGGGCGCGTGCGACTCGAGTACAGTGCGCCAACAAGGGGTCTCTTGGGCTTGCGCAGCCACGCTCTCACCATCACCCGCGGCACAGCAATCATGCACAGCGTGGTCGACGGCTGGATGCCGTGGGCGGGCGACATGACACGTCGCCAAACAGGTGCATTGGTCGCCGACCGTATCGGCACCGCGACGCCGTATGCCCTCTTCCATCTGTTGCCCCGCGGCGTTTTGTGTATACCCAACGGCGTCGACGTTTATGAAGGCATGATCATTGGCGAGCATTCCCGATCAAACGATCTCAACGTCAATGTCTGCCGCGAAAAGAAGATGACCAACATCCGCGCCGCCGGCAAGGATGAGAACGTCATCCTCCCACCACACCGCGGGATGTCGCTCGAGCAGTGCCTCGAATGGATTCGCGAGGACGAGATGGTGGAGGTCACACCCAAATCCGTGCGCTTGCGCAAGACAAAACTGAGCGCGCATCTGCGCCCCATTCGGTCAATGCGCAAGGACGAAACCGACTGATAGACTGCTTGGGACAGTGCACAGTTTAGCGTATTGCAAGCTCAGTCTCCGACAGCCGCTTGAGAGGGCCTGCGTACACATCACTGACCAGGGCACTCGGATGCGGCAGCCCTGCCCGTTCGTGTAATTCTCCCCCAACCCCCAAGAGAGTTTGGTAACGCAGCAAGTGTGAGCTGATGTTTTTCACATAGTCCCTGGTTTCATTGTAGGGGATCTCTTCGACAAACAGATCAAATGGCAAATCGTGGTTATCACGAAGCCATTCGTCTGCCCTCTGCGGCGTAGCGTTGTACGACATGAGGACCAACGGCAAATGGCCGCAGTAGCGCTCGAAGCGCTCCGCTGCAGCCCTCGCGAATACGGTGAGGTTTGTCTGCGGTTCATACAGCTCGTCGGGAACGAACACTCGACCAACAGACGCCACCGCGGGCTCACCGACCTGAGGAATCACCTGCATCAACCCGAGCGCGTCTGCGTGAGATCGTGCCGTTGGCGTGTAGTAGCTCTCTTGTCGCATCACCGACCAGAACACCGCCGCCGGCACCTCACCGCGAACCGCCGCGATTTGTTGTGCGTAGGGCATCGGGTACACC
>MGST01000202.1 GCA_001798605.1 Deltaproteobacteria bacterium RIFOXYA12_FULL_58_15 | reverse complement strand
CTGTCGTTGCAGATCGTAAAGTGTATTGAAGATATGGAAGAACTCGTGCTGGGTTCTGTCTTTTCCGGCGATGAGCTGAATATCGTCGACCAAGATAACATCACAATTGCGACGGTACTTCGCATGAAACTCATCGAGCTTTGAGAAGCGAACCGCATTGACGACCTCGTTCACAAATTGCTCCGATGAGGTGTAGACGATGCGGCTCTTTGGGTTGTCTTTGAGGATGTGGTGACCAATGGCTGTCAACAAATGCGTCTTGCCAAGCCCGACACCACCGAAGAGAAACAACGGATTGTAGGCGGTGGCCGGTTTTTCCGCGACTGCTTTGCTCGCTGCAAACGCAAACTCATTCGACGGGCCCGCAACAAAAGTCTGGAACAGATAACGTTGGTTCAGTGTTCGCCGGCAGTCACGCGCAGGGTCGACTGAATTTGAAACAACGCTCGCTTCCGATGGCTCGTCGGTTATCGGCTCGGGGGCACGATCCGGATTTGTCACCCACTCGATGGCAACTGACGTGCCGAGCATTTTGCTCAACCCATCGCGAATGAAGTCGACGTAGTGGTCGTTGAGCCAGTCACTGGCAAATTGGTCACGGACCTCCAAGATGGCAGTACCGCCATCGAGGCTCAGGCAACGAACCGGCCGTAACCAAGTTTCCAACACGTGCCCCGACACCTGCGATGACACAGTCTCGAGAAAATCGGTCCAAGCTTGCGCTGAACTTCGATCGGTGGTTGCTACCATAACAAGTTATCCACAGCTTCCCATTGGTTGCCAAGAACCGTAACTATATCCAGAATTTGTGCGGGGAACTCCACAGACAAACCACAGAGATACCCACAGGCTGCATCGGTCGTTCAAATTCTTTGGTGAGTTTTTTCGCGCGTGCTGTAAATGCCAACGTCTCAACCGCACCCCCGCCGCACAGCTCTGCACGACCGATAGCTCGCCCCCCAAGACCACCTGGCACTCGAGTCACACAACAAAGAGCCGAGCACCAGCGTGGATGTGTGTACGCAAAGCAGATGCTTCTGGTCAAGGGTCTTGTTGCCAGCGAAATCGCGCAGACTCTGATCGCCGTTATGTTTCACGTGGATCCGCCAAAAAAAAAATGAAAAAAATTTTGTGTCCATCCCTGTGCGAAACTGTGTCCACAACCGTGTTGAGAACCTGCGCGTTGTCATGTTGCTACAGGTACGCCCAACTTATCAACTATTGTGTCCACACCTTCATTCACATGTGTTTTACCTTTTTTTTCATGATGTTATGTGCGATATCCGGAAATCCACAGGCGATCATTATTACTATTAGATCTATATCCAGAGATCTAAACAAAGAAGGAAACGGCAGAAAATGGCACGCTTGACAAAGATCAGTTGCGTAGCTACCAACAGCCGTCGATTACGCAAGGACAGACCCGCATGAAAATGACAATCGAGACAGCGGAGCTTTCCAGGGCTTTGTACCGAGTTCAGGGCATCGCTGACCGCAAGAGCACGATGCCAATTCTCGCGCACGTCCTGCTGGAGGCCGCTGATTCTGGATTGACCGTAAGTGCGACAGATCTGGATGTGGGTCTTTCTGGAATATACAAGGCCGAAGTGAGTGATCCAGGTTCCGTGGCAATTCATGCGCGGCAGCTCTACGATGTGGTCAAATCACTTCCGACTAAGACTCTGGAAATCATGCGAGAGGACAACAACTGGATTAATATCAAAGCTGGTGCCAGTCGTTTTCGTTTGGTTGGTATGGCTGCAGATGAGTTTCCAACGTTGCCGAGTTATGCCCAGGTAAAGACATTTTCGATTCCGTCGAAAGACCTTGCGGACATGATCGACCGCACGTTGTTTTGCGTGTCGACCGATGACAACCGTCACAACCTGGGGGGCATTTTCTGTGAGGCACCCGAAACGAAGATGTTGCGAATGGTCGCCACCGATGGTCATCGATTGGCTTTGTGCGAGCGTCGCTTCGAAGAAGAGATCCCCATCGATCAGGGTGTCATTGTACCGCGCAAAGGTTTTCAAGAACTCAAGCGTGTTCTCAGTGACACCTCAGAATCCATCGACAAAGTCGAGCTGGGTTTCTCGGGAAACAGTGGCGTGCTCCGCGCTGGCTCCGTGGTTCTGTCCACTCGTCTCGTTGAAGGACAGTTCCCCGACTATGAACAAGTGATTCCAAAGAGCGCGAGTAAGTCGGCAAAGATTTCCCGTACCGCATTTGCCGAGGCGTTGCGCCGTGTGTCCTTGTTGTCACAGAGTCGTTCCTACGGTGTGCGCATTGGTTTCAGTCCAGGAAAAATGGAGCTCCTTGCTGAGGACCCTGAATTTGGGGAGGCCCGTGAGACCATCGACATCGACTATCAAGGCGAGGAATTGCACGTTGGCTTCAACGCGCGCTATCTCCTCGATGTGTTGGCGCTCACCAATGACGATGGTGTCGTTCTTGATTTCTCCGATGATTTGTCACCTGGTGTGATCAAGCCGCTCGAGGATACTGGTTTTCTCGCGGTGGTCATGCCGATGCGCATCTGATCCAGATAGCCTCGTGCACCTAGAGCAGCTCTCCTGCGTTCACTTTCGCAATCTCGAAAAGCTAGAGATTGATCTCACGTCAAATACCGTCGTAGTGTGCGGCAAAAATGGCCAAGGGAAAACGAACCTTCTCGAGGCGCTCTACGTGTGTGCCACTGGACGTTCCTTCCGCAATGCCAAGCCGTCAGAGATGCTGCGCTTCGGTACCACGGGCGGTCGTGTTAGAGCATTGGTTACGCGACAAGGTGTGCGGCATTCGATAGAAGCTGAGCTTAGTGAACACCGTCGCACCATGCGGGTAGACGACCGGAAGCTGTCGCATATGTCATCGTTGCTGCGGCTGGTTAACGTAGTAGCCTTCTTTCCGGATGATTTGCGCATCGCCAAAGGCAGTCCCGAGAATCGCCGGAGGTTTCTCGATCGGGCCGTTGCCAACTATCAACCAAAGCTCGTCGATGCTTCGTTGGCCTACGGACAAGCAATGCGTTCGCGCAATTCGCTATTGCGTGCAAACAAGAATCCGGACCTCATGCAGATTGCGGCCTATGATGAACAACTCGTTGCTCATGGAGAAGTTATCCATCGCTGTCGCGAGGAGGGCCTTGCTGCAATGTCACGGCGTGCTGCATCGCAATTCGATACCATCATGCCAAGGCTCGAGCCACTCACATTGTTGCTAGAATCGGGTGTGACAGAGAGCGGTGACGACTTCGCCGCATCATTTCGCGAAGCGTTGAAAAGAAGCTTTTCGAGAGATCGCAAGAATGGCAGAACCACGGTAGGTCCACATCGTGCAGATCTGTGCATGTCGATTGGCGAACGTGACGCGCGAATCTTTGCATCCCAGGGGCAACAACGGGCAATCGTTCTCGCGCTGAAGCTTGCAGAGGTGATCTGTCTGCGTGATGAGCTCGGCATCGCTCCGATCTTACTTTTGGACGATGTTTCCAGTGAGCTCGACGCTGAGCGTACAGACATGCTGTTCGGTGCACTGGCCAAAGTCGGATCCCAGTTGTTGGTGAGCACCACCGGTGCAGTTGAGCTCCCGCTGCCCGAAGAAACTCAGATCTTGGAGGTTGAGGCGGGTGTCGTTCGTGAGAAGCCGAAAGCACGCTGTTGAGTGGGAATGCCGTTGTTTGGGGTTATTGTGTGATGTCTTCGATAAGCTCATTAGGGCCGCGTCGACAATGAATGCGTGCCGTGTGCAGGGTTATGTTGATGGGCTCAGTGATAGCGTCGTCGAGTAGGTGGTAACATCTGGCCTGAATGACGGGGTCATCCCCGAGCCATAGGGAGAGCAGATAGCGTGCGAACAACGGTTGTCGCGATAAGGGGGCCGGCAGGGTTGCGGTGAAAGTGTCGCGTTTGAGATCGATGTCAATGCCGCCACAGCGGTGAAGATTCTCTCGCCAATCTTCTGCGGTGAGTAGGTGGTGTGGCTCGGCCATGAGAGTGGTGAACGCTTGGCTGTTGCTGAAGCCGCGAAGCCTCGGACTCATGACACTCGTGATCTCGAGGAAGGTCTCATGCAGGGGTACGGCGAGGATGAGGTGCCCTTGAATTCGCAAACTGCGCAGGGCCTGGCGGAGGACCGGGCGCAGCGGGTTGGGTTGTTGGTTCAGGAGGCCCATCCAAATGAGATCAAAGACCTCTGGCGCAAAGGGAAGTCGGTGGAGTCGATCCTTACGGGGGAAGATGAAACGTCGGTCTTCTTTGCTGAGGCGATCGTGAAAAACCTTGAGTTCCACGCGGTCATCGCCGATGGCGACGATTCGAGAACCGGCGGGTAGTTCCGGCGCGATGGTCATAGTAGAGAGGCCGGTACCACAGACAAGGTCGAGGGCCGCAATGGGCTTTGTGAAAGTTGGCAGCGCTGACTTGAGGGAAGACGCGAAGTGGTGCTGATACTGTTCGATGAGATTTGCAGAGGTGACCTGCAAGTCTGTCGGCTTGGCGATGAAACGGGCATCGTCGCTGGTGGCAGAGCGCGGGGTGTCTGTGCCCATGAACGGCTCGACTTGGGGTGGACGCGGATCTTGCGTTACGCTTACTTGGTTACCAGCCGCAGTTTCTTACTCTTTCTTCTTGTCGCCGTCTTCGTGTTTTGACAGGAGGGTGACATTGGGCCCCGGAACCTTGGTGCTTGCGTCTTCCATCTTGGAGGAGCCATCAAACAGCACCCCCTTGTCGATCATCAACTGGGGCGTGGTGATGTTGCCACGCACCTTGCCTGGCGCGTGAATCTCAACGGAATGCTTGGCGGTGATGTCGCCGTGGATCTCCCCATTGATGACAATGGAGCCAACGAGGATTTGCGCGTCGACACGGGCACCTTGACCAATGACGAGGATGTTGTCGGTGTGAATCTCACCCTTGAAGCGGCCGTCAATGCGGACCGTGCCGTCAAACGAGAGCTTGCCCTCGAAGGTGCTTTCGGGACCGAGAATGGTATGGACGTCGTTAATGTTGAGATCACCTGCGAGGCTTGCGTCGTCACGTCTGAGAACCGCCATAAATACCCTCCTGTGGGCGCGCGCGGGTCGGCAAAATAGCACGTCCTCCTGAGGGGGCGTGCGCGGGTGGGCAAAGTAGCACGCTGGGAGTTGAGGGTCTACTGTCCTGGCTCTTTTGTGTAGGGAAGCCGGTCAGTCCCCCCAGGCGATGGGCTTGGGGGCGGTACATCGGCTTGGGTGACCCCTGCGTGTGGAGGCAGTACGATTTCGATGGGCATCGCAGGTCGCCTGTGTTGCAGCGCGCCGACGAGGGCAGTGACACCGTAGAGGGCAACAGGTTTCTGTTTGCCTTTGACCTTTACCGGCGGCAGTGCCTGGGCGATGACGCGGTCGGCAACCGCGGCGTAGGTTGATTCCGAGATCAAAATGGGCATGCCAGTGACCTTGGTTTGGCTCTCGATGCGTTGGGCGAGGTTCACCGCATCGCCGATAACGGTGTACTCCATTCGTTTCTGATGGCCGATGTTTCCTGCGACCACCGCTCCGGTGTTGATACCAATGCCGATCTTGACGGCGAAGAGTCCGACCTCAGCCCGGGCGCGGTTGAACTCGTCGAGGGCTTCGATCATTTCGAGTGCGGTCTTGACTGCTCGCATTTCTGGTTCGTCTTGATCGATGGGAACATTGTAGACGGCCATCAATGCGTCACCGATGAACTTGTTGACGAAGCCGTCATTCTTGAAGACGATCTCAACCATCACGTTGAAATACTGGTTGAGCATCTGCACGACATCGGCAGGAGTGAGCCGCTCGGAGAGGGCAGTGAAGCTGCGGATGTCGGAAAAGAGGACTGTGGCGTTGCGGGTCTCACCGGTGAGGGTCAGGTCGCCGGCGGCGAGGCGGTCATAGACTTGGGTCGAGACATAGCGACTGAAGGCGTCCTTGAGTTCTTCGCGTTCTCTGAGGCCGATGACCATGAAGTTGTAGGTGTCGGCGAGCACGGCGATTTCATCACTGCTGTTGAGCTCAACCTTGGTATTGAAATTGCCCTTGCGGACGTCCCGCATGGCCAACATGACTTGGGTGATGGGGCGAATGACGACGCGGCCGAGTGTCACCACCAAATAGATGATGATGAGGATGAGGGCGGCGGCAAAGACCGAAAGGTTGAGCCAGAGATCACGCATGAACTCGTCGTTGATGCGCTGCAGGGAGATGCCAATCATGAGCTTGCCCACGGTTCCCCGGCCACGAACTGTCAGGGGGATGCGGGTGGTGCGCATCTGGTTGCCGAGCTTGCCATCGAGCTTGGCGATCTCAGCGAGAGCCGTTGCGGCATCGGGATAGGAGCCGCCACCGGGGAAGATTACGAGATTGGGTTTGGCTTGGCCTGAGATGACGTTGTTGTTGGCGTCCAGGACCACACCGAAAGCGACGTCACGGTCAAGCTTGTTCTGGGTGATCGCGGCGCTGAGAAAATTGTCGAGAAAGACTTTGACCCGTGGGCTGCTCAGTTCATTGTCCGCAAGTTGGGTGAAGAGAGCAGCCGCTACCATGCGCGCTAGGTTGGTGCGCGTCTTGTGTGCTTCGGCATAGAGGGATTTGCGATGGGTATAGATGTTGAAGACGTTTAGACCGGAGAAGCTGACAAGAACAATGAGAATGACCCCGATGGTGAGTTTGAGGCGAAGGCTGAATCGAGGTCGGCGGATGTCAGGGATTTGCCCGGTGTCTCGTTGCATTTGGGCCCAGCGTAGCACGACGTTTCGTTCTGGGCCAAGGTTCCGTCGGCAAGGTTCCGTGGGCAAAAACAGCAAGGGCCGGCTAGGTTGGTTTACGTCGGCAAGGTTCCGTCGGCAAGGACTGCAAGGGCCGGCTAGGCTGGTTCACGTCGGCAAGGTTCCGTCGGCAAGGACTGCAAGGGCCGGCTAGGTCGGTTCACGTCGGCAAGGTTCCGTCGGCAAGGACTGCAAGGGCCGGCTAGGTCGGTTGGGGCGGGGGAAAATCTTCTCCACCGGCTCTGGTGGTGAGAAGGATCTGATTATATTGAAAATAAATGTGTGATTGTGCTGACGAGGGTCCCGAACGGCCAAGGGGATATTGTGTGGCGGTGGCATGTTGCTGGTCGCATCGAAGGGTTTCTGCACCCGAGTTTTTTGGGCGATGCTCTGACGGGCAGTGTCGATGGTGGCAACTGGAGCTTGCAGGTGAAGCTTGCGTGGTGGGTTGGCTGAAAGGTAAAGGAGGGGGATGTTTGATGTTGTGGTTGTGGGATCTGGACACGCGGGGTGCGAGGCGGCGTTGGCAGCGAGTCGTCTCGGGGCCGAAGTCGCGCTCGTGACATTGCGATTGGATCGCATTGCGCAGATGAGTTGCAATCCAGCCATCGGCGGAGTGGGCAAGGGACATCTTGTTCGCGAAATAGATGCATTGGGTGGTGCCATGGGACGAGTCGCAGACGCGACAGGGATCCAGTTTCGCCGCCTCAATGAGAGCAGAGGGGCAGCTGTGCGGTCCACTCGCGCTCAGTCAGATTCGGAGCTCTATCGTTTGGCCATGACCGAGGTCATGCATGGTGCCCCGGGTGTCACACTCATCGAGGACGAGGTGATTGGTTTGGTGTCGTCGAGCTCGACTTTGGGTTCTGGTTCCGGTTTGACGCTGCAAGGGGTGAGATTGCGAGATGGCGGTGAGATCGAGTGTCGATCAGTTGTAGTGACCACCGGCACATTTCTCAATGGACTGTGCCATATTGGTGAAAGCTCCTTTGCAGGAGGCAGGTTTGGCGAGCAGTCGGCGAGTCGGTTGTCGCAGCAGCTGAGAGAGTTGGGCATTGAGCTCTGTCGCTTCAAAACCGGAACCACACCGCGTCTGTCCAAGGGAAGCATTGATTGGGCGTTGTTGGAATCTCAGCCAGGGGATGATCCTCAACCGCGTTTCAGTTTTGACTATGTTGAGAACGAACTCGAGCAGATCTGTTGTCACATTACCTACACAAATGAGGCAACCCATGCGGCCATCCGCAACGGGTTGGATCGGTCTCCGCTGTTTCAGGGTGTGATCAAAGGCCGGGGGCCACGGTACTGCCCATCCATTGAGGACAAGGTTGTTCGTTTTGCGGACAAGGCACGGCACCATATCTTCCTTGAGCCCGAGGGTTTGAGCACAGATCGTATCTACCCAAATGGGATTTCCACGAGCCTACCCATGGATGTTCAGGAGATTTTCCTGCACAGCATTCCAGGTCTCGAGCATGTTGAGGTTCTTCAGTACGGCTATGCGGTGGAATACGATTATGCTCCACCAACCCAACTGTCCCCGACTTTGATGGTGAAGCATGTGCCGGGGCTATTCTTGGCTGGGCAAATCAACGGTACGAGCGGGTATGAAGAAGCAGCCGCCCAGGGTCTGATGGCGGGATTGAACGCTGTGCGTTGGGGGCGGGGTCAGAGTGGCGCCGTAGTTTTGCGTGGCGAGGGGTATGTTGGAGTCTTGATTGACGACCTGGTAACCAAGGGTGTGGACGAGCCCTATCGATTGTTCACCTCTCGGGCGGAATATCGCCTGACGCTGCGGGAGGCAAATGCCGAGGAGCGACTTTGGCGCAAGGCCCAAGAGTGGGGTCTGTTGAGTGAGGATCGGGTCACCCGTTCTCTGGAACGGGAGAAAGAAAGGTGTCGCTTGCGGACCGTACTCAAGAATGGACGGGTGGGGACGGCACTGGCAGAGGAGTTTGGGGTTGAGAAGGGCCAGGGTTATTGGGAACTGCTGAAACGGCCGGAGGTGGAGATAGGCAAACTCGTTGCTGGAGCGAATCCCGTTACGGCCGCTGCGACCGCTGCGAGCGATGCGGCCGATGTTGGTGCGGCCAATGTTAATGCGGCCGATGTTAATTCGGCCAATGTTAATTCGGCCAATGTTAATTCGGCCAATGTCAATTCGGCCAATGTTGACGTCGCTGGGTTTGACGTTGCCACTCTTCGATGCGTTGAGGAGGAGGTGAAATATGAGGGCTACATAAAGAAGGAGATGAAAGAGATAGAAAGACTCACAGAACTCGAGGGACACACGTTGGGCGCGGGGTTCGATCCCAATGGCATTTCTGGTTTGTCGAGAGAACTTCGCGAGAAACTTCTTGCTGTAAGGCCAACAACCCTGGGACAAGCCAGTCGGATCCCCGGAATGACTCCAGCGGCGTTGGCGTTGCTGCGACTTCGGTCCCGCTGGGTGACGGCGAAATAGGTGCTCTGGTTAGCATGGAATTTCGGATGAATGAGTAATGAGTCATGTACCTGGTTCCGGTAACGTTGACTTTGACCAATGTTTCACGTGAAACATTGAATTTCTGAGGCCGGAAATGTCGAGCACCTCACTCCCCAGCGTCGAAGCCACGGCTTACAGACGATGCGCAGCGTCGAAGCCAACGAAGCCACAGTTTTCAGCAACGGTACGATTCCAGCCGATGTTTCACGTGAAACAACCATCCATTGGAGCGAGATCCTTTGAACCACTCGATCTATGACCATCTGCTCACCGCAATCAACTGGTTGGATGAGAACAAAATAGACCTGCTTGCTCGGCATTGGTTGATGGTGCACAGCTGGAATAGCCGAATCAATCTCACGGCAATCACCAGTGATGAACACGCAGCGTGGTATCACTATCGAGATTCCCTGGAAGCTATCCAACTCCTTCCCAACGGGTCGGTTGTCGACATCGGCTCGGGCGCAGGTTTTCCAGGGATCCCGCTAGCAATTGCAGAGCCCGAAAGAGAAGTGGTCTTGGTGGAACCCCGTCGCAAACGAGCCTCATTCCTCAACACGGTAAAGGCGAGGCTAGGACTCGCCAATGTGAGCGTTCTCCAGACGAGAAGTGAATTTCAGCCAGACGCTCTCTTTGCTGCCGCCGTTACTCGGGCAACCTTCTCTTGCGAGGCAGATTTGGTGGCATGTCTCGATTGGGTTGAGGCCGATGGAGTGTTGATCGCGTTTCGCGGCGATGTTGAGAGTCCAAACGCGACCATCCATCGATACGAGTT
>MGST01000201.1 GCA_001798605.1 Deltaproteobacteria bacterium RIFOXYA12_FULL_58_15 | reverse complement strand
TTTTTGGCCGGCTGTCAAGACGATGACATTGGCGTCGACTGCAAGGGCATGGATATCCCGGTGGAGAGTGGCGCGACGAGTGAGGGTGACGTGATGCGGGCCCAGGGCTCCGAGATCGTCGAGTACAATGCCGAGTTTCCCTGTCAGACCACCGTTTGCATCGCGACCCTCGGGCGCGGTGGCTACTGTACCCAAGAATGCACTCGTGATGAGCAATGTCCCCAAGCGTTCTCATGTCGCCAGGTCATGGATATCGGCCCCTTCGCCGACTCCAAGTACTGTTCGTGGAAAGAGTGCGAGAACGACGACGAGTGCGGCGACCCCTACGAATATGCCTGCGCCAAGGTCGAAGAGCTCAGTCTTGGCGAGGTGGTCAAGCTCTGTGGTTGGCGCTGAGCCGTATTTCCAGTCAACCCTCCCGTGTCGTTGTGCGCCTTGACACGAACTGCCCCTCGGTGGTGTAAGCAGGCCCGGACAAAGGGTTTTCGGGATGCTAGAACAGGTTTCTCCTTCGTTTTTGCTGTTTGTGCCAATCGCACTCTTTACGGTGGCCGGCGCTTGCGGCGTGGCGTTTTCGCGCAACATTGTCTACGCCGCGTTTTCTCTGCTCGCCTGCTTCGTCGGGATGGTCGGCTTGTTTGCTTTTCTTTCCGCCGACTTCCTCGCTGTGGTGCAGCTTATGGTGTACGTCGGCGGGATCTTGGTTCTGATCCTATTTGCCATCATGCTCACCAACAAAATAAGCGAGGTCCGGCGGTCCAACCCCTCGAGCAACATCGTCATGGGTGGCGTGTTGATGATCGTTCTCATCACAGCGCTTTTGGGCGTGGTCTTTGGCTTTCCTTGGACTGTGGGAGCGCCGCAGCCGTTTGCAGCCACAACTGAAACGATCGGTCGCGCGTTTCTCGGCAGCTACCTTTTGCCCTTTGAGGTCGCGGGGCTTCTTCTGCTCGCGGCGTTGTTGGCCGCGGTGGTGGTCGCGCGCAAAGAGATGACACCCGCGGAGCAAGACGGCAAAGGAGGGACACCATGACCGTGGGTTTGGAGCATTTCCTCGTTGTGGCCGCGCTCCTGTTTGGCATCGGTTTTTACACGGTGGTCACCCGCAAGAACGCTGTGGCGATTCTCATGGGGGTTGAGATCATTCTCAACGCCGCGAATCTCAATTTCGTCGCTTTCTCGCGTTACGCCTGGGGTGGCACCCCTGCCGCCCTCGCTGGCCAGGTCATTCCCGTGTTTGTCATCATGATCGCAGCGGCGGAAGCCGCGGTGGGATTGGCGATTGTCCTCGCCATTTTTTCCAACTGGCGAACCATCGACACTGGGGTCACCACTTCCCTGCGTGACTAGCTAACCTAGAGGCTCTAAGGCATGCATCCAACCGCTGAGCTCACCCATACGACTCAATTCTCGCTTCTCTGGCTCATCCCGGTTTTGCCGCTGATTGGCGCTGCCATCAACGGCATGTTCGGCAAGAAGCTGATGAACCGTTTTGGCAAGGCCGCAAATCACAGCATCGCCATCGTGCTGCCCTCCATCAGCTTCATCATCACCGTGGTGGCGTTCATCAAAATGATGGGCCTCGATGAGCACGCGCGAGTGTTGAGTCAGAACTTGTTCCCATTTTTGCATGTCGGGCTTCTCGACGCAGATCTCGCCTTCTGGTTCGATCCACTCTCGGGCACCCTGACCTTGGTCGTCACCGGCATTGGTACGCTCATTCACGTCTATTCCATGGGTTACATGGCTGACGACAAAAGCTACCCGCGTTTTTTCGCCTATCTCAACCTATTCATGGCATCGATGCTCACTCTGGTGTTGGGCGACAATCTGTTGGTCATGTTTATCGGTTGGGAAGGTGTGGGCCTTTGCTCCTACCTACTCATCTCCTTCTGGTTCACCGAGAATGCCAACGCCGTTGCCGGCAACAAGGCGTTCATCGTCAACCGTGTTGGCGATTTTGGGTTCATTATGGGCATGGCCCTACTCTTCTGGGGGATGATGGGGGGCTACGCCGGTAGCCTGGGGACTGGTACCGACAGCTATGAGGCCGGATACTGGAAGGCGCCAGCGGATCACCAAACCGCACACATCTCCAACATTGAGGCCGATGAGCTCTGCAAACAATACGGTGGCTGCACCGGCGCAATGAAAACCACCGCCGGTCGAACCTTGGCTGAGCGTTTCAACGCGCCCAGACAGGCACCGCCTACGAGTTTGCGTTTTGACGCCATTCGCGCACGGATTGGGGCTGACCAAGAGGCCTGGGCCGAAGACAGCATCAACACCAAAACTTTCATGGGGGTGCCCCTGATTGTCCTCGTCTGCATTTTTCTGTTTATCGGTGCCACTGGCAAGAGCGCGCAAATCCCGTTGTTTGTCTGGCTTCCCGACGCCATGGCAGGACCCACCCCGGTTTCAGCCTTGATTCACGCGGCGACCATGGTCACCGCGGGTGTCTACATGGTGGCGCGGTGCAATTTCCTGTTCTCGATTTCGCCCACCGCCATGACCGTGGTCGCGCTGGTTGGTGCCGCTACCGCGCTGTTTGCGGCTACCATTGGTCTGTTTCAGTATGACATCAAAAAGGTCTTGGCCTATTCGACGGTGTCACAGCTCGGATACATGTTCATCGGCGTCGGCGTCGGTGCCTACTGGGCCGGTTCCTACCACCTCCTCAACCACGCGATCTTCAAGGCGTTGCTCTTCCTTGGTTCGGGCTCGGTCATCCTCGGTTGTCACCACAACCAAGACATGCGCAAGATGGGCGGTCTGAAGAAGTACATGCCGCTCACGCACTGGACCTATTTCGCCGGCTGCATTGCGATCACCACAGCGCCGGTGTTCTTTCTCGCTAACGGTTTCTTCTCCAAAGACGAAATTCTCTGGAAGGCTTTCTCGGCCAATCACCTGCTCGTTCCCGGATGGACGATCTGGCTGCTCGGTTTCGTCGGCGCGGGCCTCACATCCTTTTATATGTGGCGCAGCTACTACATGACCTTCACCGGCGAGTATCGCGGCGAGGCCCGTGGACACGGCCATGGCGATGATCATGCCGACGCGCATGCGGACAGTCATGGCCATCACGGTGGCGAGCCCCACGAGTCACCCCGATCGATGACTTGGGTCTTGGTGGCGTTGGCGGCTTTGATCATCCCCACGGGCATCCTCGGTATGTGGCCTCTGGTGTTTCACAACGAGCCTTTGTTCGAGCAACTGCTGCACCCGGTGATGGGTGCGGCGACGGCCTCGCTCGATTGGATGCACAGTGTTACTGCTGAAGGGATCCTAGCGGGGGCTTCGGTTGTGTTGGCCCTTGGCAGCTGGTTTTTCGCCAGAGCCATGTACAAAGATGCGAAGAGCGAAGTGCCGGCTCGATTGCTTGCCAACAAGTCGGCATGGGTCCGCATCCCGCACAAGATCATTTACAACAAGTACTTTGTCGATGAGCTCTACGATTGGGCCGTTGTGCGTCGGGCCCGACAGCTCTCGCGGATCCTCTTCTGGTTCGACCAAAAGATCATTGACGGCTTGGTGAACTTCACTGGTTTTCTTGGACGCATGGTCTCGGCCATCGACGGCCTCATCGACTCACTCATCGTCGATGGCATGGTCAACGGTGTGGCGCAGATCTTCGCGGCGCTGGGTAATCAGGTGCGCAAGCTACAGACGGGGCGCATACAGACCTACCTAGCCGGTGCGATCGTCGGGGCGCTGCTTTTGGTCCTGGTCAACTTCGCCCTTTTCTTTGAATGAAAGAATGAGCGATCAGATGGCACGCCCGTTGTTGATCGCTCCATCGATTCTTTCTGCTGATCACGCTCGCCTGGCCGAGGAGATCGCAGCTGTTACTGCGGTGGGTGCCGATTGGATCCACGTTGACGTCATGGATGGCCACTTCGTCCCCAATCTCACCTGGGGGCCACCGGTCATCGCGTCGATTCGCAAGGTCACCAAGCTTCCCCTCGATGTCCACTTGATGATCGAGGAGCCCGAGCGCTCTATCGAAAAGTATGTGAAGGCAGGCGCCGACTGGCTGACCGTACACGTTGAGGCGAGCGTGCATCTGCACCGTACGCTCACTCAAATACGTGAAGCGGGGGCGCGCCCAGGTGTTGCTCTCAATCCATCGACGCCGCTCTCGGGCGTGGTCAATGTCTTGCACCTCGTCGATTTGGTCCTGATCATGACCGTCAATCCGGGCTTTGGCGGTCAATCGTTCATTGCCGAGATGCTTGGGAAAATATCCGCCCTGCGGGCCTTATGCGAAGAGCGCAATCTCGACGTCAACATCGAGGTTGACGGTGGCATCGACCCCAACACCATCGGCAAAGTTTCCGCGGCTGGTGCCAACGCTTTTGTTGCGGGCAGTGCCATCTTCGGCAGCGCCGACTACGGTGCCACGATCACCACCATGCGCAGAAATGCGTCGGCAGCGCCGTACGCGCCTGTCTTGGGTCCCATCGACTTCTCGTTGGTGTAGCCCTCGTCCGTCGATGATCAATACAATTATTCGAGGACATCGATGAGGTTCTCCCGCCGCATTTCTATTTGTTCATAGAGGGTGTTTCCTCGCACTCATTGGGGGTGGATCTCGATCAGGTTAGCGTCTAGAACACACCGGTGACTCTATCGACACCTATCGAAAAATCTCCTGGTGCCTTGCAGCGAAAACTTGCCGGTACGTCCGTCGTTTGGTTCACGATGTACGCCGTGGCGGCGGCCTTCACTACCTATTTCTGCATGTATGCTTTTCGCAAGCCGTTCGCGGTAGGGCTCTACGCGGGGGATACATTCTTCGGCCTTGCGCTCAAGGATGCGCTGATTATCAGCCAGCTCTTGGGGTACGCCTTGTCAAAATGGCTCGGCGTTAAGTTCATCTCTGAGCTTCAGCCCCAGTTCAGAAAGCTTGCTCTCATAAGTATGATCGTTTTTGCGCAACTGTGTCTGGTTGCCTTTGCGTTCTTGCCGCCGGGAGGACGCGTGGTGGCCATGTTTTTCAATGGTTTGCCGCTCGGTTGTGTGTGGGGCTTGATCTTCGGCTATCTCGAGGGGCGACGCGTCTCAGAGATTCTCGGGGCTGGCCTGAGTTGTTCTTATATTGTTGCGAGCGGCGGCGTCAAAAGCGTCGGCGCGTGGCTCATGTCACTCGGGGTCCCCGAACTGTGGATGCCCATGAGTGTTGGCTTTCTGTTCTTGCCGATCTTTTTTGCTGGAACCTGGGCCCTTGCGCAGTTGCCGCCGCCGTCAAAGGAAGACATCGCGGCGCGGATGAAACGAGTGGTCATGAACGGCGCCCAGCGGCTGGCCTTTGTGCGGGAGTTTTTGCTTGGTCTCGCGGCACTCACCCTGCTGTATGTATTCGTCACGGCCTATCGCGATTTTCGTGACAATTACGCCCCAGAAATTTGGACGGAGCTCGGACTCGGCGACAGCGTGGCCATCTATTCTCTCTCGGAGCTGCCCATCGCCTTCGTGGTGATGGCAGGGCTTGCCTTGCTCTACTTGGTCAAACGCAATGACCTCGGCCTGTTGGCAGCGCACCTGTTGATGCTTGGTGGTACGGCTCTCATTGGCATTGCAACTCTAGCTTGGGATGCTGGCATTCTTGGTGGAGTGCCCTGGATGATCGTGGTGGGCTTGGGACTCTACCTTGCCTACGTGCCCTATGGCTGTGTCCTCTTTGACCGGATGATCGCGGCGATGGGAGTGACTGCCACGGCGGTATTTATGATCTACGTGACCGATGCTTCGGGTTACGCAGGTGCAATAGGGGTGATCTTGTACAAACACCTCGGACATGCCGACATGTCGAAGCTCCAGTTCTTCCGCGCTTTCTCGTATTTTGTCAGCGTCGTCGCGACGAGCGCCTTCACCTTTAGTGCCTGGTACTTCTGGCGGCGCAGCAAGTCCCGTTCGCAGGCAGCTGCTCTGGCTTCGTGAATCAGTCGAGGGAAAGGGGCCGCGTTGGCGCGAGCGAAAGGTGACTACCCCAAATCCACCATCAAATACTATCCGAATCGCCAGTTGTGCCGTTAGGTCGAGGAGAAGCGAGGATTTGCGCGCAGGCGTACTTGACGTACGTCGAGCAGCAAATCCGAAGCTGCGACGAAGAGATAACGGTGCAGATGGCGATTCGGAGCTACATGAAGGGATTGTGTCCGGCGCCGTGGTCGGTCTCGTCGATGACTTCTTTGATCTCCGGAACCCCATTTTTGATCATCGTCTCGATGCCTTGCTTGAGGGTAGCGCGAGCCCCCGCACAACCCTGACAACCACCACCGAGCCGCACGTGGGCATTGCCCTCTTTGACCTCCAGGAGCTCACACCAGCCGCCGTGGGAGGCGAGCCCCGGGACCACCTGTTTGTCCAGAACTTCTTGCACCTTCTGAGCGATCGGATCATCCCATTTGACATCAGCCGCAGGGTTTTCGATGTCAAAGCCTTTGCCGGATTCGTCGGAGAGGAAGTCGACGGTAGCGCCGTCCATGTACGTGACCGTGTCGGTGTCGACGTAGGCCACAAAGCCATCCGCGTCGATCGTTTGGTCAGAATCAGCGATGTCTTCCTTTTTCATCAAATTCAACTGATAACGATAGGTGTGATGACCGAGCTTGTGCGCACGCACCCGCACGCCAACACAATCGTCGGCATCATCAATGAGCTTTTTGAACTCAGCACATGCCGTATGGGTGAAAGTAATCATCGTTGTGTGTCCTTCCTTCGACTCGCCTGGCGGCGGATTTACGCGCCCTTCATAGCACCTTGGTTGTCATGGTGGCCAGCCGACGCACGGATTTCTCCTTAGCGCGGCCTTCCTCAAGTTATTGCTGTGAAGGTAATCATTTCGCGCCGGGGTGCACCCAAATGTCCGGTTGGTGGCTCAATATATCGGTTTGTGAAGGAGAGGGTGATGACACTCGATTTGGCAGGGATTTTCGGCGCAGGGTTGCTGACCTACATGACGCCCTGCGTTTTGCCATTGATGCCGATGTATTTGGCAGCATTGGCTGGGGGAGAACTTGCTCAGATAGGCAAACTTGGGCGCGGCAGGCTCCTGATCCGGGCCGCCTTGTTCTCTGTTGGATTCATTGCCGTGTTCACCCTGATGGGACTCGGTGCCTCAAGCATTGGTGCCTTGCTCGTTTCCCAGAAACTCGTCATTGGCATTTTTGGCGGCGTCCTGGTGCTCTTATTTGGGCTCAAGTTCCTCCATGTGATCGAGGTGCCGTGGTTCGACAGAGTGCTAAAGGGCAGCGATGCCAAGTGGAATGGCGCCTCAGCCTGGGGCGCATTGGTCATGGGGGTGATTTTTGCTGCCGGTTGGTCGCCCTGTGTCGGGCCCATCCTCGGATCAGTTTTGACCTACACCGCGGCCAATGCCTCGGATTCTGTGATGGGGGCCGGTTATCTGGCGGTCTACGGTGCTGGGTTTGCCCTGCCGCTGGTTGTCACCGCCGCATTCGCCGAGGCGGGTATCAAGGTGCTGCGCAGGGCCCAATCCTGGCTGCCGCGCATCGAACGGATGTTGGGGGTAGCCATGGTCGCGGTCGCCATTACAATGTTACTCCCGGCTACTGTGCCTGTTCCCTCTGATCCGAAGCCGCCGGTGGCAACGAAGTCACAGATGCTCGAGCTCTTCTCAGAGGATTGCGTTGTTTGTCAGCAGATGGCACCCGTGGTGGATAGACTGCGCAACGAATGCAGCGGACGCGGCGTCGCCATCGAGCAAATCGATGTGAGCTTGCCGCAGAATCGCCATCTGGTTGGTCAGCATCGGCTTGTTGGTGTGCCGACTTTCCTATTCTTTGACGGGGAAAACAACGAGATCGCCCGTCTGGTCGGCAAGCAGAGTGACGAATCGCTGCGACAAACACTCTCTGCGTTGGTGGGAGAAAGTTGTGAAGGGGTTGGCCGACTGCCCAACGAGCGAGCCCCAACGGAACAAGTTCCCTGTGTGGGCAACGGAACAGAGGAGGAAGGTGCATGCCACTCTACCAATACGAATGCGACACCTGTCGAGAGCAGTTCGATGAGATGCGCCATCTCAGCGAGCGAGAAGAGCTCGTTGAATGTCCCAAATGTGGCAAGCCGAGTCGTCGTGTGCTCGCCGGCTTTGCTGTAGGGAACTCGACGAGAGGCGGTAAGTCCCCCACAGCTCGCACGAGCACCTGTGGCTGGAGGGGTGGCTGAGGGGTCTAACCTGAACCGCCCGTGCGGCGGTTGTGAGCCAGTGAGCCACTGATGTCTTGACCCATCAAGGGGCGCGGAATACACACCCAAGGTTGAATCCAACGGGTGAGGAAACCATGCGCTGCTCCCTTGTGCTTCTCCCATGGCTCTGTCTCTCAGTGTCCGTAATGGCATCGGCACAGGGGACGGATCCCACAACGACCGAAGAAACGGCCACAGTTGTCCCAGAGACCGCGGCGACCGAAGAAACGGCCACAGCTGTCCCAGAGACTGCGGCAACCCAAGCTCCCCTGACGACAGCCCCGTGGATGTTCTGGACTGGAGTCGGTGTCACTGGGGCTGCAACGGTCGCTGCGGTGGTGATGGCGGCCATGGCAAAGGACGCAGAGAACGATTTCAACACTCTCGCTGCCAAAGGAATCAACGGACCTGTGTCAGGGAAAGATCTCGCCGAGCTCGAGGAGACCACCAACGACCGCTACGCTTTCGCCAACGCCATGATCGCGACAGCCGCGGGTGCCCTGGCCGCTACTGCGCTGTTGTGGCTGGTTACCGATTTTGACGACAGAGCGCAGACGACAACCCTTTTGATATCCCCGACCCAAGATGGTGCCGCCATTGGCTTCGTCACGGCGTTTTAGGAGAGTTCATGCGATTTTCAATCATGATGTTGGTTGCCGCCGTCGCCTGGCAGGGTTGTCTGTCTGCCGACTTTCGTGTGCCCACGGATGCGATCATTGTTTGTGACGGTGATCGGGATTGTCCCGACGGTTGGATCTGCCCCGGGGCTTTGCAGGTGTGTATCGAGCCATCCAACGACATTCTTGCACCGGCGTTCGTCGCAGGCAGCAATTCGGTGACACCGGCTGCGGCCAATCAGGGGAGCGCTATCATCGCCGCGTTCGAGGTGACTGAGGCGTTGGCATTTCTTCCCGTCGTGAGACTCGAGCCTGCACCGGAATCTGAGACCATCTTTGAGGCCATCTTT
>MGST01000200.1 GCA_001798605.1 Deltaproteobacteria bacterium RIFOXYA12_FULL_58_15 | reverse complement strand
TAAACAAATCGTCCATGAATAACCGCCTTCTCTTGGATTACCGGTTGGTAGATCCCTCGCTTACCTTTGCGGTTGTTCTCTCTACTTGGCATGACAACCATGCACAACGTTTGAAAGGGCCGCACCTGACTCGCCAATTCCTGGACATCTTGGGAATGTCTGCAAGAATTCAGATGTTCTGGGAATTTCCCGACTGTTTCCCATGGTGCCTGATGCCCTTTGCTCTGCCAATTAGAGACATCCGCATTCATTTTGACGCTAAGACTTCTGCGTTTTGTCCTCCCGATCTCATTTCCGGTCATGTCGATGTCATATCGCAAAAGACATGCGTCTGCCGTGCCGTAGAAATCGAGCTGGTACGATGGACCGTGGCCTCCGAGGCGTATTGCAGACACCCACTCAGACAACGCACGGTCGTGGAACGCATGGTTGTACCCGGATCGAAATGGGACGCCGGCCAATTCTTCATGTTTGCATTCAGTTTCAGCAAATACAAAGCGGTGCCGACCTATCATGGAAAGCTGTTCACCATTCAATGGGAGTTGGCCGTTCGGGTTGTCCTCAATCACTTTCGCGTGGTTGAGGTGGGGCGCTTAATTACAATTGTCCCAGAGAGCACTGCGCCCATGTCCAAACTCGAAAAGGTCGAAATCCCCCCCATGCGGAAGCGAGTCTCAATCCTTTTGGGGTTGACGATCCTGCCCCTCGTGGGCGCATGGCTCTTCGCTCAATCTGACAATCTTCTATTTAACCAGTTCGTTGGCGCTGTTGCCTGTGGCATTGGAGCACTGGCTACGGCGATCCTGTTGGCGCGTTCGATCGGGTCGTACTTCGTGGCGCCAACCTCCATGGACTTCTCCAGCGTGATAGTACCTGGTCACTCGGCTAAGGCCGTGCTGCACTTACCGGCCGAGCGCAAGCCACCCGAGAATCTGCGCCTGCATTTGGTGGGCACTGAACGTTTGCGACAGCGCATCGGTCGATTGTGGCTGCAGCGGCGCAAGTGTGTTGTCTACTATGCCACCGTCCGGCCAACACCCATCGCCTCTCGCCAACAGGAGAGAACCACAGTTCAGGCGATCGCCGAATTCGAAATCTCTCCTTTTGCGCCTGTGGCATATGAGGTCGGTTGGGCAACAATCGATTGGCGCATGACCGTGGTAACACAGCGTGGTGCATATCGCTGGTCAACGAAACTCAAGCTCGAGGGATCAATTGACCGAACATTGGATGAAACGTCGGACACAGATGCAAAAGCAAAGGCGATAGAAGAAGAAGTCATGGAGGAGGTGAAACCGACAGGCGACACGCAGGATTCGGATGAGAGGTCGGCAACGACGGACGGGGAGCGATCATGATCTGGTTGACTCTCAGTGCGATATTGATCGGAGCTGCCGGTTGGCGTCTGCACGAGACTGTCCCCCTCAATCAAGCATCCATCGCGGAGATCTTCCTGCTCGTGCTGTGGGCGAGCGTGCCGTTGGTCCATTTTCGCTGGGGCAAACTGCTCAAGGCCGTGGAAGAACCATTGGGGGATGAAGGGCTGTTCAGCAAGGGCCACCGGCACATCTCCATGCGTATTGACTACGTCCGCATGGCCCGTGTGGTGCGAAGGGTGGAGATCGCCCTGTTCTCTGTGGCCAGCGTCGGTACACTCTTGTGGGGTTTCGCAAGCTAGACGCCTTCAGCGAGGAGCTACTTGCCGGTGAGGTAGTGACTCTTTGTGCCGATTGTGTTCTTCGTGCCCTTCGTGATTCTCTGGGCGCGCGCGCTCACTGAAGCTCAACTTTCACACAGACGGTACCAAGCAATAACGTAATCCTTCTCCTGGCGGGTTTCGAACCACGACTCGCCACTCTGGACGCTTTCAGCACCAGCGGATACTACTCTGTGTTAGTAAATGACAGCGTTTCAATTCGCTTTGGAGAGCCAACGGGTCCGCCACTCGAATTGCACCATGCATGGCAGCCGCGGCTGTATGCAGGAGTGCCCGACCTCGGCGAGATGAAGTCCTGCTATTCTGTTGAGCTTCGCAATGATAGCCAAAACGCGAACGGGGAGGGCAATCATGAGACCTCTGGGTCGCACGATGCCGACGAAGAGGATGAGGATCACGACGAAAAGGATGAGGATCACAGGGTGGTGGATCTGTTCAGTCGATTTGATGACCCTGAGGGTTTAAGCCTGGTCGAGCTGCTCAAGCACTGCCTAGATTCGGAGGAGTTCCAGCAGGACCTCCGTGAATTCGACTGCGAAATTGTGAAGGAGTGCCATGGGCGGCTCAATCATGAAACTATGCAAAACTTCGAATTTCGCTCGTGCGATCTCATCTACATCGACTCTTGCCGCGGCATTGCCGGGTTCATGTGTCTGGAGTTGGACGGAGCGGACGAAGTCGAGGATTATTGGAACTGCCTTGCCGAGGAAGCTGGTGCAGCCGCTGTGTTTCCACAATCACGTCGATGTACCAAGTTCCTGACGAGGGTCGTCGCGAAGGAGTACTCGTTTCGATAGCTGGCGTTTTGCCGCTCATGGCTCTTACGTTCACATTCTTGTCGACCTCGACCATAGCAGTCGTCATTGCCGCGGCTGTGGTGTTCTTCTCCCCCTGAGCCCTGCGAGTCGGGAGACCCCGCCGGTGTGCCGGTGCCGTACCCAAAAGTGCGACCGGCAGATCGAAATGGTGCACTCAAGTACGAAACCCCGTCTGGCATCCCAACCTAGATCAGGAATAGAGTAACCCCATGGCGATTCCACTGTCGCCAGAGGGGGGGGGGTTCCATGCGTTGGATCACACTGCTTTGTGTTGCAACGACACTCGCTTGTTCAGGCGACAAGACCAACAACAAACCATCTAGACCTCAGGGAACTGCCGATCTCGGCGATGTCTCCGTTGATCTGTCCATCTTCAACAGTCTGGATGACGCAGATGCCGCGGTGGTGACTTGCCTCGGATCTGGTGTCGCTTGTTCCGGGAATGTCACCGGTGACTCCCAAGGCAGCGTGGACCTCGAAGATGACAACAATCATTTGGTCGCCATCATGTTGGACGGGGAACTTGTCGCCTTGACCCTGGCCATGGCCGGTCATGATGTCGAGATAGGCCACACCACCACATTGGCTGCAATGGCATTCCTGCGCCTTCCTGTCCTTCTTCCAGATGCCACTGAGCAAGCCAAACTCTTCGAAGCTTTGATTGCCGAGATACCGGGGCCTCTTGTTGACAGCTTGGCAAGTCTCATCACTCGGCATGGCTATATCAAAACTGATGAGGCCACCTTTGCTGGGATCAACGACAAACTCGATGAGCTGTTGGAGGCTCTACACCTAGATACCCCCGATCTTGGTATCGCCGTCGGTCGCGACGTTGACGAACCCAACTGCCAATTTGCAGACGCTGCCGTACAATCCACCACCTACACAGACGCCGGTGCCACAGTTCGTTATGCAATCCGATTCCGCAACTGGAACGCCCAATACCGCAGCATCTATCCCATGTTCACCGACGAGACCCCGTTGACGTTCGAAGTGAATAGGGACCACATCTTCCTGCCCCCCGCACCACCACCCATTCCCGACGTCTCTGTTCAAGCCGTGATCGAACGAACCGCCGATTACGCCGAAGACCTCGGCAGCTGGGATTTCGCCGGCACCGTCACCTCGCAGGCCGAGGCCACGGTCGTCGTGCCTTTGGAGGATCACCCCGAAAACGTGCACTTTGTCATCAAAGTCGACAACGACGCCAAAGCCCTGTTGGGGATCCACTGGGCCATTAAGATCTTGGCCAGACTTGCACCAGCCGACCTACCAAAACCGGATGAGCTCTTCCTCATCATCGGCGAAGCCATCGCATCCAATCCGGCCGGTGCAGAAGAACTAAAGAACGCCGGCCAAGCCTTCATGTCCGATAGGACCCGAACGAATGCAACAAAGGTCCTCACCGAGTTGGTGTCGTTCATTACCGAGTATACCAAGGCTCCCATTGCCACCCACCTGGCCGGACATTTCACCGGGATCAACACGAAGGCCCTCGATAAGGCCCTCGCTCCTGTGTTGGGTTCCATCTCCCTCGGCATCACTGTCCTGCAGGCCGGTATCGCTGGTGCCAGCGCCTACATCGCTGGTGCCATCGGCACATGCAAACTGACCCTAACTCTCGACTGGCCCGTCTGCACTGAGCACACCCAGTGCGTCGCGGGATGGTACTGCGATACAACCCAAAGCGGTTGTGAACTCTGCTCTACCTGTGAAGCCTACACCGCCTGCGCGGATCGCTGCGGCCTTACGGAATGCAACAACCTCTGCTCGGAGGATGCAACCCAATGCACTTTTGGGGAATACCGGACGTGCGAGGCTGACGACAATGGATGTCGCAATTGGAGTGCACCGCAGACCTGTGACTATGGGTGCGCAGATACAACCGCATGCCTCGAGCGTGACTGCCCAGCGGAAACCGACTGCACCGATCGTGAATGTGGCCCCGACCCGTTCTGCGGTGAATCCTGTGGCACCTGTGACTCGCCACCGCCTCCCTACTGTGCCGATGATTGGACGCTCGTCACACCTGGCCCTTCCGCACAATGTCTGGTGGGGATGTGCGAGTATGATGAACCGACACAGTTCTGCGACCTTGGTTGCGACAACGCGACGGGATCGTGCATCCAATGTGATAATCTCTGCTCCGAAGGAGAGACCTCATGCACCGACGGCCAGCTCAAGACATGCGAAGCGGACGGGTATCAATGCTGGCACTGGTCGGGCGAGACTCCATGTACCGATGGCTTCTGCGGTGACCCCACCTCGTGTGGGGCCTGTGACCACAAATGCACTGACATGGGTAGTGTCTGCAACGTCGATGGCGTAACCCTTGAATCGTGTACTGCCGATGATGACGGCTGCCGCGTCCTCAGCACTGTCACATGTGATCTCGGATGTGTCGATGGCGCCTGTTATTTGCCGATGTGTCAAGACGGGACCAAAGAAGGTGATGAGCATTGCGACTCAGATGTGGTCGAATGCTCCACGTTGAATCCTGACTATGTCATCGGACTCGCGTTCTGCAATGATTCTTGTTCTGCGTATGATTTGTCGCGTTGCGTCTCTCATGGAGTTCCGGACACAGGCGTGACCGAATGCGCGACGTCGACGGCCCTCGGCCTTGCGTGCCCCCAAGGAGTGTTTCCGACACAAGATGCGGAGTCAGGGACGAATGTGATGAATTTCACAGATCACGGAAACGGGACGCTCACGCACGACGACACGGGGTTGATGTGGCAGGTTGTAGATGACCAGGCGAGCTATACGCACGCAACTGCAACATCGGCATGCGATTCGCTTGTTTTGGCGGGATACGATGATTGGAGACTGCCCGATAGATTTGAGCTATTCTCCATAGTCGATTTCGGCCGTGCCTCACCCTCAATTGACCCGCTATTTTCTAGTACCGGATTGGAACCATACTGGACATCTACGCCAGCAGTTACGCCGAGCCTGTATTGGCGGGTCGATTTTTCCACAGGCGTTGTCTACGCCTCGGCCGATGGCTCTTCTCACCGCGTCAGATGTGTACGAGATCCCAGTCCGCCGAGTCCATGTGACGACACGTATTGCCTTGGTGGCGGTTCTTGTATGGATGCGGGAGGGTCGCCGGTTTGTGCATGCAACGTCGGCTATGAAGAGGTGGGACTGGCATGCGTCGAGTCGAATGCTGTGCACGATCCGGGCAGGGCGGGAACGGGTGTCAGCTACTGTGCGACGGGTACTGCACTTCATCTTGGCTGTCCGCAAACGGCATACCCTGAACAGGACGGAGATTTGTACGACACGTCAACGGATTTCGTTGACGGTCTCGATGGCACGATTTATCACGCCCACAGCGGATTGATGTGGCAGTCCGTCGATGATCAAGCGATTCATGATCATTCGGCCGCAATTGCCTATTGCGAATCCCTGCAGCTGGCTGGGCACAATGATTGGCGTTTGCCAGACCGTTTCGAGTTGCACAGCCTCGTCGATTACGGCCGTTCGTCACCGGCGATCGATGCTCGCTATTACCCTCGAACTGGAACCGAGCGTTATTGGAGTGCGACGCGGGGGCTGATCGCCGACACCTTCTGGTACGTCGGTTTTACAGCGGGGCTGGTGGGGCAATTGACTGGAACCGATGAGTATCGAGTTCGCTGTGTGCGTGATGCGTTTGTTCGTAGCGTTTGTGATGATGTAGGTTGCTCGCGGCATGGCACATGTGTGGTTGCGGGCAGCCCGCCTACATGTGCGTGTGAACAAGATTACGAAGAGGTAGGGCTCGCATGCGTGTCGATGACGTCGTATGCGACACCGGGGCGTGCCCACACGGGTCTGAGCTGGTGTGCGAGCGCAACGACGCTCCACCTGGGATGTCCTGTTTCTGGATTTCCTGCGCAGGACGCAGATTATTACGACACGTCTATCGCGTTCACGGATAACGGCGACGGGACGATCACACATGATGAAACGGGATTGATGTGGCAATCCGAAGACGAACAAGGATTGTATTCATTTGTTGATGCGGTGGGCTACTGCGAGGTGATTGATCTGGGTGGTCACGTCGATTGGCGTATTCCAGATCGGTTCGAGTTGCACAGCATTATTGACTACAGCCGGCCACCACCGATGATCGACCCTCGCTATTTTCCACAAACGGGGTCTGAGCCGTACTGGAGTTCTACGGTGACGGTGGTCGGTGGGAGTCATTGGCATGTCAAGTTTGAGGCAGGACGGGTGACCGAAAGTACCGACGAGTCTATGCACAGAGTGCGTTGCGTCCGGTGATTTCTGTCTCATTGATCTCGAAGACTATGGAAGATTCACTCTAGGAGGGTAACTATGAATCGGGTGACAATCAGGATTTTTGTAGGGTTATTCGCGTTAGTCCTATCGACGACAGTTGTGGCCAAGACCGATGCAGATTTCACAGATAACGGGGATGGGACTGTGACTGACAATGAGACTGGCCTGATGTGGCAGCAAACGGACAACAATACGACGATGAGTTGGTCAATGGCGTTACAGTATTGCGTCAACTTGACGCTTGCGAGCCATGATGATTGGCGTTTGCCGAACATCAAAGAGCTAGGTAGCCTCGTTGATCCTCTTCGTGAAAACCCAGCCACGTACAGTGTTTTTACCGGTGTGAACATCGACTGGTACTACTCGGGGACGCCGTCAATAGTGTCCGTTCCCGGTGATAACGACACGTTTGCCGTGCACTTTCAAAAAGGCGAGATCTCATACCGTGACAATGATTACTCTCCGCACAATGCGTACGTGAGGTGTGTGCGAGGAGGGTGATTGCTCAGCACTACCGGGGTGATACGGAATCGGGTTGATTGATCCCGCCAAGCGATGAGCTGTTCTGGTTTCTCCTCCTATGACCGACGGTTGGTGGAAGGTTGGGGATCGCAATCAGGCCGATTCCGTATGACACGCCTTGGGTGGTGGGCCTCGGTGGACACCTCAAAACCGGCCTCAGACACTGTGGAATAGGTGTGTAGGGCCGATGCTGAACGAGATGTCCGAGATTGGATATTATGCAAACCCCGGGGCCAGTGACCCCTTGGCGTTTATGGCTCCTACAGTCAGCTGGGAAGAGATCTCACCCGCCCATGCCGAGCTCCTACGCGTCTACGAAAAACTTCGACCGCTCAAGATTGCCGGGCATCTCTGACGACGGACCCGTTCGTCCTCGACAACTTCGTCGTTATCGCTGCTGGGGTTTCGCCACCTGCTGGGTCTTAGGTATTCTTCGGTGCGATGGCAGCAGCGAGGCACATGGTACCTGCATTCTCGGGAACATTGGCGGCAGTGATATTCAACGCCATCTTGTTGATGAGCCTAGAGATCTCGTCTTGGGTATTGCAGAGTCTCGTCTGTCGCCGAGCCTGCATGCTCTGGAGCAACAACCGCCCAAGCGTAGTCACGTTGTTGTTATTGTCTGTTTGCTGAGTGAGACGGTCGAGCAATTGATTCAGTTTCCGGCATTCTCCCTTGGACAGTCTATCTATGGCTGCCTTCAGGTCGTCTTCGGTCACCCCGGGCATCGTCCGCTGCAGGGCGACGACGGTCTGGTCGTCGAGTACCGGAACACGGAACATGGTCGAGTGCCGCAAACCCAAGCTGTTGTCGCTGTATTGCCACAGGTCACTGGCATCAATGACCTGCGCTGATTCTCCAGAATCGTTGGTGTTGAGTGCGACGAATGCGCGTGCTGCCAGAGTTGCGGAATCAATAGTCATGGAGGACCTCCACACGAAGTGTTGCGTGCGATGCGCGTACCTCTGCTATTATCGGTGCCCAAATTCACCGGTTGTGACTTTCTGTGACTTTTTGTGACTTTCGAATTGAGCGTCATTCCTGACTCAACTCGGGAGTGTCGGTGCGCAATATTCGCGGACCGCATTCTGCCCGAAAGAATAGATCGAGAAGCTTGACCTCGCGGCCAAGCTCCTTCCCTCAATCATTTCTGACCAAGTGACGAGCCGAGAGGCATCGGCGGCACATGCTTCCCAGGTTCGCGACGTGTATAGACAACCGCTCAGCCTTTTGTTTCGCCGCCATTCAAGTTGCACGCCAACGGGCCCCGTTGCCGGGGCCCCACGCTTGGGGTTAGCGGCGTTCGGCTGTTTGCTCGCGTCATCGCTGTCTCCTCGCTGCGCCCCATGTGTGGCGTGGCGAGTTGATACTCTTGAGTACAGATGGCCACAGCCGCAGCCACGGCCACAACGATTCGGTACGTATTCCCAACACTTAGAGGTGGCCCCCCGCTTGCAAAGCTCCCCGGCACAACAACAACCCAAAAGAGGGAAGCCATGCATATCAAAACGACACTACTCGCCACTGTTCTTGCCTGCGTTGCCTGCGGGTCGGAAAGTGATTGGGACTATGACTCCGATTCTGACTCCGATTCTGGCTCCGATTCGAACGCCCCGACCATGGTGTGTGTTTACAAAGCCAGCTCACGAGTTGCGTGCTCGGATTACTCCAACTCAGAACCGGCCGAATGGGATTGCTCAACTTTGGCGAGAGATCTAACGACCTGTGAATCCACCTACGCCACCAATACCGATTGCGATGGATCGTGCTGCTACAGCTACTCCTATTATTATCACTACATGTTTGAGGGCACCTGTGCCG
>MGST01000199.1 GCA_001798605.1 Deltaproteobacteria bacterium RIFOXYA12_FULL_58_15 | reverse complement strand
CTGGGCCACGGTGGTGGGTACCCACGCAGCAGGTGACGTACCTTGGATCGGTGAGTGGGTCACGCGTCTGTTCAAGGGTGGAGCGGAAGTGTCTGGGTTGACCCTGACCCGCTTCTACTCCATCCACATGTTGGTGCTGCCGGCACTGTTCATCGGGCTCATTGCCGCCCACATCTACCTCGTGCGCGTCCACGGCCTCTCGGTCTCAGACCGGGTGCGGCCCGAAGAGATGAAGCGGCCCTACGCTTTCTTTCCCGAGCATATGCAAAAAAGCTCGACCATCTTTGCCGTCTTGTTGGCCGCTGTATTTGCCCTGGCCTACTTGCTCGGCGTCTCGAGAGAGAATGTGGCGGGCACCATCGACCCGAGCTACCTGCCCCGTCCCGAATGGTACTACATGTGGTTGTTTCAACTGTTGACGTACTTCTCGGGTCCCCTGGAAGTCATTGGCACCGTGCTCATCCCGATCGGCGGTCTATGCATTGTCATTGCCGTGCCGTTCCTCGAAAAGAACACCCATCACCAGCCGGGCAAGAGACCCGTCCCCGTCGCGCTGGGGGTCACGGGGCTGATGGCGCTCATTTTTCTGACGCTCATGGGCTTCGACGGGGCGAGATCATACGGCCAAGAGGTCGTCGTGCCCAAACGAGTGCTCACAGCCGCCGAGTCAAAGGGACTGAACGTTTTCGTCCACGAGGAATGCAGTTACTGTCACACTATTTTGGGTCGAGGCGGACGGCGGAGTGGACCTGACTTGTCGAACGTAGTTGCCAAAGGCAGGGACAGAGAATGGCTAAGTCGCGCCATCTCCAATCCCCAGACTCTCAGCGCTTGGAACGAAATGCCCGCCTACGAGCTGAACAATGATGATTTAGAATCCCTGGTGGCATTCCTGCAAGCGCTCGATTTCCGCGACGGACACCGGCTTCAGCGGGTGGGGAAGAACAAAGCTCCGTAGTCCCGTGGTTTCGCGAGGTTACGACAACCCGTCGGGGAATCAGAACGCGTGCTCGAACAACACGACGCGCACAGTTCGCACCAGGATGCGCAGGTCCAATAGAAGCGACCAGTTCTCAAGGTAATCAATATCGAGCTTGATCATCTCCTCGAATGACAAACGATTGCGCCCAGACACCTGCCACAGACCCGTGATGCCAGGCGGTGCCTCGAAACGGCGGCGATGCCATTCGCGATAGACGTCGACTTCGTAGGGAATGGCCGGGCGTGGACCGATCAGTGACATCTCGCCCCGCAGAACGTTGAATAGCTGTGGCAGCTCATCGATGGAGTACCTGCGAATGAAACGACCGAGACGAAACACCCGCGGGTCGTTGACAATCTTGTGGACCTCTTTGTCGCCCTCATGTGTGTGCGCTTCGTTGTTCTCGATCCATTTGCGGGTGTACTCACGGTGGATGGCATCGTCATTTCCCGTATGCATCGAACGAAACTTGAGAAATGGGAATGTCTTGCCGCGGTGCCCCACCCGCTCATGCATGTAAAAAACCGGCCCAGGGGAGCTGAGCTTGATGCCAATGGCAACCAACAACATCAAGGGTGCCACCATGATGATGGCGAGCACTGAGACGACAACGTCTGTCACACGTTTGAGCATCCAGTTGAATCCGACGATATTGCTGCAGCGCATTCCTACCAGCGGAATGCCCTCGATGAGGTCGACACGAGCCCGGTCCAAGAGCAGCTCGTGGACCGCCGGGATCATGCTCCATGACACCTGATGCCGCAGACAGGCGTCAATGGTGTCGAGCATTGTGGCTTCGGCGAGCTTGCGGTCAACCAAGATGATTGAGTCAAATGCATCCCTGCTGCAGAGCTCCTCGATGTCGCTCACGTGGCCTAGACGCCGCAGCACCTGCTCACCAACAGACCAGGGGGTCGAATCTCCGGCAGCATCCTCCCGTTGGGCAGTATCAATCTCGATGAAGCCGACGACCTCATGGTAGTCAGCATCGCGCAGGAGACCCTGGATAAGGCTCGTGCCAATGCGACTCTGTCCCAGTATGGCAATACGGTCACGGCCGGCGAACCGACGCAATGCCCGGCGGCGCAGGGCACGAAAACCGATGCGGGCAGCCATGACCGCGACCAACACCAACGGAATGAAGAAACCGATCATGCCGCGTGAGTAGCTAAACCCCCGATAAAAGAAGGTCGCAGACAACACCGCCAAAAACGTAACAAGGGTCGCCCGCACCACCGCGGAGCTCTCCTGAAAGGCTGACTGGCGAATGCGATAGCTACCGAATGCGGCGCTCACCGTAAGCCACACCAACGCCACAAAAGGAAAGGCCTGGAGGATTTGCTCCCAGGGTGCCGAACCCGCTTTGGAGAACGGAAGGTTGGCAGAATAACGCAACCAGATAGCCAGGTGCAGCGCGCCGAAGAACGCAAGTACGTCCAACACGAGCAGGACGAGCTTTTGCTGGTAGAGGTTCCTCTCGCGCATGACTGAGCTCGACGGCCCGTGCAGCGACCGACGTCCTTGGTTAGAGTTGGACTGGGCTGCCGCCCGCCTCCATGCTCCTTTGGGCTGCATCCAGGGCGCGCACCACGCGCAGGCCCGATTCGCCGTCGGACCTCGGTACGATGCCTTCGTCAATGGCCCGCAGGAACTCGAGTGTCTCCATTGCCAAAGGCTCGTGTTGCGCAAGCTTTGGGCTGAGGATATCACCGGTGCGGTAGGAGAGCTGATACTCGCCAAAGGTTTCCGGGTATTTGAAGTCGACGCCACGATCGAAGATCTTGACCTTCTCGGTGGCCTCGGTGTCGTCGTAAACCGCCATCTTCTTATCGCCCACGATGGCCGTGCGACGCAGCTTGGACGGCGCGAGCCAGCTGACCTCAAGGTGGGCTATCGTCCCGGAGGGGAATCTTGCAGAGATGAACGCGACGTCAGGGATCCCCTTTTGGACGAAAGCATTGCCCGTTGTTGAAATCGAGGTGGGTACTTCGCCGAGCCAGCAGAACAGTATCGAAAAGTCGTGTGGTGCCAAATCCCAAATAACCGAGACATCTTTCTGATGCAGGCCGAGGTTCACCCGCATGCTCGAGACAAAGAAGATGCGCCCGAGCTCTCCCGTGTCGATGAGCTCTTTCACCTTGAGCACCGGAGGGCTGTACTCAAAGGTGTGTCCCACCATCAGGGTCTTACCTTTCTTGGCGGCAAGATCAACGAGTTCCTCGGCCTTCTTCACCGACACGGCAAGGGGTTTCTCCACGAAGACATGTTTGCCTGCTTCGAGGGCGCGCTTCGCCAACTCATAGTGAGTGCCAACCGTTGTGGCCACCACCACTCCGTCCAAGTCCGAATCGATGATCTCATCAAAACTTCGGGTGTAGTGGATTCCAGGAAAACGGGACCGCACTCGTTCTAATCGCTGTTGATCCTGTTCGCACACCCACAGTTCGCCGCAACTCTCGTGGGCGTAAAAGTTGCGAACGAGGTTCGGGCCCCAGTATCCGGCGCCAACAACCGCTATTCTGGCCATGATTCAGCCCCCTGCCCGCATGTGATCACGAATGGCGGTGGCTACCTGATCGACTTGCGCTTCCTCAAGGTCTGGGAACATTGGCAGGCTCAAGCATGTCGCCGTCACTCGCTCCGACACCGGGAAATCGCCGGCAGCGTAGCCGAGATGGGCGTAGGCAGGTTGTAAGTGCAGCGGTATTGCGTAGTGAATACCCGATTGAATGCCAACCTCATTGAGAGCGCTTTGCAACGCGTTGCGGTCGGGAACCAGAACAACATAGAGGTGGTAGATGTGAGTCCGACCTGCCGCCCTGTACGGTACGGTCAGGCCACTGATACCGGCCAGCCGTTCGTCGTACCAAGAAGCAGCTCTGGCGCGACGGCGATTCCAGTCGTCGAGATGTTTGAGCTTGATGCCGAGGACCGCCGCCTGAATCGAGTCGAGGCGGCTGTTCAATCCTATCTCGCCATGTGCCTGTTTGGTCTGACGTCCATGATCGGCGACTCGACGCAAACGGTCGAGCAGCTCGAGGTCGTTGCCGACCACTGCGCCACCATCGCCAAAGGCGCCGAGATTCTTGCCCGGGTAGAACGAGAAGCCAGCAAGATCTCCCATGCTGCCGGCGGTGCGCTCGCCATACCGTGCCGCATGCGCCTGGGCACAGTCTTCGATCACCCGCCAGCCGTGCTTCTTTGACATCGTCATGATTGGATCGAGGTCAGCGGGTTGCCCATAGAGATGCACTGGCATCACCGCCTTGACCTTGGTGGTATCCACCGCCGCCAAACACTTGGGATCCAGCGTGTAAGTCTTCTCGTCGATGTCGACGAACCGCGGCGTCGCCCCAACATTGCTAACCGCTTCAGCGGTGGCAATAAAAGTGTGCGCGGGAACGACCACTTCATCACCCGGGCCAATGCCAAGCACTTTGAGCGCCAAGGTCAGTGCGTCCGTGCCGTTCCCGACTCCCACGCACCCTTTGACGTCGCAGGTGCGCGCGAAGGCTTGTTCGAATGCGGTGATCGCGGGGCCGCCAATGAAACGTGCTTCGGCAATGAGCCCCGAAATCGCAGCGTCGATCTCATCGAGGAGAGGTTGGTGCATTCGCGGCAAATCGAGAAATGGAACGGTCATGGTATTCTCACCTCATGCCAGAAACCCGGCGGCGGCAACTTAGCAAATCGTGTATCCTAAACCAACGTTGGTTTTAGTAAGCGTTCGGGGAGAGGAACCCGCCGAGCACGGTGCGAATCAGAATCTTGATGTCCAAAGACAACGACCAATTCTCAATATAGTACAAATCGAGCTCGATCCTTTTTTCGACGCTCGTGTTACCGCGCATACCGTTGACCTGGGCCCAACCTGTAATACCGGCTTTGATCTTGTGGCGCAGTCCGTAGCGCGGGATTTCCCGTTTGAAATCCTCTATAAAACAAGGTCGTTCCGGCCGCGGGCCGACCAAACTCATGTCGCCCCTAAACACGTTCCAAAGCTGCGGAAGCTCGTCGAGAGAGAGACGCCGCAACCAAACTCCCTCGCGGGTACACCGAGGGTCGCCGGGAACGGCCCTATGGGCACCGTCGGTCTCGGCGTCGAGCCTCATGGTGCGAAACTTGAACATGTCGAAGGGCTTGCCGTCCATCCCTACCCGTTCCTGGCGATAGAGAACCGGCCCACCGCTGGCAAGGCGAACCCACAAGGTGACAACCGCCAAAACGGGTGCCAATAGCACCAGTCCAATGCCTGAAACGACGATGTCAAACAGCCGCTTGGTCACGAACCCCCAACCCATCAATGGCGTCGCCTGCAGGTTGATAATCGGCAATCCGGCGAGCTCGTCAATGCTACCGTAAAGGGTGGCGTATTGGTAAAAGTCGGGCACCAACCGGACGTCCACCGGCTCCTGGGACAAGATCCCCATGATTTCTTTGAGAGCGCCAAGTTTTTCAATTGACAGAGCCACCAGCACCTGGTCTGTCCCCTGCACCAGCTCCCGCAACTGCCGGACTGTCCCAAGCACGGGAACACCGTCCACCTTTTCCCCCACGAGCGCTTGGTCCTCGTCGAGGGCGACAAAACCGCGCAGGCGCAATCCAAGGCGCTGCTGCTCACGAATGGTGGACCACACTCGCCTGGCGGTGTTGCCCACCCCCACAATCACGACATGGCGAAGGTTGTAGCCGCGAAACCGCAGTTTCCGCAAAAAAATGCGTAATGCGGCTCGAGACGCCCCCACGGCAACCGAGGAGAATCCTGTCCACAAAAGCAAAGTGCCACGGGAAAAACGCTCGTCGCGAATGTAGTAGGTCAAGGTAACCAACACGACGAAGGCAACAATGGAAACCCTAATGACGTCGAACACTTCAGCGGCTATGGAGCGTGACCTCCGACTCACATAAAGACCACTCATCCATCCGATGGCGGGCCACAAAATGACCGCCATCATCCCCACCCAGAAGGTTTCCTGTTCCGGTGATACCGTGCCGAAGGGCAAAAGATTGGGGAAGGAGAAACGAACATGGTGGGCGATGAAAAACGCACAGCCAACCAACAGTGAGTCTCGTATCACCTGTGCAGATTGGAAAAACCTGTGGTTGCGCTTCAACATCGAGTCCCGCACAGCCGCATGCAATAATCACACCTCGAACGGTGCTATGACAAGGACAAAAAAAGAAGTATTTTCATGCAGATAACATGTGCCCGGCAGTCGCGTCCAGCGTCACTTGGTTTCGGGGGACAAAGATGCGACATGTCTGTCACAGTTACGCAAAGCTTTCCCACGCGCCTTGGGCTCTCGTACCATTTGAGAATCATGAGTAAATCAGTTGTCCCAATGAACGCACAAAACGTTCCCGAGAGAAGAGATGGGATTGCCGTTTGACCTGGGCAGGATCGAATTGTCGACCCTCGAAGCGAGCAATCGCATCCCCTAGGGCCACTTCGGTTTGTTCGAGAAACAGCACCCCGGCCTCATGGGAAACGATCTCCAGTGCCCCCCCATGCCCCAAGGCCACCACGGGGCATCCCGCAGCCAGGGACTCAACCATGACCATGCCGAAGTCCTCAACGCCACAAAACAACAGGGCTCTGGCCTTGGCGTATTCGTCCCGCAACTCGGTGGCCCTCAAGGCACCAAGGAAGCGGATGCTGGGACCGGCCATGCGCCGCAACCGCCGGAGCTCTGGCCCGTCCCCGACAACGGTAAGCGACAAGCCCAGGCCCGTGCACACCCTAACCGCCAAGTCGACGCGCTTGTATGGCACCAGGGCACTGACGGCGAGGTAGCCGCTCCGCGGTTGTTCCGGTGCGTCACCAAAAAAACCGACATCCACCGGTGGGTGAATCACCAAAGCCGTGCGGCCCCAAACCTCCTCGATTAGGCCTGCTACATGCCGAGAATTCGCAACCAACGTCGACGGTCGGGCACTCGTGGCAACGTCCCACTTCCGGAGCGGCACGACACCCATCCGTGCCGCGACCCTGAGGAGACCCCGGCCTGGCACATGCGGAACATATGCGGGCATTTGGTGCCAAATGTAGCGCATGGGTGTGTGAATGTAGGAAATGTGGCGCTGACCCGGCACGATTCGCACGCCCTTGGCGACACAGTGGCTGGTAGACAGTATCAACTCGAACTCGCGAAGGTCCCATCTTTCCACTGCAAGAGGAAACAGCGGCAAGTATTGACGAAAACGGCGCGGCGCACCGGGAAGGCGTTGGATGAAGCTGGTGATGATACGGTGCTCTTCGAGGATTGGCGACACGCTGCCTGGGGAGTGCACCAGAGTGTAGATAGGCGCCCCTGGGAACATCTTGGCCATCTCGACCAAGACGTGCTCACCACCACGTTGGGACACCAACCAGTCATGAACGAGGGCTACCCGCATGGCTCGACGCTGACTTCTACCGCCCAGAGTACATGCGTTCGTAATACCCGCGGTACTCTCCTGCCTTAATCCTTTGCCACCACATACGGTTTTCCCGGTACCAATCGACGATCTCGGCCATGCGTTCTTCGATGGGTGGCCCGGGCTCGAAACCGAGCTCCGCACGCGCTTTTTGCGGGTCGATGGCGTAGCGACGATCGTGGGCCAGCCGATCCGTCACCGGTTGGATCAACGATTCATCGGCACCGACGGCGCGAACGATGGCCAGTGCGATATCACGGTTGTGACGTTCACACTCGCCGCCGAGATTGTACACCTCCCCGCTCCCGCCACGTTCCCAGGCAAGCCGAAGTCCACGTATGTGATCATCGACATGGATCCAGTCTCGCACATGCCGGCCGTCACCGTAGAGCGGCAAGGGCTTGCCCTCCATGGCGTTACTCACAAACAGCGGAATGAACTTCTCGGGAAATTGGTACGGACCATAGTTGTTGCTGCAACGGGTCACCACAGCATCGAGTCCGTGGGTGCGTTCGGCTGCCAACACCATGTGGTCGCTCGCCGTCTTGCTCGCCGCATACGGAGAGGTAGGCTGCACCGGCCGAGTCTCAACAAACCGCTCCGCGGCATCGAGAGCCAGGCTGCCGTAGACTTCATCGGTGGAAACGTGAATGAATCGTTTTACCTTCGCTGTGCGGGCGGCATCCAGCATGATCTGGGTTCCCACCACGTTGGTCCGAACGAAACTTGCTGCGCTCTCGATGGAGCGGTCCACATGTGACTCGGCAGCAAAGTGAAACACGGCGTCGACATCGACGAGACTCTTGGCGACCACATCAGGGTCGCAAATATCGCCGCGGACAAAGGAGAAACCGGCATGCCTTTCCACGGGGCGAAGATTCTCGAGATTGCCCGCATAGGTCAGTAGGTCGAGGACCACCACCTCATCGGTCCATTCCTCTGTCAATGCGGTGCGAACGAAGTGGGAACCGATGAAACCTGCGCCGCCTGTTACCAGCCATCTCATGAATCACCTATTGCCAGCCGTCTGATAAATCACCCATTGCCAGCCATCGAATGCTGCTCCCCATTGCGCGCCATCAAGGGGGTTATCCCAGCTCGTCGAGCATCACAACGAAAAAACCGCGTCCCCATGGCCACCGAAAATCAAGGTGCCATCTCTCGGAATACCTCGGGCATCACAACTCAAGACCGGGCACAACCTCTCGGTACACACTCACCACCGACTCAGCCAACCGACGGTAGGTTCTGCCCGCCACCGCAGCCCTGCCCTCTGCGACGAACCCACTGCGCATCGATTCGCTCTGGCGCAATTGAGTAATGCCGTCGGCGATGCTTTGGGGCGAGCCGACCTCCACCAACAACCCCGCTTTCCCAAGTGCCTCACGTGAGCCGGTGGTGTCGGTGGCGACAATCGGAACACCGGCTGCCATCGCCTCCAATAGCGCGATGGGCTCACCCTCCCACAGGGACGACAGGGCAAAAACATCGAACGCGCCAATGATCTCGGCAACGTCCTCGCGACCGCCGAGGAACTGCACCCGCCCCTGCTGCCGCAGCGGCCCCGCCTGCTCCTCCAGTAACCTTCTCTGCGGACCATCGCCGACCACCACCAAGACCACATCACGCAATCTCCGAACCGCGTCCACCAGGTCCCCCACAGCTTTCTGTGGCACCAGACGTGACACTGTCCCCACTACGAACTGCGCCGATTGCAATCCCAACCGTTGACGCGCAGCGTCCCGGTCTACCCTTGCGAAGCGCTCGAAGTCCACCGCGTTCGGGATGTGCACGCCACGGCCCCTCCCGACGAACCGGCGTCGAATCAGATCGTCGAGATCTGTTCGTGACACAGAGATCACTCGGTCAGCACCTCGGCAGGCAATGGCTTCCCCTGCGGCAAAGGCCAGGTGACGAAAGCCACGTCCCTTGCGGTACGAGAGGCCGTGCACGGTGTAGACCACAGGCAATCGATGGACCGCGGCCATTGCGCCAAAGAAGCCGGCACGGGAGCCATGCAGGTGCAGTAGAGAGATTTGGCGGCGGTGAATGGTCGTCGCGAGTCTCCAGACCGGCAGCGGGTTGACCCGCCAACCGAGACTGTCAAAATTGACAACATCGAATCCCCGCGCCCGCAGTCGCCCGGCCAAGGAGCCATTCGGGCCGACCGCTGCCACACACTCAACCCCCAATTCCCGCAACTCGAACATCATCCCTTCGAGATGGTTGGCACCACCACCGAGAACGCCTGAGGCCATGACGTGAAGAACCCGAAGGCCGTGGCTTGATTGAATGGAGCTCATGGGACCGTTATTTCTTCGTCAGACTCATAGACCCATTTCGCGTCGGCGAGAACTACAGGGACTCATGAGACCATCTTCCGCAGCACTTGGTAGACGCGGATCAATTGGCGAATGCCGCGCCCTCGGTGCTTCTCCCAGAACCAAAGCTGACTGTCGCGATAGGCCCTCTGTGCCGCTTCCGAACAAGTCTGAGCGCTGGCCCCGCGGGAGTGAATGACAGTGATGGATGGATCGTACCAAACCTGACCGCCCCTCGCAGCGAGGCGCAAACAGAAGTCGATGTCTTCGAAGAAGAGAAAGAACCTCTCGTCAAAACCACCGACATCGAAAAATGCCCGCTGTCGCACCAACAAACAAGACCCGGCCACCCACGGTACGCGACGCGGCTGCGAGAGAAGGCGATCCAGCAGCCGCCCCAGTCGGGCGTCGCCACCATCCAGCCGACGCTGCAACTGTTGGCGCACGATCTCCAACGACAACCATGGTGGCGGCCCCAACGCCAACTGGAAATCCCCCTTGTCGTCCACCTGGCGAAAACCGGCAGCGCTCACCGTGGGCCGGTTGCAGAGCAAGCGTTCCATCGCCTCGATGGCTCCCAAGGGCAGGGTTGCGTCGGGATTGAGAAGCAGCAAGAATTCCCCAGTGGCGCGCTTTGCCGCTTGGTTGACCGCAGTGGAAAAGCCGCCATTGGTGTTTCGAGCCATGAGCTCCACTTGAGGGAATCGCTCGCGAACCATTTCCGCGCTGCCATCGCAAGACGCGTTGTCAACCACCACCACCTGGTGTGCCGCGGCCAAAGACCCCAGGCACCGCGACAACAAATCACGCACTTCGTAGCTGACGACCACCACCGTGATGGTCATCGACGGCGTCCCCTCACGTCATGGGGCGCTGCGCAGCAAATCGGAGAAAGAAAGATCACCTGTGCCTCTTGCCCTTACCCTTGCCTTTGCCCTTGGTTTTGCCCTTGGCCTTTTCCTGCGGTGACTCTCCGGTGAGAAACGACAGAGCTGCTCGGTCGTTGGGCCTGCCAAGGAGCACTGCCACCGCCGCGGCCTGGGCTTCAGCCATGGCACCTCTCGCCGCCAAGGTGCGTGCAAGGCCCACCCGTGATGCCCCGTCTAGTGGATTGGCATCGAGCAGGTCGCGGTAGATCCGTTCTGCTTCGCTTTGGGACTTCGAACTCTCCTCCAACACTCGCGCCTGATACAAACGGACCACCCTGTGCCGGGAATCGGAATCGAGCGCTGCTGCCAAATCGCGCTTGGCAGGCGCGGACTTGCCCGCTTCCAAGGCAAAGACAGCGCGATAGAGTCGCGCCCCAACCTCGTTGGGGTCAGAACGTACTGCGCGATTGACGGCGGCGTTGGCCTTTCCCAGGTCTTGAGCGAAATAGTAGGCTGCGGCCGCCGCAGTATCGAGCACAGGATTGTCCTGTCGCCCCACCTTGGCAAATTGTTTTGCCATGGTGAGATAGACCTGCACCGGGGCGGCGTAAGGCTCGAGGTAGTCCTCTGCCGCGCGCGCCGGGTCAAAATCGATAGCCCGACGCACTGCGGCTGCTGCCGCCCGCAAGTCGCCCTTCTCGAGCTCGAGAAAGGCCGCCATCAGGTGCAACGGAACGTGATGCGGTGATTCCTTCAACGCGGTCGCCACAACTTGACTGGCTTCCCGCGGTTCTTGCAGTTGCAAGAGCATCGCTAACAACATGGCGACGTGCGGTTGGTCGGGGGCGAGATTGAAGGCCGCCTCCAAAGAATCGATGGCGTTGTCCACAGCGCCAGCGCTCTCATCGACTTGACCGGCGACATACAAGAGCTCGGGTAGATCAGGGGAGAGCGCCAACGCCTCATCGAGCCACTTGGAGACTCCAGAGCTGTCAAGGCCGCGACCCGAGGTGACGATCACGACTTTCTCGCCAATCAAACGCGCCCGATTCAGTGGGCTCAGATCCTCATCGCGCAGACCGGCATTGACGATATCGAAGGCCTCTTCTGCATTGCCTTCGCGTAGCAACAACCGTGCGAGCAATAGACGGTCGTCCACCGACGCCCAACCGCGATCGAGAATGTGCCGGAGCTGACTCGTCGCCCCTCGGAAGTCGCCGAGCGCGACTGCAAACCGAGTCAAACGACGGAGAACGCCCACGTCCTCAGGGCCCCTGCCGAGAGCTCCCTGCCACACTCCGAGTGCCCGCTTGACGTTGCCCGAGCGAAGATACGCTTCTCCGGTCCACGCCGCCAAATCAGGCGGCGCGTCAGGCTCATCCTTCAAAGCCACCATCTCCTCGGCAGCGACGTCGGGGCGAGTGCGCATGCGGCTGACCGCAGAAACCAGACGCAAACTCGACGATTCAGGTTTGAGCTGCAAAGCCCGCTCTGCAGCTTGCCGTGCGGCCTCTGCACGACCAGCACGCACCAGAAGCCAAGCCCGTGCCCGCTCCAGGTCTGTTCGATAGACGCTGTCTGGATCATCACCGATGGCTGACGTAATGGCACCAAGAGCGGTGTTGATGCTTTCCTCGTCGATCCGATCCGGCCATTGCGATAACACCAAACCATAGGCCGCAATCGCCTGGGCCGAGTCAGCATTCCTTATCAATGCGGAACGAGCTGCCCGATAGGCGTTGCGCATTCCTTGATCAGAGCCGCTTTGTAATCCCTCGCGCGCCACCCGCATTGCCGCGTCAACCGACGGTTCATCCGCCACAACGCCTTGGGCAACCCAGGCCCCCACCTGATGCCGCAACGGATTTGGAATTCTCGGTGGCGCTGGCGGACGGTTCCTGATGATCGACATCGCGACCACGATGCCGATCGCCAACACGGCAGTACCACCAACGGCTGCTCCCAAACGCCAAGAGCTACTGCTTCTGGCCCCCATCGCTGAGGGCTGTGACCCTGGGGAATGGGCATGGCCCGTCGCATGTGTACTCTCGAGACTCGGCTCCCGTGCGTGCCGCGAGGAAACTGGCTCGACGGATGGCTGGCCACGTGAAATCGCAATCGACCGAGGCTCAACTGCCCCAGTTGTCGAGGACGTCGACGCCAATAGCGATGTTGTTGTCGAAAGAGATTGCCCATCGTCAGCCAAACCCGCGCCCACGACGATCTTACCCCCGTCGTCCAGATCCAACACTCCGGACCCAGCGGGCAACCCTTCCCCCTCCGACCGATACTCCCCCGCTTGCTCCAGGCCTCCACCGTCGCTGCCATTGAGGGACAAATCGAGCGACAGCTCTGGACCACTGTCGAGGGAAAACGCTGGGCCTTCACCCACTCCGTCACCATCGAGCGAAATCCCGTGGCCGGCGGTACCTGCACCGCCACCGATACCGTCCAGTGAGAGCTCTGTCCCACCACCAAGAGACAGATTCCCGCCGAACGCCGAGTCATCCAGCGAAAGATTAAGGCCCGAATCAGCCGGCGAAAGATCAAGGGCCGAATCATCCAGCACGAGAGGTGCCGGTCCATCCAGCGTTAGCTCGGGTGCTGACGCGGACAGGTCCTGCACCGCTGAGTCAAAGCCCGAGAGCGCAGACGGCCCATTGATTGTTGGTATGGGTCCAGATTGCACCAAACCGTGGCACTTGGGACACGGTACCTCCCCGCCAAGGAGACTCGCGTCGTTTGCGGCGAAGGCCGTGTTGCAGGTGGGACAAACCAGTTCCATGAGTTATCTGGAAATTACCAGCTCACCGAGGTGCAAGCCAGCAGGAGTAAACTGACAAAACTGACAAAACTGACAAAACTGACAAAACTGACAAAACTGACAAGACCCGACAGAGACAACGGAGTTTGACGATTGAGGCAACAGAGGTTGGGAAGGGAAGCGTGTGTGCGCCTCAGGGCTCGTAGTCTGCCCTGTGCGGGTCCCAATCGACAAAGGCATCCAACTCATGTTCGGACGCGCCGCTCTTCATTTTCTCGAGGGCCGTCACCTCGAGCTGACGAATGCGCTCACGCGTGAGATTCAGGATCTCTCCCACTTCCTCAAGAGTAATACCGCCGCGTTCAGCAACGTCGAGAGCACAAGTCTCTTCCAGTTCCCAAACCTCTTGGGAGGGGAAATTCAGTTTGATGGAGCCCGTCTCCGGATTGACGTCCAGATACAGGTGGTGCTTGCACGACACATACAAACACGGACGCGGACCATTCCTGCACTCAGAGCGATTCTTTGGCCGGTCATAATCGGGAAGGTCGGCCACATCCCCGGCCCGCTCCCGGCGCCGTCGTTCGCGGAGCATCTCACGCCGTGACATCGTCTTTGGCCGCCGATGCGGCCGGTCCCGTCGCTCGCTGCCCTGCTCCCCGGAACCCTCATCCCAAGAAGCCTTAGCTTTCATCAGACCCTCCTTCGCAGCCCTCAGGCAAAACCACCAAAGCTCCCAACCCGCCACTGTGCATATCGCACCGCATCAACCATGCACTCGAGCCAATGGAAGAGACACCAACGGTAGATCTCACGGCTGCAACCGCGGCGTACCCAGCCGTGACACCAACCGCTCTACGGCTCTGATCTCCCGGGTCAACACCTTGGCTCGGTTGTCGAGGTCCCGTTTGAGCGCATCCCGTTTCTTCTTGTTTTCCTGGTGCCGAATCGCCTCTTTCAAACGTTCGACAACCTGGCCTGCGGACCGAGCCAGTGCTTGTACCTCGCCGGCGACACCGGCCTGGCCCAGCCGAATTTCATCGAGTGTGGCACCGTCGTCCAGCGCACTCTTGATGTTGTTGATGAGACGAACCACCGCGACCGGGTATAAACCACTCGAGCCACGGTGACGCCCGCGAATCCCGACCCTACGCGACTTGGGCAACAGTCCAAGCTGGACATACTTGCGCAGCGACGGGGCGCTGAACCGCTCACCCTTATTCTGGAAGATCTCGACAATCATCGTTGAGCTGATTCCGCCACCATATCGTGCTTCAAAGCGTTTCAACTCAGCAGCAGTTAGACGTGACATGTGCACTGGATATATTCTATTTGATCCACGGTCAAGAACATTATTGTGAGGAGATTATCGATTAGATCGCTGAGAAAGGCTTTCTCGTCGACGATCTGGATGTCGTCGCCGATTCTCTGCACGTGCGGGTGGATGGGTCCTTCCATGACTGTTGGGTTGCTCACACACCCAACTGCTTGACTGTTTCAGTAGTTTGTTTTGACGACCTTCATCACGCCATTTGGGGAACCACCATGGCTCGCATATTCTTCTCCCATGTGTGCGGCACCGTGCGGCCAATCTGTGCCCCACACCATTTCATATGGTAGAGGAGACCACTGACGGCACCAGCATTACCTTCGGCTGCACTTTTTTCGATGAGCTCTTTGGTTTCGTTGAATTTCTTCGCATACTGTTTCTTGAGGTGCAAGCGCACGGAGGCAAGGACGGTGTTAGGGACCACGACGTTCATTTCCTCGGCCTTGTGGCGGATCGCATCAATGGCTTTGTCGATGTTTGAGTGATAGAGATGTCCAATTTGCCGAACAGTCTTGATCTCGTCATTCACTGCGTCAGACCGACTTCGGAGGGAATTTAGAACATTGTCGATGACCCAATCAACGCGAGGATGGAGGGTCACGTCAATCTTCTGTTTGATCTCAATTAGCCGCTCTTGGAAATGTGACATCTCCGTGCGCGTCAAAGGGTCCGTGAATGCAGCAGAAATCTTCTTCTTCGTTGGCTGGCTGCTGCCCTCAAGCTGACTGCTCGCGTCTTCGATGATCTTGAGCATCTCAGGACTGACAGAAATTGGATTCAATCTGGCTTGTATCATGGCGGCCTCCCGCAATGCGCACAACCCACGCAATAGAATGGCGGTTGTGACGTTCATTTAGCTTATCGGCCGTTTAGGTCGGATGGTGCTTAAATGCGCACATTCCTATCCTGGCGGGAAGCCAACGAAGACCCACGGGGGTTGCGAGCGAACACGCAATGAGAGCGCGGTGGAAGAACCTGGAAATCGCCACTCGGGTAGACGTCAGTGAACAACCATCACTGCACAGCTGGCCATGCGCACCACCCTCTCGGTAACACTGCCCAGAATAAATCGCTCAAGGCCCGTGCGCCCATGGGTCCCCAACACCACTACCTCGATTTCGTGCTCGCCAATGAAATGGAGGATCTGTCCAGCGGGATTGCCCTCGAACGCATGGCACTGTACGCCGACCCCAGCCTTGGCCGCGGCAGGTGGAATCAACGCCTTCAGCGCCTTGGTCGCCTCGGCCACAACCCGTTCCAGTTCTTCTGGCTCCCATACTGCCTTTGACACATAGTGCGCATACATGGGATTCGGCATGGCTGGCGCGTCCAGAACATGCGCCAGGTGTACGGTGTCACCAGGAACATGGACCAACCCGAAAGCCATTTCCACAGCCCGATTGCCAACATCTGAAAAATCTGTACAAGCGAGAATCCGTGCAAATTGTTTCACAATCACACCCCAGGGTTTGTTTCCGTTTTTGTGGCACGAAGCCAGCAGCTTGTCCAGCGGTGTTCGCGAGCCGCCAACAGGCACCCACGGATCTTTATGGCCGACAAAGAAGCGCACCAAGGACGGTTCCATCTCGTGCAAGACGGATTGCTAGATTGCTCGCGAAACGGTCTGGAGGATAAGAAGCAAGAAACTCCGCTCGTTCCCGTGCCAGCTGCGCCAGTCGTCGCCTCACCCGAGCTTGGCTCTCGACCGCCCGGAAGTCCTCTGTCGACAAATCCTCCGCCAGGAACCGTTCCAGCCAGAGATCGGAGATGCCATCATGCCCAGTGTTCATCTCGTTATCGCCATGCGGCCTTGCCAGACCCGAGCTGCTCCAAGGGAAACGGACACGAAAAGTTTGTCGTGTGAGCGTTGGAGAATGTGAAGCGACTCCCAATTTGGAGAATTCCGTTGTCGGCACCATCCACAGAGGCGGCAACCTGGGCGGCGGGGGATGACTTGGATGACTTGCGCGGCGGAGACGCGCCTGGTTAAGTGCCGAGACTCTAAGGCGTCGATTGCATGTCATAACTGGTCAATGGCACGTGCCCATATCCGGACGTAACCATGTCCACGTGCATTTGATACATGGAATCTTGCACAAGCCAGGGACGTCGGTCTTGAGCGGGGATATGGGTGGTATAAATCCGAATTTCACCCAAGGGCAGCGTTGGTGAAAACGATGATTTCCTCACGCCAATCCCCGACAATATCGGCAACTTGATTGATATTTCCGTATAATGCCGTCGCCAAGATATCGCCCTGGTACTTCGTAATTTTGTGGTCACCCAGTAGTTCTTTCTGTCGGTCTGCATCCCAGTATCCAATACTTGTTGCGGTGGCACCGAAGGTCTCGTTGGACAGAATCTCGCCGTCCGCACTCCACAACCAACGTTTCGCGACGTCGTCTCTCTCGCCGCCATAGCATTCACTGCCATCATGGTTGGCTGTGATGTCACCGCAAAATCCAAAATGAATATGGGTCGTCGCCTCTGTAAACCCCCACAAAATTTCACCGGTTGCGGCATCAACCATACACATGCCGTTCGCCGCTTGGGGGGTTTCCACCGCATAATAGATCTCCCAGCCGGGGCGATTGGGATCGAGGTCCGAAAGATAGACATAGTCCGGGTGCCGAAGCCCCGTCGTCCACAAAGGTGTACCATCGTGGTCAAGCACCAAAGAGCCAAGAATGACTTCGTCGAAACCGTCGGCATCGAGGTCGGCCGCAAGCATCCAATGGGCGCCTTGCCCCTTCAGATCCTCGGGCGCCCCAACCAGATTGTCCCAGTGCCACACCTCGGTGAGGGTGTTTCCATCCAGCCGATACGCGAGCACCTTCATGTACCAATAGGTGCCGCGCTCAACGATGATGTGGGGAATAACGCCGTCCAGGTATGCCACGCCAATTTGATTTCGAGATGCGAAGTTGTAGCCGCCCAAACCGTCACGACTTGGCCAATTTGTTTGAGCGATTAGCGCGCCCGTCTTTCCATTCAATACCGTTAGGTATTCAGGACCTGAGGTGACCTTGCCGTCCGCGTCGCGGGGGTCGCCTTCGCCAGTTTTGAGAATAACTTCCGCCTGCTGGTCGCCGTCCAAATCTTTGGCAATATAGGGCGAATACCATATCCCCATCTCGATGGACCAACCAAGGTCGTGTTGCCACAGCGGTGTACCATCATTTGCGTACGCTTCAATCTTGTAGGTGTCTCCACTTGGAACCCAAAAATCGACATAGGGATCGATACTTTCGATGGGTTGCTTGACAACCCAATCGAGGGTTCCATCGCCGTCCAGGTCGGCAATCGCAGTCTTGTAAAACCGATTGTCCCCAATAAATGGCATCACAAAATAGGGAGGATTGCTTTGCCCCGGTGCGAGTTGCACAACTTGTGTCGGGGGTCCTTCCTGTTGCCCAAGAACCGGTTGGACAAACCAAGAATATTCGTTCGGATCACTCGGGGGCTCATCCGTAAAATCAGTGGTCTGGTTGATCGGCTCGGCATTACATTCTACCCAATCCTCGCCATTTTTTTTTTTTCGAAACACATCGAATCCAAGCCGGGGGGCGTCGTTGACCGAAAACCGCCAACCAAGATGCACCTTGCCATCACCAACCGTTACGGCGACCAAAGCACGGTCGATGGTATCCCACGGTGGCACCACGTCAGACTGTGAATCGTCATCGCTATCGCCATCCGAAACGCTATCACCCGTGTCATCTGGCAGGTTCAGATCACCCAATACGCCCGTCTGGCACGCACCTAGATTGACAGCAACAAATAGAAATAGACCACAATGACGGCCATAATTTGTATCGAGATTCATCCTGCCTCTCACGGTTGAATTGTAGAGACGAAACTCCGCGTCAGACTTTGTGGAGGCAACGGGCCACCGAATGGCGGATGACGTGGCAACGCGGCATGCAGCGGAACGACTTGTTGGGTTCCAAATCCTCGGCAACGCAATTCTCCAAACCTGGCCACTTCCACCAGAATAGTCGCACGCAACTCATTTGCCGCGAAGGAAGAGGCTGCGAGCCTTGACCACAGCATGGTTGAGGCCGGTGGCCCTGTCAAAGTCCACGAACCAATCGGGAAAGGGCAACGACAGGCTCCATGTGTCATTTCTACCTCCTGCGTCTTCGAAACGCTCCGCCCATTGAGGCCACCAAGGAGCCACGCGGCGCGCCACTGGCTCAAGAATCAGGATCGTCGCTCCTCGACTGGCCGCATCAAGGAGACTGTTCTGAAGACCTTGGCGGCCCTCGTCATCAAGTTCGTTGATGACGTACGCTGCCAATACGCCGCTGCCGCTGCCGGGCAAACGCCATTGGGTCGCGTCCCCTCTATACACACGCCCACTGAGCCCCAATAGTTGTTGCGTCCATCGCGCCTCCCCCACCGCCCAGCCATCTCGCTCGACACCGAGCGTCGCTGGGCAATCGGCACACAATGCCCAGGCTGCCCCGGCTATTCCCGTACCGCATCCAAGGTCGACAATCTTTTCGAAACCGTCGATCGCATTGGGCAGTCTCGAAACGACTTCGCGGACGGTGAGGAAATGCAATGTGCCATAATACAGGGCAAAAGCGGCACGCTTGCCATCACTATCAAACGCTTTGTTGGCCGCCTTTCGCCGTTCGACATAAAGGGTGGACAATGCTTGCACCGCCCGACGAAGCTCACGAAAGGTAAACGATCTCGTGTACCGTTTGGATAGAGCCGCGAATATTTCCGCATCATCAAGCACAAACCCTCCTGCCACAAGCTGGCGAGAGAGTCCACTTCGCTGCCCAAAAGCGGCCAGAGGTTCGGGATCAGGACTGATCAGTTATTCGTGCCGACAACTACAGGATGGACGCCGGGGTCGGGACAGATCTGTTATCTGTGCCGGCAACTACAAAATGGCCGCGGCAAGCCTGCAAATGATCAGGCACACCTTGGATTGACGACATCGGAGTCTCGGACACGGTTTCAGGTGTCCCTCGAAGTGTCACTGCGTCCTGCCCTTTGGCACTTCTGAGGAACAACGGGTCCGCCCCCGGCCAGTCAATCAAGGCAACGCCATCTGCATTCCTCCTCGCGCGGCCTCCCGAACTCCTCACACAAACGCCCATGTCTCCACCGGGAGCCGGTCCTCAGTGGCCTCGGCGACAACTCTCGGGTTCGCGGCACGCGATCTGCAAAATCAAGGATGCAGTCGGGAACGGCGATCCAAAGGAGGATTCCATGGCATCAAAGATGAAGGGTTTGGCAATTCTTGTCTCAGCAACGATACTGATTTCTACCATGTCCGGTTGTGGTACCGAAGATGACGCGGTTCTATTCGATGACGCGGCTGTTGATGATGTCACGATCCTTGATCAACCGGCGTATTCATCCCGGCAGGACGCGCTGTGGTACTGTTCGATTCTGTGGTTTGGTTGTCTGATGGGCTGCGATCAGAATCACGGTGGTAGGCTCTGCGAGGATGTCTGCTACAAAGGTCGCGATTCATGCAACGGCGAGGTTAAGAACAGTGAATAACGTGGTTACAAATACCGACAATATTACACTCGGCATATTACACCAACACTACAAATGACTCATTTTGTTGGATTATCGTCGCTACGCGAGCGGCCGATCCAATGTTGTTTCTGATATACTCAACCTCTGCATTAAATATAATGTAGCCATGTCATTACGTCATGCGGTGCCGGAGTAAGCAGGGAGGCATACGAGGGCTCGCCACGAGTGCCGCCACGGCAACATTTCGCGTCTGCAATATTGGCGAGCGATCGCGTGAGCCCTGTTTTGCCGCTTTGCTTTGACCTCGCCGACATGGAGCGGGTGTTCTCCGAGGCCATCAGTCACTACCGCGGCGTACCCAAGCTGATCTCGATCGTCGCACGCGACCGTGGTTTCACGACAAAGTCGAGACACATCTATGTCACCAGGGTTGCTACGCGGTCGTCGAGCACCAAGCCAAACCCAAGGCCACCACGCCATGCTGTTAGCCGACCCCCCTTGCTTCGAGGCCACCAAAGTGGCCGAAGCATGGACAAACTGAATCGAATGATATGTTCAGAATATCAGTATTATTACACTCAGTGTATAACACCAACTAGATCCCTTGGTTATATTATTATTAACGATGACATTGTGCGACGATTCGATATCGTTAACGATATATATTCAACATCCATATTAAATATAATAACGAAATGCCATGCGTCATGCGGTGCTGACTTGGAGCCAATCTTCTGGCATTTTCCTAAACCGGCACGGCCAAGGGGGTATTGCCCCTCGCTTGCGCGGAGTCACGGTTCGTCTCGCTTCGCGGAGTCACGGTTCGTCTCGCTTGCGCGGAGTCACGGTTCGTCTCGCTTCGCCACCCTCGGGTACATCGACGGTTATGATCTGGTCAACTCCAACGACGCGATTCACCAATCTGAGACGCACCACCCCCGCGGGCACCTGCGCTCTCGACAGCGGTGTGGTCCCAAGCTTTCGATCACCGAGATAGACATCGACCCAGACGCCTGTGGATCTAAGGAATAACGAGCCCGAGGATGCCCGCTTTCGCTTGCCCTTTGCTTGGCTCGCTGGTTGTCTCTTCTCCCCTGCCCTGTCCGAGTTAATACCAGCGTCTTTGTGATCTCCCAGTGAATTTGCTTGCTCCGGGCCCGAAGGGGCAACTTTTGCACCCTGCGCATCCGTCACGGCCTCCGAGTCTTCGATGGTTGACCCTGTTTCTCCAGAATCGGTGTTTGCACCTGATTCGATTGACGCTAGGGTGCCTTCGATTGGCGCAAGAGTACCATTCTTCGACCGCATGGTTGCGTTGACCACGTGATTGCTGCCAGTCGGCGTCACCACTTCTAACCATGGCTCAAACCCACCCAAGTGAAGCCCCAGGCGCAACGCCTTCCCCACCTCTTGGTCGGGGATCTCCGCCGGTGTCACCAAACCCGTCGCCAGCCCATCCACCAGGATCTGCGCACCCTCAGGAGTGCTCAGCACCGCCACTCGCACAACGTTGGGTTGCAACCGCCAAATCGCCCCCAACGTCGCGAGGGCGACGAAAAAACCCGCCGCCAACCACCCAAACAGCCCTCTCCCCCGCCGTCCCGAAACTCTCGGCCCGCCCGAGATTGCTGGCACTGACTGCAATTGGCCGCTGCGAACGTCCACCGTTGGGGAATGTCTGTGACGGCGCACCGTTGGTTCCCAGCCACTGCCGGTGGGCCCTTCTTCCCCTTCTTCCCCTTCTTCCCAACCGCTAGCCACCGAGTTCGACGGTGCCTCGGTCTCAGTCTCAACGGAGACCAGGTCCACCCCCGAAACCTGGGCCACTTTGGGCACCACCAAAGAACGCGTCTGGCGCATCTTCATGTCCCCGTTGCCGTTGCAATTGAGAACGTGGGTCCCTCGTCGGCCTTTCGTGTCGATGTTGACCGGGGCAATCCCCGCCACAAGATCGCCAAGATTCACAGCTCCCTCGGCACCGAGGGAAAAACGGAAGGCGGCCAAGAGCGACGCAAGATCTCCCATACTCGCGAATCGGCCGTTTGGATCGGCGGTCAACATTTTCATAACAATGTCTGAGAGTTCGGCGGGAACGTCAGGCTTGAGGTTGCGCAAATCTCTGATCTGGCAGTGAACCACTTTCTGCAGCACCTCCAGATCGGAATCACCAGCAAACATCCGCTCGCCACTGAGGCATTCCCACAACACCAACCCCAGGGAAAACTGGTCACAGCGACCGTCCAGTGCCCCCCCAGCTGCTTGCTCGGGCGACATGTAGGCGACCTTGCCCTTGATGGTTCCTGTCGCCGTCCGGCTCACTCTCAGAGCTGCCTTGGCGATGCCAAAGTCCATGACTTTGGCCTCCCCAGCGCGACTGAGAATGATGTTGTGCGGACTCACATCGCGATGAATCAGGCCCAGACGCGACCCTTGGTCGTCCCGAAGTTGATGAGCGCACTCGAGACCGCGCGCTACGCCTTCGCCGATGGCTGCGGTTGTGGCCGCAGTCAACAGTGCGCGCTGGTCCGCAGATTTCAGAACCTTCCTGAGGTCAGCGCCATCGACGTACTCCATCGCGATGAAGTACACTCCTTCGATATTGCCGAAATCATAAATTTGGACCACGTTTGGGTGGGCAATTCGCGCAGCCAACACCGCCTCGTCGATGAACATCTGAACAAACGAGGGATCGGAACAAAACTGGGGCAGGATGCGTTTGAGAACGACGCGCTTTTCAAAACCCTCATCACGACGAAGCTTGGCGAGGAAGATCTCCGCCATCCCCCCGAAGGCCAAACGACGGAGCAACTGGTAGCGGCCGAACCACTCGCCATCGTCAGCCATCTCAATCTCCCGCCGATTTTTTGACCAAGAACACCTTCCCTCCTAACATCCCACCTAGGTGCACTCTCTACCACATGGGCGCACTCGGAGAACCACATGAAAAGCACTCTCTACGCCGCCGTCGCTGCCTGCCTCGCCATGTTGGCCACCAGTGGTATCGTGGTCTATGCAACCGCCGCACCGGATCCACGTGAGACCGCGATCGCGGAGGTTGAAAGTCAGGTATCCATTCAGATCGATTTGGCGATCGCTCATCAACTGGCAGAGGTCAAACAGCGGTTGGAAGTGGCCGTCCTTGACTGAGATGGCCGGTTTCACCCCTTGAGAATCACATCCTCGTCGTTCTGATCGCGACCAAAAACCTCCCGTTGCACGGGATGAACCAACGACGGCCGTGGCCCCTTTTTCGGTAGAGAGCGCCGCCGCTTCTCCTTGTCACTCACTTCCTCCGATACAAGATCGGCAACCTTCTTCGCCATGACCGCGGCGAAGGCTTTCTTCGGCTTGGGCCGAGAGGCCTTCTCGAGTTGTCGGGCGCGTTGTTCAATCTCAGAGATGCGCTCCGGAGTGGTTCCGGCTCCACTGCCCACGAGGGTCAACCGAGGCTCAACCCTATTGTCATCGTCGCCCATTTCTGCTCGCCTATACCCACAAGGTTCGCTACCTATGTTATACGTTCCCATGACCCCACGCATCACCGTTTTCGCATTGTTCGCCGCGATGGGATGTTCGAGCAAAATTGCTGACCCACCTTCGACTTTGGCGACCCGACTCTTCCAACATGAAATCCTGGGAGTGAGCTTTGAAATTCCCGACAGTTGGCAGATCACCACCGAACCCACCGCAACCGGCACGGTACTTGTGTTCTCCTCTCTGCCTGGTTCGCCCTCACACTTTTCCACCACAACCCTTCAAGCACGCCCCGCGGATACAGGCGATGACCTCAACAATGCCAGCCTGGAGGGTGCCCTCGTTCGAGCCCACGCCGAGGTGGTCAAGTTGTCCACTTTTGCTTGGCACCAGAGAGATCCAATTCTTTTGGCTGGCAAGCCCGCCCTCCGCTATGGCCTCGAAGTGGAGCTTCACGAAAGCAGGCAACTCAAACACGGGGTACTGTGTGTGGGCAATGGGTTGCTGTACAACCTCGCGTACTCAGCCACACCCGAGATCTTCGCTCTGGGCATTGCCGATTTCGAACAAATCCTGCACACGATCACCATTGATTGACGTGTGTACCTCCCGTCCCTTCAAATATCCGGCCCGACGTCGCCCGCCTTTTCGAGCAACTCCTACCTGTTCAACGATTTCGACCGTTTCGCTCAAATTCGACCTTTTCGCCCAAATCCGACCCTCGGACCAATGACGATGTGCAACATCTGAACATCAAGCGTCATTTCCCGGAGGTTCCCGACTGGTTTTTGTGCTAAGGTCACCGGCCATGTCGCAAGAATCTTTCGACGAACGGCTCATCTGGTTGTTGCAGATCAGCCGCACGATGCTGGCCACTCGAGACCTCGACCGCCTTCTGGAGTTGATCACAGATGCGTTTGTGGAGGCGAGCGAGGCGGATAGAGGTTTCCTACTCCTGAAAGACCGAGATACCGGGCAGCTCCTGCAGCGCATAGGCAGGTCATCCTCGGGCTCTGTGATCACTGCGTCGGAGAGGAAGATCTCATCGGTTGCCAAGCGAGTGTTCACAGAGAAACGCCCCGTGTTCGCCACCGACACTTCCGCCCAAGATGATCTCGCCTCTCGGCGATCGGTGGCTGAGCTGAACCTCAAGATGATGGTTTGTGTTCCACTCGCAACTGATACCGAAACCATTGGCGTCATCTATGCCGACGGCAAGACCAGTCTCGACAAGGTGTTCACCAACACCAATCAGCGAACGTTGGAGATGCTCGCAGACCACGCGGCCGCAGCCATCGAGAACGCGCGAATGTTCGAACGCGCCACCAACGACCCGCTGACCGGCCTGCCCAACAGCAGCTATTACATTGTCCAACTCGCCAAAGTGATGCGTGAGGCGTCGGCAAAAGAGGCCGCTGGCGTCTTGCTGTTAGACGTCGATGCCTTCAAGCGGGTGAACATTGCCGCTGGCGCAGAGGCGGGCGACCGCGCTCTCGTGGACATAGCCGCCGCGCTGCAGGACGTTGCACGAGCTGACGGTTTGGTTGCGCGGTATGGCTCAGACAAATTCGCAATCCTTCTACCCCCGGATTCCGACGCTATCGCAGTGCGGCTGCGCGACGTCGCAGAGCGTGCTCGCGCCTCCATCGCCACCAAGAGTTACCACGGCGTGCAGATGAGCGTGTCCATTGGTGGCATCTGCTACCCTGGTCCCGACGTCGAGAGCGCCCCGGATCTCATTGCCCTTGCTGACGATCAGCTCGCCATTGCGCGCGCTCGTGGCCCGGGTGAGGTTCAGATCGCCTGACTACGGGCGATGAGGACTCAAACGCAGCAGCACTTTTTGAATCGTAACGGAAATCAGCCGCACCGTTTTGCGGCGATTGGCGTGGCCGCCGACGATTTCTAGCTGTGCCCGCGGCACATCCAGAGTTTCCGCAAGAAACCGAATGAGAGCCTTGTTCGCCTGGCCATCGACAGGAGGCGCGGCCACCTGGACCTTCAGGCGACCATCGTGCACTCCCATGATCCGGGTACGGGAGGCCCGCGTTGACACCAGCACATCCGCGAGCAAAACGTCACCTTGCGGGTGTAACCAAGCAGGAATGTCCACGGCGTGCCTAACCTACGGCCTCAGCTTCATCGCTACAGATAGTCGGCGGGGATGGCGGGCGCACCTTCTCGAAAACCGTCACGGTCCCTTCCACTTCGTTCTCATGCTCTTTGGCATCGTAGGTCTCGAGAAGCTTGGTGTGCGTATTGAGGATACCCCGTAGGTCCTCGATTGCTCGGACCCGCTGACGCCGCAGATCGTTGACCTCATCAGTGACTTTGATGACACGGCTGTGGGCATTGTGGAGTATCTTCTCGGCACGCACCTCCGCCTCAGTCACGATAATCTGCGCTTCCTTCTTCGCCTGATCACGGATCTCATCAATGGCGCGCTGGGCGGTTAACATCGCCTGCCGCAAAGTCTCCTCACGGTTTTTGTGTTCCTCGAGTTGCCGCTCGAGACGCCTGACGTCGTTACGAAGTTCCTTGTTGTCCCGACTCATCTCGCCCATTTGAGCAGCCATGAGGTCGAGGAACGCCTGCACTTCGCGGGAGTCAAAACCACGCAAAGCGCGTCGGAACTGCTGTTGCTGCACATCGATTGGAGTCAGTCTCATGCTCGTCTCTCCTGCTCTCTGGTCAATCCCTCACGCCAAAAATGGCAGTACCCACACGCACCATGGTCGCCCCACATTGGATCGCAACCGTGAAATCATCTGTCATGCCCATCGACAGCTCGGCCGCATCCTCACTGCCGGTCAACTTCCGCAATTGGGCAGACAGCTTCGCCATTTCCTCAAAATAGGGCCGCGGATCTTCACTGTATGGCGGCATGCCCATCAACCCCCGAAGTCGCAGCCCGGGCATCTTCGACACCGCGCGGGCAAGCAAGAGGGCGTTCTCAGAGGCTACACCCCCTTTCTGCTGTTCGTTACCAATGTTGACTTGCACCAAGACTTCCGTCGGCTCACTCGAGCGAACGCCAATACTCTTCGCAAGCCCTTCGCCATCGACGGTGTGGATGAGCGGTCTGTGAGGTATGAGCTTGTTGAGTTTGTTACGTTGCAACCGTCCAATGAAGTGCCAACGAACCTCTCGTCCGCTCCCACGCAGGGCGTCGGCAGTAGTGCACAAGCCCTGCACCGTGCTCTCGCCAAAATCGCGGGCACCCGCATCATATGCGGCGAAGATCCGTTCAATGGGTTGCCGTTTGCACACTGCCACCAAAGTAACCTCGGAGTTGGTGCGGCCTGCGGTTGCTGCTGCGACGGCGATCTGTTCGCGCACCTGGGCGAGGTTGTCGGCAACACTCATGACAAGCTCTCCGCGGCAGCAATCACCTCTGCGACCGGCAATCCCACCACGTTGGTATACGAGCCTTCAATACGATCGATGAACGCGCCTGCGGCCCCTTGGATCGCGTAGGCACCAGCTTTGTCCCACGGCTCAGTCGATTGCACGTAGACATCGATTTCAAGTTGGGTCAGTTTCCGGAACCAGACGCGGGTGGTCACGGCACCATCGCGGTGGACGCCATTTTTTGACAAACAAAAACCAGTCACCACTTGGTGCTCGCAATCGGATAGGGCTTGAAGCATCTTCACTGCATCCGCGGCGTCACGGGGTTTGCCCAATCGTTCATCCCCCAAAACAACGACGGTGTCAGCCGCCAACACCAGACCCTCCACAGCACCAATACACCCGAGCTTGCGACGGGCAATCTCGACGGTACCCCTCTGGGGCGTGCCCCCTGGCCAAGTCTCATCGGCGTTGGGCACCCGAATATCGAGATTAAAACGTGCGGTCTCTAGCAGGCACCGCCGTCGTGGCGAACCTGAGGCTAGAATGATTGTTTCACGTGTCTGGCCCATTGCTAGCCCGATGATAAAGATCGACGAGCAACCCAGCAAATTTTAGGCACATTGGCCTACATTTCAATTGGGCCACGGCCGCCACAAGAATGGCAAGTCAATGACCACAAGAGCGCGACAAAGTCTATTGGGAACGAGATCGACGAGGAAAGAGGATCAATCGAGGATGAATTTCTCGGGGTCTTGGGGAATACCGTTGAAACGGATTTCATAGTGCAGGTGGGTGCCCGTGGAGCGACCCGTGTTACCCACAGCTGCAATCACTTGCCCACGCTTGACGGCCTGCCCCAAATCGACACGGTATGCGGAGAGATGGGCGTAATGGGTCTGAACACCATAGCCGTGATCGAGGACAACACTCTGTCCATACCCGCCGCGGTTGCCCACAAATATCACCACTCCATCCGCAGGAGCCGTGACGTCAGCGGCATGATCCGCGGCTAGATCGAGGCCTTTGTGCATGACCTTGTGGTTGGTGTAAGGATCCGTGCGAATACCAAAGGTGCTGGTCAACAGTTTCGATTTTGTCGGACGCACAGAGGGTGTGGTCGCCAGCAACGATTCTTGATCGGCGAAGTATTCATGCAACTCTCTGAGATTGCTGTGCTGCTTGAGTGATTCACTCTCGACCTCATCGAGTCGCGAGTCGATCAGCCGCATTGCCAACTTCGAATCGATCAACTCGCTGTCGTAGTCGATGCGTTCATCCGGTGCGAATAGAACCTCTGGTTGTTTCCGGGGATCATCAGACAACGGACCCATCGCCAGATTACGCTCGGGGTCGTTGATCTGGGTGATCGTACGAACTTTCTCAGCGAACTTATCAATGCGTTGCAATGTTCCATCAATGCGGGCGATCTCTTCCTGCACGCGACGGACCTGGGCCTTGAGAAGAACGTTCTCATCTTTGAGAACGCGGTTCTCTGAGGCTTGGTCAACCATGAAGACATAGTGGACAACCATGAAACCAGAAAGAGCGATCAACACCACCAAGCCGAGTCCGATTTTCATCAGGAGCTTGCGCGGGACAATCAATCGTCTCACCTGAGAGGACTTCTCGGGGACGATCAAAACTGTATATGTCTTATTTCCCACAGCAGACCCTAGTACCAGGAAGATCCCGCAGCGTCAAATCCTTGGTGCGCAGGAAGTGAGAAAAGTGGTGCTTCTTTCCAGGGGTTACGCGCGGCCTCAGGCCAGCGCGGCCACGCACACAACCGTGATGTTGTCGTCCCCACCCCGTTCGTTTGCAAGGTCGATCATGGCTTGAGGAACCTGCTCTAGCGGCAACGTGGCCAAAGCGATGCCAATCTCGGTGTCATCGACGAAGTTGGCTAATCCATCGGAACACATAAGAAATTTATCTCCAACATGAATTGGCAGAGCGAAGGTGTCGACGGCGACGTCTTTCTCAAAACCCACCGAGCGGGTGATGATGTTCTTGAGACGGCTCTGCCGCGCTTGCTCCCTGGTGATGAGCCCTGCCTTGATCTGCTCATTGACCAAAGAATGGTCATCGGTGACCTGAATGATTCGTTCGCCTCGCTGCAAGTAGCACCGCGAATCGCCGACATGGGCGACAAACGCGCGACCTGAGCCAACAATCATCGAGGTGACTGTTGTCCCCATCCCCTGCAAGTCGGGATCGTTCTGGGCGACGTCATATATCGCACCACACGCCGAGCGCACAGCGTCGGCCAGAAGCCTCGGTACAGGCGAGCTGTCCAGAGGCATAACACCGGCTCCATCAACAACTGCCTGGCGCACCTTTTCCACCGATTCGCCAACGGTGCGGACGGCGAGCGCTGAAGCTGTTTGGCCGCCGAGATGCCCGCCCATGCCATCTGCAACAACGTACAATCCCAACTCTTCAACGATTAGATGAGCATCTTCGTTATGCTCACGCACGCGGCCAACGTCAGTGTGGGATGCGGACCGGATATGCACACAACCTCCCAGGGAAATCGCCGCGCACGCAGACGTGGCAAACGCAAGGGCAGAACTTCCAAGAACGACATAATCACTGCCAAGGGTTGGCCGGTCAAGCCCCCGTCACCATATGACTATTTTATGTTAGGTGTTTGACACCAGCCCCCAAGACCGCGCTGCGCTGCAACATCTCACGGGCAGCACGGCGGGTGACGTTGGTGATGTTGGCACCATCAATCATGCGCGCAATCTCTTCAGCTCTATCCTCAGCTTCGAGTACCAAAATGGTGCTGATAGTCCGTCCGTTGTGTACCTCTTTGCGCACTGTAACATGGTGGGAGGCGCAAGCCGCAATGGGCGCAAGGTGCGTGATGGTTATCGCTTGATGCTCTGCGGCAACCGCCTGGATCTTTCGTCCAATGGTATCGGCGGTGCGCCCACCGAGCCCCGTATCTACCTCGTCAAACACATACAGCGAGACCAGATCCCGAGCAGTCAACACTCTCTTCACCGCCAACATCATGCGAGACAATTCACCACCACTCGCAATGCGCGCTAGGGGCCGCGGCGGTTCACCTCGATTGGCGCTCCACAGAAACTCGACCTGGTCGTTCCCATTCGGGCCCATCGCACACTCGACAGTCATCGCTACAGAGAACACCGCCCCCCCGAGTTCCATGTCGCTCAGCTCATCCTCCACTGCACGACTCAGCCGTTCTCCTGCTGCCTGGCGCCCAGCAGAAAGCGCCAATGCCGCCTCCTTAGCGCGAGCTTGCAGCTGTTCGACCTGAAGGTCGAGCTTGGCAATTCGAGCATCGGAGTCGTCAATAGCGGCCAGTTCCACAGCGAGCACCCCATGACGGTCAAACACGTCTGTGAGCGATTGGCCGTGCTTTCTAATCAACCGGCGCAACTCACCCAGGCGGCCTTCCACCGTGTCGAGCCTCTCAGGATCCACTTCAACGCGAGTCAGATACCTCTGCAGAGTTCGCGCCCCCTCCTGAATCTCGCGCTGCGCCGATTCGAGGCCTTGGATCACCGGCTCGAGGTCTTTGTCGTACCGCACCAACGCTGTGATCTCCGCGACCGCCTTGCCTAGCTTGTCAAAAGCTGAGCCGTCCTCGCCGTAGAGCAGCGCCTCAGCAGAGGCCACACCGCTTTGCAGACGCTCTGCAAAGGACAGACGCGTGCGCTCCGCTTCGAGAACATCATCCTCCCCCTCTTTGGGATCGAGTCGTTCAATCTCGTCGACCTGAAAGCGAAGATAGTCAGCGCGCTTGAGCGCTTCATCCGCATTGTATTTGAGCGAGTTGCGCTCCTTTTGGGCTCGATGCAAGGCATCATATGCCTCGCGGAAATCGCCCTTGAGGCCGTCTACCTGGGCGAAGGAATCGAGAATCTCGATGTGGTTGTCAACCACCATCAGACTCTGCTGCTCGTGTTGACCGCTTATGTCCACCAATCCCCTGACGATCTCGCCGAGGGTGGCGACAGTGGAGAGTCGACCGTTGATGACGACTTTGCCCTTCCCCTTGGTCCCCACAACACGACGGACCAAGAGCACGTTGTTGTCGTCACCCACCAGGTCTCGCGTCTCCAGACGGGCGCGCACAATAGGTTGGTCAGAGATGTCGAACAACGCTTCAACCTCAGCCGATGGAGAACCCGAGCGGATGAGTTCGGTGCTGGCTCTCCCACCCAACACCAGCCCAAGTGCATTGACCAAGATCGATTTGCCAGCCCCCGTTTCACCGGTGACCACGGTGAAGCCAGGTTGCAAGTCGAGCTCGACAGCATCAATGATGGCGAAATCGCGAATCTTCAAATTCAGCAGCATTTGCCGCTCCTTGGCGTTGCACTTTATCTCTCACGTCTGACACCTTCCGGCACTATTTTTCGTCAGCGAGAACCGTGCCAACAATTGGAACGAGAATGTTCCACAACTGCGGCACGGTTCGTTTGCAACCCGGCTCGCCGTGTCGCAAATAGCGACACCTGTTCGAGAATGGAACGCTACTTCGACTTGATCGGCCCACGTCGGGGCGCCTCAGCGGAGTCTTCGATGGCGGAGGAAAGATCGAGGCTGCGTGGATCGGGAGTGGTGCGTACGGGCGCAGCCGCTGATTCGGCTTGTTCTGGCACGGCCGGTGCCGCCTTCTTGCCTCCTGTCTCTTGCGTGCGAGATCCCGAGTCCGATCCATCAGACTCGGCCTTCGCAAGCGCTGCAGGAACGATGATCTTGATGCGCGCACCCTTGCGCAAAACCATGAGTTCGATCGACTCGAATGACATCGCACTGCCCACCATTTCGGTGAGCTTATCAGGACCGGCGACGGCAACGCCGTTCACTTCGAGCACGATGTCACTGGGCTGCACGCCGCCGCGACCAGCATCGCCATCCTCCTTAACCTTGGAGATGAACGCGCCCTGTCCCGGCTTGAGGCCCAGAGCCGCAGCCAATTGCGGGCTGACCGGATCGATCATCAAGCCTATCTTCCTTGGTGTCGCAGGGGTGGCCCCTTCCAGTCGTTCCCGCAATTCAGCAACCATTTGAGCCTGCTTGTCGGCCAGAGCGCGAGCAGTGTCAGCGGCCGCAAGAACACCTTGGTGCTTCTCCTGCACACGCGTGAGTGCCTTCTCCCGAATGGCGATCTCTTTGCCCTCCTCTGACACTAGCGTCAATTTGAGAGTCTTGCCCTGTCGAACGACCTCGACCTCCACAGCGCGAACGCCGTTGTTGTCGAGCGCACGGAGCAATGCCGATGGGCCTGCAACAGCCTCCCCGCCAGCCTTGACAATGATGTCGTTAGCCAAGATGCCGGCACGATCCGCTTCGCTGTTGGGTTTGACTTGGACAATGTATGCCCCTCGCGCCTCCCCGATGCCCAGTGCGGCGGCCAGTTGCGGTGACACATCTTGCAACTTGACGCCAACCTTGCGCGGACCGGCAGCAGAGGAAACCTCATCGACCCTTTTTTGCGCCGCGTCGATCTCGGTGCGCCCACGTTGTGCCTTCTTCTCGGCGGTGTCAGCTTTTTTTCGCGCCGCTGCGGCGGCGGTTTCAGCACGTTTGAGCGCATCCCGCGTGCGTTTGCGCTCGGCGAGGGCGTTTGCCTGAGCCTGGACCGCGTCCGCTTCAGCCTTCTTTTTGGCTGCCACGGCAGCAGCTTCCGCCTCGGCGACCTTTGCCGCGAGCTCGGCTTCACGCACCTTGCGTTCGCGGTCTTTTTCGGCCTCCTCTTTTTCCCGTTTCGCGGCTGTCAAACGCGCTTGCAGCTCAGCCTCGCGTTGCGCGGCCACATCTGCTTCCACTTTAGCTTTGGCTTCGGCTGCGCGGTTTTCTTCGACAGTCTGGCGCTCCTTATCCTGTTTGGCTTGCTCTGCAGCGCGCACCTGGGCCGACGCCTCCGCTAGGGCTGTCTTTTCCTTCGCTGCTTCAGCCTCACGCAGTTTGAGTGCCTCATCCGCCTCAGCCTTCTTGACTGCCTCTTCGGCCGCTTGCTTGGCCGCTTGTTCCTCCGCTGCGATGCGCGCCTTTTCTGCCTCCGCCTGCGCCTTCTCTTGCGCCGCGGCGGCCAACGCCTTCTGGCTCTCTACTTTCACCACGGTCTTGCCCTGCAGTGTTACTTGCAGATCGCCGTAATCGGCCGTGAAATCGAGCACACCGCTAGCTTCTCGCTGTGAGTCATTGCGAGATGGACCCAGAGCCGCCTGCACCCCCGCGAGCGTCATGCCAACGACGGGCTGTTTCTTGTAGATGGCATCGAGAAGAAGGGGATCATGCAAAGTCAGCCATGACGTCACCCACTGCGGGCTTTTCAGGCGTGCGCCAACCTCTGCATCGAACTCGCGAAGGGTCGCTATCTCCCGCGACAGCACAAACACCAAAGGTAGATTGCTCACGTCGCCGCTGGTCCGCTCAACGATGAGCCATGGGTGCGCCGTTGGTGCCAGCGCCGAACGACCTTCTTGAAACGGTGCCATCAACGGACTCGCGGGATAAATGATCTCCTTGACCTTCACCGCCGTGCCGGCGGGGATAATGGTGTCACTTGGAACTCCAACTGCCACCTTTTCACCAGAGTGATGCCATAACTCGACGATATCGAAGGGGCGCGCCTCGACAAACAACTTGTCTGACTCACCGAAAAAGTCCGTGAAATAGACCGACGAACCAAGGACAAACTCTTTACCAACAAATTGTCGGGTACCCTTCTCTTTGTCGAGGTTGCTCAGCTTGAAATTGTGTGCCGCCGGCGCACAGGAAACCAACACCAGCGCAATCCACGCACACAGACAACGTGAGATTCCCATTTTCCGTCTCCTCTGTCCGTCCTGCCCCCCGGACATCATCGTTCTGCCGCATCTAGCCAACTTGGGCAGCAACTTTCAACCCCCCGGGAGCAAATCGATTTTCCACCAATACCCACCCGGAGATCCCACAGGACAAAGCAAGAGGATTCGGCGGCAGGAGGATGGTGGAGGTCTTGACGGAGGATCGTTCCCGGTCCAACCTGTCTCTCGAAAATGGATGCTCTTGCCCTGGTCCTTGCGCTCTTTCTCGTCATCGTCAACGCCTTCTTCGTCGCCGCCGAATTTGCCATCGTCAAGGTACGACCCACCCGTATCGAAGAGCTCGTGCGTGCCGGCAAACCCAGCGCCCGCATGGTGCAGAGAATATTGAGCAACATTGACGCTTATTTGTCCGCATGCCAGCTTGGCATCACGATGGCGAGTCTGGCACTGGGCCGCATCGGTGAGCCGGCATTTCACAACCTGTTGAGTCCGATCATCGCCCCTCTTGGTTCAACCTGGCTCGCCAATTGGTTGTCCGAAATCGCATCCTTCATGGCGTTTTTCATCCTCACCTTCTTGCACATCACCGCAGGCGAGCAGGCCCCCAAGTCGCTCGCTCTTGTTCGGGCGGAACCGCTGGCCTTGGCCATCGCCTATCCGCTGCGACTGGTCTACATCCTCCTGTTCCCGTTCATCTGGCTCATCAATTCATTTTCCTTGTGGATGGTCCGCGCCACTGGCACTCGAGTCCATGGGGACCGAGACGAGGCACCGTCGGTGGAGGAGCTCAAGCTCATCGTCGCCAAGGCGCGCAGCGCCGGTCTGGTCTCAGTGTCCCGCTCGGAGGTGATGCGCAAGGCCATGTCGCTCCCGGCGAAGACCGCCAAGCATCTCATGGTGCCGCGCAGCGAAGTTGCGTTCCTCGACATAAACCAATCGTTGCAGGAGAACCTCGAGCGGGCGCGGCACGCATCGCACACGCGTTTTCCGCTGGTCGATCGCGAGCTCGATGATGTCCTCGGTATTATCGACATTCGCGACGTGCTATTCGCCGCGTTGGACGGCACTGCCGATCTCGAGACCATGGCGACACCGCCGGTGTTCTTCCCCGAGCTAATGTCGGGTGAGAGACTGCTCGCTGAATTTCGTGGCAGGCACATCGCCATGGCCATCATCGTCGACGAGTATGGCGGCGCGTCGGGCATACTGACAGCGGCCGATGTTGTCACTGCGGTTATGGGTGAATTCGAAGATGACGACAGCGAATATGTGGTCGCCCTCCCAGGTGGCGTATTCGATGTGGAAGGCACCGCAACCATTGAGGACGTCGAGGATGCCCTGAAGGCGAAAATTGGTGCCCGGGACATGCGCACCATCGCGGGGTTTCTGATGGAACAATTGGGTCGGATGCCACGGGCAGGCGATCGGATCATTGCGGCCGGCCACACCTTCGACGTCCTGGCGGTCAGTGGTCCGCGAATTCAGAAGGTTCGAATCCGCCACCAGAAGGCGCAAGCACGGACCGAAAAAAACAAAGACGAAAAAAGCGAAGAGAAAAACAACAGCTAGAACTCTCCCGCGAGCCGAATCATCATTTGATCGGCGCGAACAGTCTCAAAGAACGGCATCTGGGCGTGGCGGTTCCATTCAACAAATCGTTGGTGCTGGTATGGGTCGGAAGTCATGGCACCCATCTGGGTCCCCACTGTCAGGCCGGAAGGCTGAAGCTTCTGAATCCAGCGGTTTGTGCGCTTCAATTCAACGACAGGAAGATCCAGTTGCGCCAATCGCGCAGATTGTGGTGACGGTGCTTGAGGTTGTACCGCAGCTGAAGAGGGAATGAGAACCGGGATATGCGTCAAACCTGAAAAAGTGGCCGAAGGTCCGAGCCGGACTGCAGCAACAATGACATCTGCCCTTGCTATCGAGCTTGGGCCCAACAGCAACAACACAAGACTTGCACTCAGCCCTATCCGCATTCGTTATGTCCACGACGGGTGACCCCCATGGCCACGTGAGGAGCGCGAATACCACAGCCACCGACACCGGTCCAAGACAAAAAAGTGTGCTAATGCAATCTAGTTGATGGGAACGGAGCTTTCAGGCATGGGGGCCTTGACGTCGCCGGGCTTGAGAGGCTCAGGCTGGCGCACCAAGGTGTACTTCAGCGCTTCTTCCATGGTCTGGGCAAACATGAATTCGAGTTCCTTGCGATTCTCTTCGGGGATCTCGACCAAATCCTTGCGATTGCGCTCAGGCATGACGATGCGGGTGACGCCAGCTCGACGAGCAGCCAAGACCTTTTCCTTGATGCCACCCACAGGCAGCACCTTGCCTCGCAAGGTAATCTCCCCGGTCATCGCCACATCCGCACGGACGTTGATACCGGTGAGCAACGAGACCAGCGCCGTGAGCATGGTGACGCCAGCGGAAGGGCCATCTTTCGGAATTGAACCTGCCGGCACATGCACGTGAAGGTCGAATTTCTTGAAGTCGTCGTCCGCGATGCCCAGAGCCGCAGCGTTGGAGCGTATGTACGACAATGCCGCCGTAGCAGACTCCTTCATGACATCGCCAAGCTGCCCCGTGAGGGTCAGGCCGCCTTTGCCAGGCATCTTCGTTGCTTCAATGAAGAGGATGTCGCCGCCGACGGATGTCCACGCAAGCCCGGTCGCCACACCGGAGACATCAGTCCGTTCCGACATCTCGTTTACGAACTTCTCTGGGCCAAGGATGTTATCGAGATCCGCAGGCTCGACCACCTTGCTCTCAACGTTGCCTTCGGCGAACTGCACGGCAACGCTACGGCAGACGCCGTCGATCTCACGTTTCAGATTGCGGACACCAGCCTCCCGCGTATACGAGGCGGCGAGAGCCTTGAGCGTGTCAGGTGTGATCTCGCACTTCTCCTGATCAAGCCCATGTTCCTCGAGGGCCTTGGGCAAGAGGTGACGCAGAGCAATCTCCAGCTTCTCTTCTTGCGTGTATCCTGGCAGCTCCAAGACCTCCATGCGGTCGCGAAGGGCCCACGGCACGGTATCGAGAACATTGGCCGTGGCAATGAAAAAGCACTTCGACAAGTCGAAGGCGCAGTCGATGTAGTGGTCCTGGAAGGTGTGATTCTGTTCCGGGTCGAGAACCTCGAGTAGAGCGGCCGCCGGATCACCGCGGAAATCGTGAGCCAGCTTGTCCACTTCGTCTAGGACAAAAACGGGATTGTCGGTCGAACCCTTTTTCAACCCTTGAATGATGCGGCCAGGCAGCGCACCTACGTAGGTGCGGCGATGACCACGAATCTCCGCCTCATCACGCACGCCGCCCATTGCGACACGCACGAACTTTCGTCCCATGGCACGGGCGATAGACATCGCGAGAGACGTCTTGCCGGTTCCTGGAGGACCGACAAAGCACAAGATCGGACCCTTCATGTCGCTCTTGAGCTTGCGAACCGCAAGAAATTCGACCATCCGCTTCTTCGGCTTTTCCAGGCCGTAGTGGTCGGCGTCGAGGATCTCTCGGACTTCTTTCAGATCGATCTTGTCGATGGAGCTCTTGCCCCACGGCAAATCGCAGAGCCACTCTACGTACGTGCGAGCAACCGTGTATTCTGCCTGCGAGGGGCTCATATTGCGCAACCGGCGCAACTCTTTGCGTGCCGCCTTCTCAGCCTCGTCGGGCAGCTGCGCCTCGTTGACACGTGCCTCGAGCTCCGCGAGGTCATCGTCAGTGTCCTCGCCCTCTCCCAATTCATCCTTGATCGCTTTGAGCTGTTGTCGCAGGTAGTACTCTCGCTGAGTCTTCGACATCTCGCCTTTGACCTGCGAGCTGATCTTATTCGACAACTTGAGCACCTCGAGCTGTCGCGACAAGAGCTCAAGGACTCGGCGCATCCTCTGCACCAGGTCGAAGGTTTCGAGAACGGACTGTTTCTCGTCAACCGATGCCTCCACATTCGAAGCAATCAGATCGGCGAGCACCCCTGCATCATCAACACGCTCGAGCAACTCGGCAGCCGAAGGCGGCAACTCGGGAATGAGGCGGAGCACCTCTCGAGCCGTCTTCTTCAGGCTCATGGTCAGCGCTTCAACCTCCACGACATTGGTGCTCGAATCATCGACAGCATGAATGCGGGCTTTCAGATACGGGAGGCTCTGTGAGTACTCGGTGAGGCGCACCCGCGATAGACCTTGCACGACAACAGAGAAGTTGTCCTTGGAGGCTTTCACCAACTTAACCAAACGCGCAGCACATCCCAATCCGTAAAGGTCGGCGGGCACTGGATCATCCACGTCGGGATCGCGCTGCGCAACCACCGCGACAAGGCCGTTATCCTTGATGCTCTCCTCAACCAGTCTTACGGTTTTCGGCCGTCCTATCCCCAACGGTACGATCGACCCCGGGAACAAGACCGTATTGCGTAGAGTCAGCACAGGCAGTTCCTCAGGGATAACGATCATGTTGTCACCCTCGGTGGTGCGAGCCAGCGCTTGCTCCAGATTGCCGAGACCCTCCACTTGCTCTTCATCGTCTTTTTTTTTCTCATCAGACATATCAGTCCCGTCACAATCCTCGCCGCACGGGGCTGTGTGCAGCGTCATCTCCCCGCTTTTGTCTTGCAGCTTGCTGCAGGATCATCCCGAGCGCAAGGGGCAAAATAGATTGCAGATGGTTCCTGGCAAAACGTAGTAGGCCTAGAGCAGCGGGCGCAGGCCAAGGTCAGCCCGCTCATACCTCTTGGCGCATTTAGGACAGACGAGCGACTCGGGTAGTTTTTCGCCACAGGCGCAGATCCACCCAATACGTCGGGCCGGGTTGCCAACCATCAAAGCATGCGCCGGCACATCGCGAATGACTACGGTCCCGGCACCGATCATCGCGTGCGACCCGATTGTATTTCCGGCGACGATTGTCGCATTGGCACCAATGCTCGCACCGTAGCAAACATGTGTTTTTGCATAGTCTGCTGGATCGGTCGGATGCGCCACTCGCGGACGTAGGTCGTTGGTGAATGTCGCGTTCGGTCCAACAAAAACATAATCCTCGCACGTCACACCCGTCCAAACCTGCACACCGTTCTTGATGGTCACGTGATTGCCTAGGACGACCTCTGGCTCAACAAAAACACACTCGCCGATGTTGCAATCACACCCAATCACCGCCCCCTTCAACACATGCGCGAATGCCCAAATCCGAGTTCGAGGACCTATTTCGGTCGAGTCTGCTAGGCCTTTTGGGTGGACAAAATATGGCAGCGACTTCCCTGCCGTGGCCGCACGATTCTTGCTGACGGTGCGGCGGTTGAGACTCTTCTTGGCGGGCCTTCCACGGTCGGTGCTCATTTTCTTGTTTGTCCCCGTCGACATGCCCGAGCCCTTCGGAACCGTCCTCGCCTTCGATCTCAATGCCTTGGTTGTCTTTTTCTTCAATGCTTTCGCCATGTCTTGTTTTCGCACTCCCCGAGAAAGTTGAGATTCAATGATGCCAGTCGCGAATTACGGCCAGTCCCCCCCAGGCGCAATACACACGAACGTCACTTCCGATTGACCTGAGGCCAAGTTTCTGTTTAGCGTCGCGCCGTTTTTGGGAGTTGTTGGATCAACCAACGAGAGTTCAGACGGCCATGACAAAGTGGCAACCCGGAGCAGAACATGCGGTTGGATGAGCTTTTCGCAACGCCGAGCCCCAAGGCAAACAAGGTGCCGGCGAAGACCCTCGATGAGGATCTCATCGATGATGTGGAAGAGGAAGACGTCGAGGAAGAGGAAGAAGAAAGCGAGGACTTCAACGGCTTCGACGACAATGACGACTTCGGCTTCGACGA
>MGST01000198.1:9145-9617 GCA_001798605.1 Deltaproteobacteria bacterium RIFOXYA12_FULL_58_15 | reverse complement strand
ACACCGCTCGGATTGTCTGGATCTGCGTCAAGCAGGACAGGATCGATGACAAGGACTCCGGAGGCTTCGTGAGGCAGGACGTAGATGCGACCGTCAGGTGCCAGAGTCCCAGACGACCACGCGGACCAGACCCCAGGCGTTAGCGCAGGGCCCACCATCTTTGTTCCCGCCGTGGAAAAATCCGTTGGATCAATTTGCAGAACGCGCGTAGCCCCCCCGGGAAAAGCGTAGATCTTGCCATTGGGTGCCAACGCTCCTCCTGTCCACCTATTTGCAGAAGTCAGCTCGGGGTACGTCGCTGAAGTGAACTCAGGGCCAACGAGCCTAATCCCAGAGTCCGTGAGGTTCTCGGGGTCGATCTCGAGAATTCTCGGACTTGCGAGAGGTATGCAATAGACCTTGCCATTCGGAGCCAAGATTGCTCCCCACCATTTGTCGAGACCCGTGCCGATGTCAGGGTCGGCCACGCGTC
>MGST01000198.1:0-9128 GCA_001798605.1 Deltaproteobacteria bacterium RIFOXYA12_FULL_58_15 | reverse complement strand
GAATCTGATGGGTCGACTTCCAGGACATAAAGACCGGTGCGCGGGCAACCGATGAGGCGTCCGCTGGGCACGATCGCCAGCCCTTTCCACTTGTTGCAGCCTGGATCTGGGGAGGTTGTGCACGCTGACCCGTCTTCGGCTCGCGGGAACACCGGGCCCCAAGGAACGGCCGTCGCGAAATCCGTGGGCGCGTAGCGCAGGATCCGGGCGTCATCGGAAGGGGCGGCGTAGATCATGCCGTCGTGGGCGAGACGGCTTCCATACCATTTGTCATTGTACCATTCCGCTCCCGGGCTGAAGTCCGGGCCGCCCTCTTGTGTAAGCCCCGTAAGAGGGTCCAGACGGATTAGGTGTGGAGCGAAACGCGGCACACCGTACACCTGGCCGTCTGGGGCGAGCACAGCTCCTTGGTAGCGCCCGGGCGAGTATGCTGAGGAGTCCGTTGTGGTCAAGAGATGTGCTTCTGGCCCGGCGGAGTTGCCCTTCGCGGCTTCGGTCTGAAGCCGTTCTTGCAGTTCGGGCCAATACGAAGGCCCGAGAGTCGTCCAGTCGAAGATCAAACAGGCGTCCCCGATGCAATCAAAACCAGTCATACAATCCGCAACGTCGGTGCAGCCGCTTGGGCAGACAGGGACGCCCTGTGACGCCGCCGTTGTGCAGACAATCGGCTTGAGGTTGTTCGGACAGGAGCGGCTCATGCCAGAGCAGCCGCCATCATCCTGCACGATCGTCGAGACGCATTGGAAATCAACGCACGTCGCGTCGTGCCGGGTGCCCTGACAATCCGTGTTGGTTGAGCTGTCGGTGCATGACGAGTCGCTTGAGTAGATTGGCAGGCAATCGCTCGCCTGACCGCAACAGTCGCCACTCGCGCAACAAAAGCCGTTTCCACAATGCCCCGTCTGACAGGCGACATCACCTGCGCCTTCACAGGGCGCACCGTTGGACAACTCCTGCACGCACTCGCCCGCCGTGTTGCAGAAGCCATTCGGACAGTCTGCCGGATTGCAAACCACCGGAACCTCGGGTGGCCCCCCGAACCCACTGCGGGAGGTGCACCCGCCAGTTGCCTGGAGGCACATAAGCAGTGCCAAAGCGTTTAGCGATCGCATTCGTTGCATCTTTGCACCGTTCCACCGTTGCACCCGCTCGTGGTGGCAAGAACTTCTGCAAAAGCAAACACTGAGATTAGCAGCTCGCCGCCGCGCCTGCTAACGGGATTCGCGGAATAGAACGACCCCCTTTTCTGTCTTCTTTGCTTTATACATGGCCTCGTCGGCATTTTTGATAAGGGCGTCGGCCGCTTCTCCATCTCCGGGATATATGGCCACGCCAATGCTGGCTCTTACAGAAAGAACGGTCTCTCCAAACACACAGGTCTCGGCGATTCGGAAAACCATCTTCGCTGCAAGGTGCGCCACATCGGTTTCTTGCTGGACGTTCAAAAGGAGGCAAACGAACTCGTCTCCTCCCCAGCGGCTGACCGTGTCTTCGCTGCGAACTAAATCCTGCAACCGTTTTGCCACCATGAGCAGCACATCGTCTCCCAAAGCATGTCCATAAGAGTCGTTAATGCTCTTAAATTGGTCGAGATCGATGAACATGACGGCGAGTTTCCGGCCGTGGCGTTTTGCCTGGATTAATCCATGGTCAAGGCGATCTTCAAAGAGCGTACGGTTCGGAAGAGCTGTGAGCGGGTCCTTGAAAGCTGCTTGCCGTGTTTCTTCCTCGTTGGCACGGGATTCCGATAGTTTTTCCTGCACCTCGACCAGATCGATCTTCATTTCGGCCATTTCGGCCTCGAGGCCTATCCTCTCAGTTACCTCTGTGGCCAGGTCGGCGTTGACCTGCTCCAAATCGTCTGCCGCTTTTGCTATCTGGTTCTCGACCGCTTCGCTCTGAACATGGACATCCGCCAACGCCTGGGCGGGAAGGGCGGCATCCTTGCCCTCTTCCAAAATCTCATTTACTGAGGACAAGTTACTGGCAGCCTCTTCGATATCTTCTTTGATTTCCTCAGTTTCGTCGAGAACACGCCCAAGGGAAACGCTCTTGACGGGAATTGGCTTTTCCGAATCTTTTGAATCTGAAATCATCATGGTCTCCGTGACGTCGCCGACACGTGAGCCGCTCGACGGCGTCCCTCACCCTCGTACGGGCAAACTCCTCAGCCCTTGAGAAATTCCAGCAGATCCCCATTGAGCCGGTCCTTGTGCGTGTCCGCGAGACCGTGGGGTGCACCGGCGTAGATCTTCAGGGTCGCCTTTCTGACCAGCTTAGAAGAGACGAGAGCCGCGGCACCGATCGGCACGATCTGGTCGTCATCGCCGTGAACGATCAGCGTGGGTACATCGAACTTCTTGAGGTCCTCGGTGAAATCCGTTTCGGAGAACGCCTTGATGCAGTCGAAGGTATTCTTGTGTCCGGCCTGCATGCCCTGGAGCCAGAACGAGTCGATCATGCCCCGCGAGACCTTGGCGCCAGGTCTGTCGGCCCCGAAGAAGGGACCGTTGGCGAGATCCTGGTAGAGCTGCGAACGGTCGGCTATGGCACCACGGCGGAGCTTGTCGAACGTCTCGATCGACGAGCCGCCTGGATTGGCTGCTGTCTTCAGCATTAACGGTGTGACGGCGGCGATCAACGCGGCTTTGGCCACTCGCTTCGTGCCGTGTCGGCCGATGTAGCGCGCGACCTCGCCACCGCCTGCGGAGAACCCGATCAGTGCAGCGCCTTTCAAATCGAGTGTGTCGATGAGCTGCGAGAGGTCATCGGCATAGGTGTCCATGTCGTTGCCAGTCCACGGCTGGCTCGAGCGCCCATGGCCGCGACGGTCGTGAGCGATGCAGCGATAGCCGTTCGTAGCAAGAAACATCATTTGCGCTTCCCAGCTATCGGCGCTGAGCGGCCAACCGTGACTGAACACCACGGGACGTCCTGTGCCCCAATCTTTGTAGTAGATCTGCGTACCGTCTTTGGTCGTGATGGTGCTCATGGCTTGCCTCTTTCTTGGTCGGCACCCAAAAAGGCCTGAACTGCACCGCCCCAGCGCGCCCGCGCGTCGCACTGCCCCAACAAGAGTGTTTGTCACACAAGCCGGCGCTGGAGCGGCACAGGCAGCCTTTCTAGTCCAGGATCGGTATGTAGACTATTAGGAAGTTTCAACGCCAATCGTCGCAAATCACGACATGTTAACGAGCCATCGAAACTTCGTGCGAGAGCTGATGGGAAATTTCGGTAATTACGGCCAGAGCACAGCGATGCGTTTCGACTCTTCTTCATTGTTGAGGCCATCAAAGAAGAGTTCTTGGGTCTCAGGGTCGTATTGGAACGGCTCAACGGTGTAGGGGCTGTGAAAGGTTTGTCGGTTGGTCTGGAGAAACTCCCGAGCTTCGGACTCCGGGATGCCGGCTCGTTTTAGGGCGATCTTGAGGTTCACCAAACCAATGAGTCCATCGACGTCGTGAGCACGTCCGGTGAACCGCCCGAAAGTAGGTGCACCGAGTTGCAGAATGGTGACGCCAATCGGGTTGTAGATCCAATCGCACCAATGCACTGCTTCGCCGGGGTCGGTGCCGATCGTTGTGGCGGCCCGAGCGAATTCTGGGGCATCGAGCTCGCTCAGATCGGCCCATTGTGCGTACAAGTGGTAGGTGAGGTTCAGCGTGTGTGCGGGCTTGAAAAATCGTTTTATGCCCCATCTGGGAATGGCTGTGTCGCCGAAAGCGTCGGGGTTTCCGAGGAGCTCGCGGTTCATTCTTGCACTCATGCGCAGCTCATAACCCAGGGCTTTTCGCAGCGATCTCTCGCTCGGCGTGAGCGGGGTTATTGGGTCGAACAACGCGGAATTGCCAGTGACCAGGGATGCGAAATGGGACAACACCTGCAGATCTCGGCGCAACAATGCCAAGGCAGCCATCTTTGTCACCAGGGATCCCGCATGGTTCGCAAGAAGTCGCGCCAGCTTGAGATCTGCGTAGAGCATGTCGATGGCGGCGTCATGCTCACCGTCGAGAAATCGTTTCGTTGCCACGGCTACATGCAATTTGCTGACGAGCATGAAGGTGAAGACGTTCGAACCCGGGGAATGAAAAGACGGGAGCATTGTCTCCCGATACTGTTCAAAAAGGTGTAGGGTCCCGTAACGTTGGAGGAGTAGCTGGTTTTCCTCGACCCATTCTGCCAACGAGTTGTGGCGAAGCCAATCGACGCACGTGAGCTCGCTCGGATCGCAAAGAAGACCGACCGACTCAGAGGGTGACACGGGCGGCGACGACCAAAAAGGATCGAGATCGTCTTGGGCTGCCGATTTGAAGTTGCCAACTTCTTGCCGTTCAATCCAGGCATTGGCGTCCTGTACCAAACGGGCTGCGTCGACTATGGGGTCCTGATCTGGACCCACACCCAGACCTATGATTGCAAGATACAGATTATGCTCATCTTCGACCGGCGCTTCTGGTTGTGCGAGCCATGCTTTTGCTTCGGGTAGAAGCTCATACGCCGTCAACGCTCGAATTCCCAACCATGCCACAGCGACGGCAACTACCACGCCGACCATAACAATGAACGCTCGTTTCATGGTCTCCTATTTAGCTCAATTTCGTTCAATGGAGCGTGGGTCATCTCATGAAGAACCACCACGTTGCCTTTTTCCTTGAACTGGTAGGCGAGCAGGAGCTGCAGCGGACCGAGCTTGAATTTGACCACTCGTACGCCCTTGAGCGCGCCCACCTTGGGCTCACCCGCCAGTGGGTCTTTCAGAATCTCGCGAACCGCATTGTCCGTGGCCAGCTGGGCCTTTGGGGCAAGCTTGCGTTTGGACTTGCCAAAACGCGGTGCCTGAACAACAGACGGTTGTGCCGCAGCCTTGGAGGCCTCTGAAGCTTGGAAAACGGGCCCTGTTGACCGTTTGCGCTGTCTAGTCATCCTCGCCTTGGACGACGCCCCATTCGTACGGCTGCTCAAGACCCTGCTTGAGTTCTTCGCGCGCCTCAACGATGCCGGCAATCATCGACAGGGGGAGATCTGGATTGTCCTCGGCGATCAGCCCCAACCGAGCATAATGCTTGATCTGGCCGGATATTGAACGGCTCTGGGCACTGGCCCGCGCCCTAATCAGTCGCAGCAGGCGATCCTCGCCCTCGCCGAACCGGACGGGAATTGGAGTCCTTGCCTTGTTCGACGTTTTCTTTGCCACGGTGCCCACGATACATCTCCTCGTTTAACGATGACTACATTGTAGTCGACGAAACAGAGTATGTCAAAAACGGAGATTTCTTCGCGGCAGCCTTCCCAAATCTCTTTCCCGTCGAACGGGATGCTCTGGTGCTGTTCACTTCGCCTGGAGCGCCGCTATCTGTCCTTGCCGCGCAAGGTCCGCTGCCTCACCGAGGATGCGGGCCGTTTCCTGTGGTGCGTGGAAGCCCATCGAGTTCTCGGCTGCAACGAAGTCGAGTCGCCATTGTGCCCGGCGCTGAAGCTCGAGCGCCGGGGCGAGCTCTTCATCGGTGGCGCCGCTCGCGCGCGCGGCGATGACGGCGTCGATGAGGTCGACGACTGCTTGCCCACCGTTTTGCAGCATTCGGTAATTGGTGTCTTGGATACGTGCCACACGGGCCTGGATCTCCTGCTCGGAGAACTTGTGGCAGGTCTGGCAGGCGCGACTGATATTCAATAGCGGACTGCGCACCCAGTGATCCGAAACCTTGGTGGCCCCATCGCGCATGTACGGCATGTGGCAGTCTGCGCAGGCGACCCCACTGCGCGCATGGATGCCCTGGCTCCACAGCTCGAACTCGGGATGTTGCGCCTTGAGGATCGGCGCGCCAGTCTCCTGGTGTTTGTAGTCATAGAATCTCTCCCCCGAAGCGAGCGTGGTCTCGTTCCAGAACGCTTCGGATTGCTCGACCTTCAATCCCTTCCCCCAGGGAAAGGTGAGCTTGAAGCTGCTCGAACAGTAATACTCCACGTGGCACTGGGCGCAGACCAGCGACCGCAGCTCAGTGCGCGAAGCATCGCGGTTGATATCGTACGGCCGGTCACGCGGTCCCTCGCGCCATCGCTCTACCGACGCCAGGTGGGGTACCTCACCATCGCTACGTGCCAGGGCCTGCATGCCTTGCAAGAGCCCCGGTCGAGTGACGCGGATAGCCATGGTGTCCGGGTCGTGGCAATCCACGCACGAAACCGGGTGAGCGTTCCCCATGTCGTAGAGGGCCTTGCTGACCTCTTGGTATGACATGGCGTAGGTCTTCTCGAACCCGGCAATCGCGTCACCGTTTCCGAGCTTGCGATACAGGGGCATGATCGAGGCGTGGCAATGGAGGCACGAGCCCGACTGCGGCTTGGTCTGCCGCTTGGTTTGCTCCTGGTCCTCGAGCATGTATGCGTGACCACGCCGGTCCCGATAATCGATGGCGAAGGCGTAGCCGAGAAACATCCGTTTGAGCCACGGATCGCGATCGATCTTCTCCTCGGGGAGCGCCTCGCTGCCGCCGTGGCCACCGTAGCGGGTCTTCGTTTGCTGGGCCGTCAGTTTGTAGGTGTCGTATTGCTTGGGCCAATTCGTGCCCCACTTTGCCGGGTCGGTCGTGTCTTCATTGACATCAACGAGTCGCACGAACGGCGTGCGTTGCTCAGCCTTTCGTTCAGCGACGTTCAACAAGAGCGCCGTAACGCCTGCTGTGGCTGCTGCGAACAGGACCATCAGGATCAGGTAAGGCCAGCCGCGTCTGAGAAGTATGCGGTTTTGTGTCATGGGTTTTGTCTCTCCTTGTCCTGGTGAAGCGCTATCGGTCCACCCAGACCCACCGGTTCACCGTGTCCGACCGCAACGTGGCAGCGCACGCAGCGAGGCGCACCTTCGGTCGAAACGATTGCCTGGTCATGGATGAGTTCCGCGTGACAACGCAGACAATTGGCGTGCAAAATGTCGGCGTTCTTCTTGGTGATCATGATCGGCTCGTCAAAGCCCTGGAGCGTAAATGCCTTGGAGTGGTTCCAGCCGTTTTCGGACTTGGCGATGTACTTCCCCGGGAAATCCGCTGGCAGGTGACAGCCGGCGCAGGTGGCCGCCGTGTGGTGGCTGGCTTTCTGCCACGCATCGTACTGGGATTGCATGATGTGGCAGTTCGCGCACGCGGCAGGGTCGGTGCTCAGATAGGAGAGCCCCTCCGCGTAGTCGAAGGTCATGCCGCCGAGACCGATCAATCCCCCCAGGGATGCAAACGTCAAGGCTGGTAGCAGTCCCAGTTTCAATTTCTTCTCCTTACTTGAGACCCAAGCGCACAGCCAGGTGATGAAAATTGCTGCGGTGCATGCACAGTGAGCGAGCCGCTGCGGACCAGTTGCCGTCGCTGTCGGCCAGGGCTCGCTCGATCAATGACCGCTGAAACTCTTGGGTCGCTTCTTTGAGGTCGATGTGGGCTGAGCACGCGGCTACCTTTGTAGCAACGATTCCGTGTGAAGGCGGGGATACACTTGCAAAGTCGGGCCCAAGATGCAACCTGCGAATCATTACGGGGTCTCCTCGCATGACGCCTGCAGCCGCCTTGAGCGTGACGCGGGAAAGCATGTTTTCCAGCTCGCGAACATTCCCCGGCCACGGGTATTGCTTGAGGGCGGCAGCGGCGTCGGGATCGATCCGCACCGGCCCCAAACCGAGGCGGCGTCGCATCACGTCGCAGAAGTACCCCGCGAGCAGCGGCACGTCGTCGACCCGCTCGCGCAAGGGAGCCACCCGGAGCGGGTAGACGTTGAGGCGGTGAAACAGGTCTGCCCGAAACCTCTTGGCCTTGACCTCCTGATCCAGGTCCCGATTGGTGGCGGCGATAAGCCGGACATCGGCCTTGATGAGCTTGTCCGAGCCGACGCGCTGGATCTCGCCTTGCTGGATGGCGCGCAAGAGCTTCGGCTGCACCGAAAGGGGAAGCTCGCCGATCTCGTCGAGAAACAGCGTGCCGGAGCTTGCCACCTCGAACTTGCCGGCTCTGTCCGACGACGCGCCAGTGAAGGCCCCCCGCATGTGGCCAAACAACTCGCTGTCGGCCAGGGTCTCGGGCAAAGCCGCGCAGTTGACATAGAGCATGGGCTCGGCTCGACGCCCCGATGCGTTGTGCACGGCTCGGGCCACGAGCTCCTTGCCCACGCCAGTCTCTCCGGTGATGAGTACCGTGAAGTCGGAACGGGCCACGAGCTCGATATCCTGCTGCAGCCGTTGCATGACCTGAGTGGTGCCGATCATGTCGCTGCCCTGGCGCAGCTCCACATCACGCATCAGGTCGCGAGCGATCAGCCCCTGCCGTTCGGCGCTGTGCTCGAGTGCCTCGATGAGATGGGTTGTTCGAAGTTCCGCGGCCGCGAGAGCGCCAACCGCCGCCAGGAAATTCGCGTCGATACCGGCAAATGCGTGGGACTGTGCCGCATCGGCCGTCAGGGCCCCGAGGAGTGTGTCGCCGACGCGAAGGGGGCACCCGAGACAGGCATGGATGCGGGTGAACTCTCCGTGGTCGTCCGCGAGCAGGCCGTCATAGGGATCTGGCAGACCACTGTCGCTTGGAAAAATCACTGGACCATCCGAGCGGCAGATGATCTCGAGCCTCGGGTGCTCCTTGAGCGGAAACCGCCTACCCATCGCATCTGCCGACAGTCCCTTGGAGACGATCGGGACCAGGTCGCCGTCTTCTAGCCTCAGCAGGGCAGCGGCATCATAAGGGATGACTCTCCTGAGCGCACCGAGCAGGCGGCGGTAACGCTCCTCTGAGGAAAGCGCAGCCGTCAGGTCTGAGGCAATCGAAACGATGGCGTCTAACGGATTCATCGTTGCGATACATACAACACTGTTGTGTAAAGCACAACATCTAATCATGTTGCGATTGGAACAACATCAAAGCTAAGGTGATGTATTTAAGGCACAATTAGTCGGCACGGCATTTGCTAAGTCACTGAATCAGCCCGAGCATATCTGGTGAGCAACCGAGATAGGCTCCGCGATAACGCGGACTGGAGGCAGGCCATGAAGAATACAGCCATGGAGAATACAGACATGAAGAATACAGAGCAGACTCTCGGGGACCTGGTCACGGCCTTTCCTGCGGCGGCCAAGGTTTTTCAGCAATACCGGCTCGACTACT
>MGST01000197.1:3615-9306 GCA_001798605.1 Deltaproteobacteria bacterium RIFOXYA12_FULL_58_15 | reverse complement strand
TTTGCTCATCGAACTGTCGAATGGCACAAAGCAAGCGATATTCGGCGACCGCCATATGCGAAGCGAGTTCGGCTATTTCATCCTCGATGGCTTCGAGTGAGCGTGTGCACGTTGCGATCGGTTCAAGCTGAGATTGTTCCACTGCTTGCATGCGGCCCCCGTTGTTTCCCCTGTCGATGTTCCTCAATACTAGCATGCGTATTCGGAACGTCTCTCAACCCCCGTGGGGGCTGGCTAGCGCGATTACTTGCGAATTTTCAAACAAATGCAATTAATGCTCACGTCTGGCGATTTGTGCGTCGCACAGCGCGAGTTCATGACGCCTCGTGGTTGTTGGCTTTTGGAGAGTTGCAAGGGTGTCAACTACTTTCTTGGTTCGACGTGATCTTTTTTGGTTCCCCATTGAACTCGGCGCGTGTTGCGTGAACGGCTGCATGATAATTCGAATTGACCAGCGACAACTGTTTGGCGTTGTCACCAATCAACTCGAAATGGCTGGCGATGATTTGATCCGATTGCATCGTTTGCGCTGCGGCAAGAGCGAGAAAATCCATGCAGTGATGAAGGAGGACCCTGTCGGCGGCCGATTGCCCAGTGGCAAGTTTGGCGCCAATGCCGCTTGGTGGGGCATCATGGTGATGTCCTTGAAGCTGCATGCTGCGTTCAAGAAGTTGGGGCTTGGGGACACTTGGGTCCGCAAGTGGATGAAGGCGATTCGTTATGCGCTGCTGAGTGTCGCCGGCCGTGTCATCCATCACTCGCGCCAGATGGTGGATCGTGGGAATCCGCCATCATTGACAGGGTGGGACCCAACTGGGCAGGATAGCGGCTCCGTTCTTTGTTTTGCTTTGAGCCTCTGGGAGGCGAATCATGCGATTGTTTGCTCCTTACCACGTCTTCTCGGTTCTGGTCGCGGCTCTCGCACTTGGCGGCGCGGTTGCCTGCAACTCTGTGCGGCCCAAGGGGAATGGTGTCGGCGGGTCGGGGGATACCGACCTGGTGGCGGGCGATCATGGTGTTGTGGGTGATGGGGTGTCTGGGGACGCGGTGTCCGGGGACGTGATGTCCGGGGACGGGATGTCCGGGGACGGGATGTCCGGGGACAACGGCGGCGGTTTTGGAGATGAGGGGTGTGGGCCTAACCAGATCGTCGATGGTCACGGAAACTGTGTGAGCCGCTGTGCACAGACCAGCGACTGCAATAATTCGGCGTTGATTTGTAACACGCGCCTCGGGTTGTGCGAGCCTGGGGTGGTGGTCTGTAACCCCGCGATGTGCGAGCCGGGGACCGTCTGTCCCCCCCCCGAGGTCGGGGTTGAGTGTGTGCCTATCGAGGGGTGGTGTGATGAGGACGGCGATTGTTCCGTGGGTCGGCGTTGCGATGCCAATGCGTGTGTGTCGCGGGTCGGTGAAATCATCATGACCTGCACAGATGTGGCAGACTGCATGGGGCAAGGCGGGTTGTTGCTTAGCTGTCAGGCTGGGGTCTGTGTGGGGTGCTTGGATGACCTGCAGTGTGGGGCTGGTAACAAGTGTGTGATGGGCGCTTGCATCATTGCTGATCTCGGCACCGCCGGGGAGTGCATTGATGCCAACTGTCCCGACGGCGAGCGCTGTATTCTGTCAACCGGTGAGTGTGCGCCCACCTGTCGCAACGATGATGAGTGCGGCGAAGCAAAGAGCTGCCTGCCGCTGCTCAACTACTGTGTTGACGAGTATGGCTGTGACACCGCTGACGACTGTGTGCCGCCGTTGCAGTGTGTGGTGGGGTTGTGCTTTGGCTGCCAGTCGAACGACCAATGCAGTGCGAGCGAAGAGTGCCTCGCTGCAACCTGCTTTCCAAAGCTCGGCAATCCCTGTGAAGGTGTTACCTGCGCGGACAATGAAGCCTGCGATCCCCAAGATGGATCGTGTTATCGCTCAAATGGCACCTGCCGTGATGACGAGGACTGTCGTCCGGGGCACACCTGCAATCTGCTCGGTCTCTGCCGTGGTTGCTCCGTTGATGGTGATTGTCGCCCCGGCCAGCGTTGCTTGCTGGCGACCTGCATTCCACTTTGACACTGATCGCGACCCCAGTGTCGGGCTCGTGATCTAGATCACGAAATGATTGCGTCCTAACGTACTGAAATATTGACGTTTTTTATTTGGCCGTTCTGGCACTTGAGTTGCATTGTCATCTGCCCGTCATGCAAAGACTATCATTTCTCGGATATGCCTTCGTTCTCGTTGTTGCCTTCGTGGTTGGGCTCGTTGGTACGGTGGCGGCGAGTCAAGCGTTGGTTTCACAGTCCATGCAGAAGAAGAATGTACTCGAGCGGCACGTCGACACCCATGTCGAGGTACCGTCGCCGCAGGTGAAGACGGTTATGCCCACGGTGGAGTGCTGAGAGCTTCCCTAAGGGACCTCTGGCTAAACATGCGCGTCTGGAACGTCTGCGGGTGGCCACCTGGTGACCGTGTACCGCATGCAGGGCTCGCCCGTTAGGTAGAATTGCTCGCCATAACGAGCTCTTTGACGCGTTGCAGGTAGTCAAGATCATGGGGAGCCGTTTCGGCGAAACGACGATTGAGGAAGTGATCAACAGTGCGACGTTCGGTGCCGTCCTGGTGCATGGCCGCAGCCCACTGCAGCCAGGCCATGCGTGAGCCGAAAAATCGCATGTTGAGGGTGGCGAGCGCCTGATCCCCCTTGATGGCAACGTCGAAGTCGTCACGGGTGGTGATGAGGACCTCGGTTAGCCGGGCGTGCCCTTGTGCCTGTTGCAACAGATGTTGGAAGAACGATTGATGCATCTTCTTCACTTGGCAATCGCGCAAGACCTGCATCAACAACGTGTTATGGCTGCCCTCCCAGTTTTCAAAAACAACGTTGTCCCTCAGCAATCGCGGAACCACTGAAAAAGTTTCGATGGTGCCGTTACCGCCCAGCAACTCGAGTGCTGACAGAATGACTTCGTGCGACGAGATCGCATTGCGTGTCTTGTTGAGATTGATGCCGACGCGCCAAAAATGTTGTTCAATCGCGTTGGCCTCGCCGCGCTCGATGCGGTCTAGGACATGCACAAGATAGAAGATTCCGGACACCATGGCCCGTGTCTCTGATTGCATATCTGCCAGCGTTTCCTGGACCAATGGATAGTGGAGGATTGGCGCACCGAACGACCGGCGATGCGCGGCGTAGCCCTGCCCTACGAGACATGCTCGATGTGCCATTCCGGCGCAGCCGACGGCATTGAAGACACGGGAGGTGTTGATCACATACGTCATCATATTGCGGAAGCCGGAGTCTAGCGGTCCCACCTGATGCGCCATGGCACCATTGAGATCGAGCTCGGCTGTCGGCAGCGTGCGGGTGCCAATCTTATCCTTGAGGCGCCGAATGGAGTACGAGTTGAGACTGCCATCCGGCAACCGACGTGGCATGAGAAACAGGCCCAACCCTTTGGTGCCAGAAGGGGCGTCGTCCGGACGGGCTGTGACGAGGATGAGGTCAGCCGTGACATTGGAACAGAACCATTTTTCGCCGTGCAATTCCCACATGTTTGCCGCACCCGTTGGCACGGCACGCACGGTGTTGGCACCAACGTCCGATCCACCTTGCACTTCGGTGAGGAACTGGCCGCCGTGCGCCAGAGTCGCGTAGTCTGTTGACGTCAACCGCGGCATATAGCGATCCTGCAGCTCAGTGGAGCCGATTTCGCGCAGCGCTTTGATGAGACCCGCTGTGCACGCCAGCGGACAATTGTGGCCGGCTTCGCCGACGTGGGACGAAAGGTAGAACAGGGCGAGTGCTTTGGCGTTGTTGCCACGCTTGGCCACAGCCGGAATGACGCCGCCAGCGTAAATGCCACGGCCCGCTAGGTGAAAGCTCGGGTGATGTTCCACCTCTTCCATTCGCTCCCCGTAAGGCGACCAGCGTTCCTCGCGGGGAAGGTTGTGACCAAGATTGTTTCGCCTTACGGCCGCATCAATCGGACCGGCTGTCTCGGCCCCGAAGGCGTCAAGGTGGTGCTCCCACGAAGCGAATGGAGTTGCACCCACCCAATGACGGAGTATTTGTTGGAGGTGGGGGTCCGCACGCCAGAAGTTGACGGGTTGTGCCGCTTCGAAGGCCAACAAGTCGTTGCGTGCCATGTCGTGAGTCATGAGGAAGTCTCCGCACCGGAATGAGTAGTCGCAGCTCGTGTTGGCAGCGTGAAATGTATCAAAGATAGATGCAGGTGTACGTGCCGCTCTCTTCGTGCCAACCGCATGTGTCAGCGGAAAAACTGGGACAGTCCACAGCGTGCAGTGTGGTGCCGTCGTCGCTGCAATAGAGGAGGGTGTCATCGACGCATCGGTTTTCCGGTCCAACTCCGGCGCAGGGGGGCTCGATGCAGCTGTATCCCTGAGGGAAGCCTACCCAACCGCACTGCAGATCGCAGGCACTGCAGTCGAAATCCTTGACCACGCCATTGTCACACCAGCGCATGATGTGCTCATCGCAAATGCCGGAGAGGTTGAGGCCTTGGCAGGGATCGTCGCCCGTGATGCAGCGATAGCCCAAAGCTGTCGGGTCCCAGCCACACCCAGAATGATCCAAGCCCGGACAGTCAAAAACTCTCAGCTCCTCGGTCTCGCAATAGACTGCGCGCTGTGACCCCAAGCCCACGCACCCACCTACCCTGGTGACGTCGGCACACGGCTCACTCGACACCGGCTCCGTGCGACCGATCAACGACTCTACCCACTCGAGATCGATTCGCGCGTACGCGGCGTCGACCTCGCCACAAATCGGCGGATCGCCAGCGAGATGACTGCCAACCCCCGAGACTCGAATGGTATCGCCCACCCGGTTGAGCAAGGGGCCACCGGAATCGCCGAAACAAGTCCCGACACCATCGCCGCCGTCCACAAACAGCTCTGTGGGGGTGACCGCGTTGATCAAGATCTCGGCAAAAGTGCGCACGGGATGCGCCACATTGCTGCCGCCAACTCCGGCAATCAAGACACTGTCACCCACGCCGGGGGCGGCGTTGGGGTTGATCGGGATCGGCTGCACGTTGCGTTCAACAGGCATGCGATCGAGCACGAGGAGCGCGAGGTCTGCGTCATAGTTCGGGTAGATGGAGGTGACTGTCGCCCGGTCATCCGGATTGTAATCGCCCGGGTTGGGCCCAAAGTCGACATAAACACCGTCCGCTGCGGTGTGGCCGTACACGCAGTGCGCTGCAGTCAAAGCGAAACCGTGGGCGATCACCACGCCGCTACAAACGCCTGTCGTGGGAATCCACACGACAACGACGGCGTTTGTCTGTGCGATGGAGAGATCCTCCCAGACGGGATCGATGGTACCGCCGGTCACCCACAACGATCGCTCCATCTTGTTTGGGACCGGGCAACTCAGCGAGCAGGACATTTCCCCGGTGTCATCGCACACACATTGGCTTCCCGGCAGAACGTCGTGACGATCGGATCCACAACGACAGGGAATGTCTTCCCAGATCAACACTTCATCGACAGGGCAGTTGCTTGGGTTGTCTGTCGCATCCCCTGCGTGAATGTCACCGCCGGGGTCGCCAGGCAGCTGGTCGCCGCCTGTGTTGGAATCGCCATCGCGCGAATCACCACCAATCGAATCACCACCAACCGAATCACCAGTGGGACTTCCGTTTTGACGAACCGGACCCGCATCGGCCTGGCAGCCTG
>MGST01000197.1:0-3598 GCA_001798605.1 Deltaproteobacteria bacterium RIFOXYA12_FULL_58_15 | reverse complement strand
AGGCCAACCGTACACAGTGAATTCCTCTTCAGGCTATCATGGGAAAACGAGATCATCATTGGACCACCCCCAGTCATGTTGGTTTTTGTTACCATACACCCGCTACGAAAATTAATGAAAGACGGCCGCTCCTCGAATCGACGAACCCTACGAACAGATGGTAGCTCTACGAACAGCGGCTGACGACACCTCATCGTTGTCGACGGCGGAGGTAGGCGTTAATATTCCCCACGAATCCTGTTATGACTGAGAGGAACTCGACATAACCAGGCACAAGAAGGTGTGGCAATTTGTGGCGCACAGACTCGCGGTTACGGTAGGTCTTCTGCTTTGGCGGTCTTTGGCTTGGGCAGGCCCGACTTTGCACATCGAGAATCAGACTGCGTGTTTGGACAATGGGGGTCTGCAATCGCGACTCGGCCAAATCCTGGAGGAGTACGGCGCTGCGGAAAACGCGATTGTCAGTGTCACGGCCAATCCGGGAGACCTTGGAACCACAGTCAATCCGCGAGACCTTGGAACCACGGTCAATCGGGGAGACATTGGAACCATCGCCACTCTTCGTGTTGTAACCATTACGGGCGAAGTCGTGATGGAGAGGCGTTTTGATATTGTTCCGGAGTCGTGTCCGAGCGCCATCGAGCTCATCGCCGCTGTGCTGCAGAGCTTCTTGCGTGAGTTCCCCCGTGAAAAATGGCAGGAGGAACCGCTTCCGAAGGTGCCGCCAGAAGTTAGAGAGATTGTCATCGAGAATGATGTGACCCAGTACAAGGCGTCGGTCTTCACAGCCGTCGACAGTCGATGGCCAAAACCAAGTGCGAGTCTCGATGCGGGTGTGCTGATTGACGTGGGCGGAAGGCGTCATGGGCTCGTAAGCAGTGCAGCCATCAGACTCGGCATGCCCCACGGTCTCGGGGCCGGGCATTTCATTGAGACTTTCTTCCTGCTGGGTGTGGGTTGGCGCTACCAAGGAGAGAACTGGTTGTTGAATTTGGCTCTTCGCGTCGGTCCGCTCATGGTTTCTGGAATTGGTTTTGCCAACAATTATCGCAATTGGCTTTTCTATGCCGAAGCCCAGGGCACTTGGTTGTTCGCCTGGAGAGGCATTCACATCGGTCCCGAGCTGGCCGTGGCTCCTCTCATCAACCAGGTAGAGACGACCCGTCGTGAAACCACAACACTTCCGTGGATGCGTTTAGGGTGCGTTGTGGTCATCCCTATTTGGTCGAAGAAAATGTAATGGTGGCAGGTCCAGCTGGGCAAGTGGATTATGTGAATGTTGCATTGGCAGCCATGGACCTGGTGATGAACAACGGGATTGACGAGGGCAAGCTCGACATTGACGCCCTGTATCGGGAGCACGGCGAGTTCATCGGCCGCACCATAGGCCGACTGACCGGCAAGGGGCCCCATGTCGATGATTTGGTGCAGGACAGCTTCCTTACGGCCTTCAAAGACCGCCACCGGTTTGACGCTCGTCTTGGTGAACCTCGGGCGTGGCTCTATGGCATTGCGGCCAATGTGTGCAGGCATCACAAACGGGGTGCATGGCGCCGGCTCCGTTTGCAGACGCGGCTTGCCGAAAGCCATGTGGATGGCGAGGCCGTAAGACCCGATGGGAACGTTGAAAGAAACCAGAAGATCGAGCTTCTGCGCCGATTTGTCGGTGAGCTTCCGTTTTCCCAGCGCGAGGTGTTTGTCCTCTACGAGTTTGAAAGACTCGAGGGAAAAGCCATAGCCGAGCTTCTTGGTGTTCCCGAGGGCACGGTGTGGACCCGTTTGCATCACGCACGCAAGGGATTTTCGAAAATGCTGCAGCGCCAAGGGATCGAGGAGCGTGCCTCATGAATATCGAATCAAACCCTGCCCGCTTTGTTGACTCCGATGACCTAGGTGCGCTGTTGGAAGAAGCTGGTCTCTCGGACTTCGACAACGAAAGAGCCCAGCGAAACGCTGCGGTAATTCGACGCAAGATTGTGGCACTCACCGCCTTGGGATTGGCCCCCGCCGGCGTTAAAGCTGCGATCACCGCCTCCACAATCGTCAAGATTGCCTTGCCAGTGCTCGTCGTCACCGGCTTGGGCGTGACGGCTGCTGTGTTTCGACCCGCTCGGCCGACCCAACCATCTGTCGTTGTTTCTCCTCCTCTGGAATCACAAGAAGCGACAAGCCGAGACGCGACAAGTCGAGAAGCGACAATTCGAGAAGATGCTCGTATCTTCCAACCCGCCACAAAGGTTACACCCAAGCGTGAGTCGACACTGCAAGAACAGGCCCCCAAGGAAGATCCCTGGGCTTGGCAGCTCCAAACTTTTGACGCCGCAACGCAATTGGCCAAGCAGAACGAGCACGAACAGGCCCTCGCCTTGCTCTACGAGCTCGACCGTCGCCATCCGGACTCGCCCCTGCAAGTCGAAGTCATACAGGCTCAGGCAGAAAACCTCTTTGTTCTCAATCGCGACGATGATGCACTTACATTGGTGGAACGTCTCCTCGATGACCCACGGGTGACTGGAAAAAGGGCTCAGCTCTTCCGCCTTCAGGGCGATATCCTGCAAAGACAGGGACGATGTGACCAGGCGGCGCCCGCTTATCTACGGGCCCTGGGCATGGGTTTGAATGCCACAGATGCGGATGCCGCGCGGGCGGGGTTGAAAAAATGTGCTTCGCGATGAACTTTTGTTGAAGATTACCCGTGTCGCTGGGCAAGTGCAGAACAAACCGACAAGAGCGACACCCAACGTTTTGAAATCATTTCGCGCCAGCCCGAAAAGGTGGCCAATAGGGAATAAGAATTATGGGCACTCAAAACCGCAATTTCTCCGTTCTAGTTGCAGCGACCCTTGCAGCCACAATCAGCGGCGCATGCGACACCGTATTGGTGGGCGACGATGACTGCACCCCGGCGAATCATTGCACCCTGCTCGGCGACGGTGACGCAGCCTGTTACCCTGGCTACGAATGGGAGGATCCGCGCGATCCAACCAATCTTCATTGCGTCCCGTCGTCGAATCCTTTGGAGATCGCACCGATCATTGCGTCATTCTCGGCAACGCCTTCAATCGTTGTGGCGGGAACACCGACAAATGTTGCGTGGAGTTGGACGTACTCCAACAGCCCTTCCCCAGAGCCCACCTGCACGGTTGACCACGACGTCGGGACCGTGACGAACGGCGCGGAAACGAATATTGCGATCACGGATAGCACGACTTACACGCTGACTTGCACGAACAAGGTGGGCAGCGATACGGCAGAGACCACACTGACCGTCGTGGCTGAGCCGGTGGCCCCCATCCTCGAAACGTTCACAGCCACGCCGTCATCGGTTGTGGAGAACCAACAGTCCGATGTCACCTGGACATGGACGTATGCAAACAGCCCCGCGCCCACGCCAACGTGTGTCATCGACCACGGCGTCGGAACTCTGACCGTTGGAACCACCACCAGCGTTTCACTTACGAGCGCCACGACCTACACGCTAACCTGCACCAACAGTGCGGGCGGTTACCTGATGCAGACGACGATCACCACCACACCCCAAGCCGTCGCGCCTGTTCTCGCTACATTCACCGCCACTCCGAGTTCGGTCCTCACAGGC
>MGST01000196.1 GCA_001798605.1 Deltaproteobacteria bacterium RIFOXYA12_FULL_58_15 | reverse complement strand
TCGGTGGCCACCAAGCGTTGCCCAGAAAACCGGTATGTCCGAGGCGAGGATTCGCCCAGGCGCATCGAATTCCGGGGGATCACCTGCGTAGTGACGGATTAGTTCCCCATGCCGCCGTTATGGCGGCTCCACGAGCCATGAAACTGGTAGTTTCTTGATAGGGGCCGGTGCCGCGGCCTGACAAATTGCGCGTTTGCCATCACAACCCGGGGCCTTGAGTGTTTAGGTCTGATGGGGGTTGTGATGTCCTTTGCCCGTTCCCGTTCTTTCCGTTCCCTTGTTTGTTTCCCATTGTGCTCGATCCTCGTTTGGATGTGTGGTTGCGGTGACGATTCCACGGCGGGGCCCAAGGCGAAGCCGGATCCGGCCGTCGATTGCGACAGCGCCCTGTGCGTCCGTGTGATCGATCAAGTCGATGTTCGGGCCATCGCCCAAGCGCTGGTGCAAGTCGATCTCAACCATGATGGCCGCGATGATATGGCCATGGGCGCTACCGACTCCAACGGCCGCGTCGCGACCACGACGGCGGTGAGCAATCCGTACACCCTCACTGTCTTCCATGCGGACTACCACCCGTTGTCGGTGGTGGGGCTGCCGGCGGATTATCAACTGGTAACTGTGAAGTTGCGCCGCAAGTATCCTGTGCCTTCATTGGCGGGTTTTACGGGCCGCGCCGACTTCGATGCCTACGAGCAGATTGTCCTCGGCGGCAACACCAAGACCGTCCGATTGGGTTTCGCAGCCGCCAGCTTTCCGTTTGCCCAGTTGGTGCGGGAACACGGCACCCAGCTGTTCTCCCTCGACTCCGGAGTCAACTGTCAGCTCGCGCCGCCACCTCCAGGTTGTTATGACTTCGTCATCCCCAACCTCATCGATACCACCATTGCGTTGCCCGGCAACGTCGTGATGGGCCTCGGCAGCGCCGCGATCAAAACCCATGTCGATGTGTTGGCCAACCCCGGCCCGCGGTGGGCGACAATGCTGGCCGGCGAAGCGGGTTTGGCTGAGTTCGCAGATCTGGGCCAATGGCTCGGCTATCAAGACGGCGAATGCGCTTGCAACACCCTCGAAGGGACGTGCGAGGGCGATTGCAGCTGCGATGAGGATTGCCAGAGCGCTCTGGAGGTCTCTGCGGCAATGGTCCCCATGCTCGCCGGATTCGCGCTGGCCACTCACCCAGATCTCGTGCTGGAAGCTGCTCCCGTGTCGAGTTGGGAGGATTACATCGCTGACGCATATGGTGATCGTCCCACGAGCTCGGAGTTCCCCAGACTCGACACCGGTCAACTCGGCAAGCTCGCCCCCATTGCACCCATGTCTGTCTTCTCCGACATCAGACTGCCTCAACTGCCAACCGATCCCGCTTTCGACGACGGGCGCAAGCTTGCCGGCGTCATGGTGTCGACGGGGGTGCTGACTGCGGCCGGCTTTGTAACCACTGGGCTCACGGCAGCGGTCGATTGTACAGAGGGCAACTGCACCGATCGCTCGGGCGGCCAAGATGCCGGCGTTTTCGACGGCATCGTCAACGGCGGCAACGTCTGTACCTTCGACTCCGATCCCGTCATCAACACTTGCCCCGCTGAAGTACCAGAGACAGTGGCCGACGGTCACGTCGGTTTGTTCCATGCCGCGCCGCCTTCCGAGGCCGGTGATCGGTGGGCCACTGTGGTGATGGCGTTGCCACGCCGCACCCAAGAGGAGGGTCACCGCGCCACCGCATTCGTCAGCTATCATGAGCCCAGCGGCAGCTTGAACATGACGGGCAGGGCCTTCCCACCGTTCCCCAATCTCCCCACGACGATCAGCGATCGGTCCTACACGCCGACATCGGCTGCAGGGCACGACTACAACTGGGTGACTTTGGCATCACAACCCAATGGCGACGGCGTGGTGACTGAGTGGGACGTGTTGTTCGCTGGCAACCAATCGTTCATCGCCCCAATGGTGCCTGCCGGTGTCAGCGATCCGTTGGCCGCTGCCACAGTCGACGTACGTCACGTCGCGATCGATTGGCCCACCGCCGCACACCTCACTGGTAACATCGAGGCCAAAGCGGCAACTGTCGATTTGAGCAATTGCATCTTCGGGGCCGACGGCTTCGCCGTCCGAGAGGCGACTCTGGCGATTGAGTAGCACCGACCGCAACGGTTTTCTACGGTTGGCGAACCTTGACATCGATATCGACGCGCGGAAGCCATCCCGGCTGCTTGCTTGGGGGACCCACATGGATGGTTACCTCGTCGATTTCCAAACCTAGCTGCTCGAAAACCTTTGAGGTAACTTTTCCCCAGAAGGTGTCAAAAAAATCGGCACCCGCAATGAGATCTCCGTTGGCTGTGACCAATTTCTCACTGCACTCATCAACGACAGCTTGGATGGAGAAGATTTGCAGTTTGGACGGATCACCGATCGTGCGGATCTGTTCCGCTATCACCGCTGCTCCGGCACCCGCGGGAATGGGGTGTTGGATACCCATTGTTGTGCGAAAGGCGTTGACAACATTGAAATAGTGTCCGCTGGTATCACCACAGCAGTTGAAGTAACTGCTACTGGTACTCTGTTTCTGTTGTCCGTCAGCCGTAGGCAGACTCACGAACCTCGTGTCGATCTCGAGATCGCACCCCCTGCCACTCTTGATCAAATACGATTTCGATCCGCGTCCGCGTCCGACATATTTATGAAACCCATCGTATTGCACACCCTCGGTCTCGAGTTGGTAAGACATATCGTGATTTCTTGCGATGTTCCACAGACACCTTGGAAGACGGCCCATATTGGCCAAGGTTGTCCGGTATTCGGGACGCAAAAAAATCCGCTCGTGTTCGATCTCCCTTTCCAGAGTCTCGTATACGGCTTGCCTCTTTTGGCTCAGCAGCATCCCCCGAAACTGTGTCTTATGGGGATCAATGCTGTGCACCAACGGTTTCAGCTCGCCGCTGTTGAGTGACCAGATCTTTTGCCGCAGTCCATTTTCCTCTTCGACTTCCTTTTCCAGATCCGTCAGGGCGGCGGTGAGTTTCTCCGTTTCATTCTTCTCTGCGAGATCGGACAGCAGTTTCTCCCACCCGCTGCCGCTTCTGCCGACAACTGCTCCAACGGTCTCGCACATCAACATTGTCACAACCGCCTCTCCTGCACCCCAAGCCCAGTTACAGACAGTATCGGCTGGTGCCGTTCTCGGTTGTGTCATCCGTCGCAGAAGCGCAGAAGCGCGCAGAAGCTCGAAAAGCTTACAAAGCTATTGATGGGGATGTGCTCAAAGAACCGCTACGCCCCTACTCTCAGGTGCCGTCTGTTCCGTGGACGATCGCCTAGAAGAACAGCCAATCCGGAGTAGGAACCGCCTCGAAGTCGGAGATGTCGTTCACGAGGGAAAGGTCAACATCTGTGTCGAGCGGCAGCACCGTCATGTCGAGGCGCACGTCGCACGTCTGCCCGTTGGAGTCCTGGCACGGATCGCTAGAAAATGGACAGTAACAATCGCCATCAAACCGAACGAGAAAATAGCCAGGGGAGAGAGCCGTTCCAAGCTCGTTCGCAATGTTCGTGCCTACGTCAAAGGAGTCTTTGGCGTAACCCAGCATGATATTGGGGGAGCCGCCACGCATGCGGAACAACAGTGTGGCGTAGTTCTCAGCCTCGATGTTGCCCAGGTTGATCGGTCCGTCACCGTTGGGGTCGTCATAGGCGAAGATGTTGGCAAAACCGATCCTGCCGCCGGTTTCGGGATCGACGTTCAAAGCTGCGTCCGGTGGCGGCACCAACATCTCGATTTCGTATCGCCCAAACGAGTCCCCTTCTAACGCAATGTCCTCGTTGACGCGAAAATCGATGAGGTCCTCCACGGCCCATACCAAAGTTACTTGGAGCGTATCGTTGGGTCGATTCGTCGCCTCGATGTGGAGCTCGCCCCGAATCGTCGCCAATGCGTCTCCTTTATAATGGATGTCTGCAAGGGAATCTCCGCATGCCGACAGCAGCGAGAACGCGAATAAGGGGATAAGAGCTGCCGAATAGAATCTCATGACGTTCCTCCAGGTTTCGACCGGGTGCACCGGTGTGATTTGTCTTTCTTGGAAACCTGGCATTCGGTTTTCGGCAACCTCGGTCAAAAAAATCTCCCACAACTGACACCAAATCCATAGGTCAACGCTGTCCCAACGCCCCCTCCCTCCCTATCGGCCCCAATCCCCACCAGATAGGTTAGTGCTTCGCCTGTCACTTCAGCATGAAAACCCTCAGGCAGATGAACAGTTGCGGTCCCAATCCCCCCAAAAAGGAAGCCGAAAGCGTCTCTGTCCGGGGCGAGACCCGGCGTCTCAAATCGCTGTCCCCAATACGCCCCACCGATCTGCAATCCAGCGGCAACGGTGAAACGAGACCAATCGAACGCCCGCGTGGCAGCCACGAGCAGATCCACCTCCCGTGTTTCTACCTCGAGGATGTCGTTCTCTGCGCGCGCTTGCCCGTAGCCAATACGCGGCGTGAGAGTAAACCACGGCAAGACTACGGGGTAGCTGACCCCGAAGAGATGCATAGGGCCCAATCCGTTCAAGACCTCACCGCGAAACCGATAGAACAGCTGTGGCCCGTGGGCTATCCGCCTTCCGGTACCGCCCTTGCGAACCAGGCGTGCGTAACCAATTCGCTCAAATTCGTCGGTACGCACTGCCGTGGTTTCATTGGAGCTCACGGCAACGGTCCCCTCGCGCAGCTCATCTGCACGCCGCTCGCGGACGAAATACGTCCCAGGCTCAACCACAACCCGTCGGTTGGTCTCAAGGCTGCTCACCTCCGCAACCACTGACCCCGACGCGTTGTTTTTCATGATCAGGAAATGGCCCGGCGTCTCAAACGTCAGCGCTGACTTGTCGTACCGGTCCAAAGCAAGGTCGGAGAGCACGACGTCGCCCTTTCCCTTGATGTCGTATTGAAATGTTGGGTGCTGTGTCCCCGCCCACGTCTTGCTTGTCGCCTTTACTGTCTGCTCATGTGCGTACCGATAGGCCTCGGCCAAGGAGACCTTGTTGTCTCGTGAATAATCCGCAGCCCCCAACAACCCGGAGGTAAAGAAATGAGTAAAAAACGATGATCCGAATTGATCCGACTCCTGAGCATCTTCGTCCGCGGCGCTCGACGTGATGAACACCGTTCCCTCAGTGCCGAGCTTGTCGTCAACCTGGATATCGAAGGACTCGACGGGTCTCCCGCCTTTGACTCGAGTCAAAAATCCTGACTTGCACGCATCAAGCAGGAGAATCCGAAAGGACGCGGCAGATCCTCTCACAAGTCGCCGCAGCTCTGGTATGGGTAACGCTGTTTTGCCAAGGTGAAGCTCATCGGAGTCAGCATGACCCGAGTAGAAAACGAACAAGAGCACTTCGTTGTCACTGTTTTGAAGGTCCTGTCGAATCCGATCGTTGAGGGTAATGAGTGCGGTGCGAAAGTCGTCCGAAGAAGCCTCGGCAAGGACCGTGAGGTTCTCGGGACGGAATCCGCCAACCCTCTCAAGTATACGCGCAATTCGCCGAGCATCGTCCTGAGCATAGAGAAGCTCGACCTCCTGCGGCTCGCCTCGGTTGTTGCCAGCAATCAAACCGTACTTCACCACACCGGCGCGTGCGAGTGGTGGTGCGGACAAGCTAATGCCAATGAGAACAACAAGGCACCTCATTCCAACCTCGACACCTTGTTCAACACGAAGACCTGCACAGTACAACGTTCATCCAAACCCATCGCCGCCGGTTTCACGATGGTGGTTGCGGCAATTTCCAGTCTCTTCATTCCCGCCAGCAACTTCGCCATCGCAAAAGAAGTAGGACAAAAGGCACCGACGATCTGCTCTGTACCCACCGTGTCGTCGAGCTCAATGGCACCTTCGATCACACCATCGCTCGCAGCCTTGACTTCAAGCGGTTGGTCTCCAGCGGGCGGAACGAATTGGTTCACCGCGTGCGAAGCATCGATGCTCGCGATCCCAAAGAATGCGGGTTCCCCGCTTGTGTAATCGAAACGAAGGCGGTCGCCGGCGAGGACGTTGCCGTTGCTCTCGCCCTTGAACACCTTTGACCCGCGTTTCACAAAGACGCCAAAACTCGGTTTGCCCTTGAGCCGCGTGCCCATGCCGTCCTCCGACAAGGGGTCAGTCGAAACCACAGCCAGAACAATCGCGGCTGCCGCGACTGCCGTTGCAAATGCGCCGGAAAACCATGCCCACGATGATTTGCGCCCCTTGGTCTTGCGCTCGACCTTCATGAGGGTCTCGGACGCGATCACGGGCAACGGCAAATCAGTCGAAAACTGTTCGTGCCGAGCTTTGAGCTGTAAGAACTTTTGTGCGCACAGCTCGCAAGTCGCGATGTGACTCTCCCAGGTATTCTGCGCGTTGGTATCCAGGTCGCCCGCTGTCTTGCCCACCACCAGGCAATCCAGTTGGAAGTCGCTCAAACACTCCGGAGACTTCCGGCGTCGGCGTTGTTCGGCATCGACGTTCATTCGGAATCCTCCTTCTTGGTGACCTGCTCTCGGAACTTGTCCAACAAGTAACCCACCTTCCGGCGCGAGCAGCCCATAATCTTGGCGATCTCGTCGTGGGTCATGTCGTCGAGGTAGTAATAGACCGCGACCTCGGCGAGCTTCTCCGGCACTGACATCAACACACTGTGGATCGTCTGCACAAGTTCTGGGTGGGGAGTGGCTGTGGTCCACGATTCTGGATCGAATCCTTGCATCAACTCGGCACGACGTTTCCCGTACCTGATGCGGTTGAGGCAGAGATGGGTGGTCACAGAGTAGAGCCAGGTCATGACCGTGCTCGTACCCTGGAAAGTGTTCCCCTTGGTGAGGGCTGTCACAAATACGTCCTGCATGGCTTCCCTCGCGTCATCTTCACTGCGAAGGATATTGCATGCCCGGCGATACACCGTCGGCCCGTATTCGCGATACAATCGCTCGATTGCCTGTCTGTCCATTAGCCCTCATGCAGGGTTAGAAACCTGAAAGCGGTTTCCTGGCAATACCCGGAGCAAAATTGGCAATACGGGTTGACATCTCCAAGGCGTGGGTCACCGAATTCTGAGTTTTGAATTCTTTGCCGCAACGCAGCGTCGATTGCAGCAACAATTTGACTTGGCGCCTTGGTGCGCCTCCAGCTTTTGGAGGGTATGAAATGACACGATTGGTATGTCTGATGGGCATGTTGCCTATTCTGTTGCTGGGTGCCTGTGGCGATGATGAAGAGGAAAACGGCGACAACAACAACCATAACAACAACGACGCGTTCTGTGAGAGCTACACAAGGACCGGATTCATGGTGGAAGGCACGGTTCACAACGCCGCAAGCGTGACGATACCATCAACCGTCAAGGTCTATGTTGACTGGGTGGTAACCTCCGGCAGCCCCGACCATGATTACACCCTTGGCGAGGGTTGCTACGATGCGCAGGCAGGAAAGTACGTTATGGCCCTTGCCAACGATCCACCCACGGCTGCCTTGAATGACTATGGCGCCTGCAAGCTGGGTGTTGCCAATGTCCACCTTTTTGATGGCGATGTCGTCGACGGCTCCGACATGTCGTCCTTAGTCCAGTCCCAACCCGAAGATTGGTACGGTGCGACAGATCGATTCGCTATCATTTTCGTTCAGGGTGATTGCAGTACGAATTGGCCTGCTGACTTCCCCGCTGGTTACGGTCTTGGAAGTTGCGTAACCCAGACAACAGGGTTTGATGATTTCGATTCGGTGACACCAAGCAGCACCGACGCCGTGCTGAATGCCACCGATGACGTAGGCAATTTGGATTGGTGCAACTGGACATAATTGACGTCAGACTAGAATATCCAGCAGAAACAACATATTACGAGAAGGCTCGGATCGCTGATACTTGATACTCCTGTTACCACAACAGTTGCCAGAAAACCCCGATAAATCTAGTATGAAGTGGCCGCCTCGTCAAGCACACAAGTCTCCATTGAGGAAGATTCCCCTGTCGCGGTTCTGATTGTAAGTCGCCAGTCAAAACCCGAGTGACGCGTTGTCGCATTCGAGTATTCGCGCTCGGGGCGCATAGGTTGTAATCCGTCGGTGAGTCGCAATCGGTTATTCGAGGGCTGACCTTCGCCTCAGTTTTCAAACCCGCGATCTTCACCTCTGGACAACTGTCACTCTCTCGATGATGACGACTGGGCAAATGCGCTGCGCGCAGCCTGAGCGTTACGTTGACTGCTCGACTGGCTGAGCCGCACGTTTCGGTGAGTAATTTGTGCCATCGCGCCACATCGCGTACATGACACCACACAGTTTGCGAGCCAATGCGACGATCGCGGTTGTGCGACCCCGGCGTTCTCCGATTCGACGAGCCCACTCGACCATTGGGTCGTGTGGTTGGGTTCTCCACAGAGACCATGAGGCCTGAACAAGCAGCCACCGCATGGCTCCATTGCCTGCTTTCGTGATTGAACCGCGGCGTGTGCGACCCGAGCTCGATCTTTCTGAGGGAACCAGTCCCATATATGACTCGACCTGATGAGCATCTGCGAACCGAGCCGGCGTATCGAGTGTCGCTGTGAATCGGACTGCAGTGGCCGGTCCCACACCAGGCACTGTCATCAATCGTTGGCAAACCTCGTCCTGTCGGGCTTGTTCTGTGATCTCCTTGGTTGCAGCGTTGACCTGCGGCGTCAACTCCTCGATCACCTCGAGCTGACGTTCCACATATGTAGGCATCCCTTCGGGACGACTCAGCACCGCCGCGCGGACCCGTTTGGGGAAACTCTCGACTTCGCCACTTTTTACCTTGAGCAGCTGCGTACGCAGCCAACCCCGTACGGTGTTGATCAACTGGGTGCGGGCCTGCACCAAGGCATCGCGCATCCCACAGAGGGTATTGCGATCGCGTGAACGAATTGAACGCAGATGCACCGATGGGAGGTCGATGCGACACGATGCCTCGCTCAGAGCCTGGGCGTCGCGTCGATCCGTCTTGAGTCGACGGGCACCGACACCGAGTGACCGCACCAGAGTTGCCGGAACCACGCACACCTCGTGGCCCGCCAACTGCGCCGCCACCGCGACAGCAAACGATTCCGAACAGGTTTCCATCACCACTCGACTGGTGGGACGCTCCTGAAGATATTCGCCCAGTTCCACAGTCTGACAGCGCTTCTCTTTGATGATCTTGCCATCCGAGTTGCGGATGCAAATTTGGGATTCCTTTCCACCCAGATCGATGGCTACATGTTCCATGGTTGGTCTCCGGCCATTGCGCTACGAGCGCGTTTAGAGTTGCGGGGAAGAAAACCACC